>JAGAKF010000051.1 GCA_017625835.1 Clostridia bacterium
GCTTGCCGTTTTCATGCTATGGTTGTGCAGAATATGTTTTTTGCAATATCCGGGAAAAACAGAAAACTCGTGCAGAAGCTTGGTCATATGTCCAAACGAACTACACGAGAAAAGTTGATTTCTTATTTATCCGAAGAAGCAAAGAAGCATAACAGTGCAACTTTTACCATTCCGTTCAACCGTCAGCAGCTTGCGGATTTCCTTTCTGTTGACCGCAGTGCTATGTCGAATGAGCTTTGCAAAATGCGTGATGACGGTTTAATTGAATTTAATAAAAACAGTTTCAGGTTATTATAAGATTCTGATGTACTGACGAAAATATTCTCACGCAGCATTGACAAACTATCGTTGTAACGATACTTTATAGAAAGCATACCGTCTGATATCTGAATAACAGATGTCAGTCGGTTTATCTTTGAGTCTTCCAACAGATTCCAATGGCCGTTTTTATTATTTAAACAACTGCTTGTCAGTTTTTCTTTATCGCTGTGCTGACCGCTTTAAGGAGCGAATCCTCGTGAGATGAAGGGAGGTCACAGTTATAGTGCCAAATCATAACTCCGCCGTAACCGTTATTATATGCAAATGCCGTCTTCTTTTCTATAACATCGGGCGTGTTAAACCAGAAATCTTTACCTGTGTTTTCACAATGATACCATCCGTTTTCATCGATTTTTTCATAACATCCGTTATAGCCGTACCAATATGCCGACATATCTGTTGGTCGTGAATA
Source organism: Clostridia bacterium (assembly GCA_017625835.1). GTDB lineage: Bacteria > Bacillota > Clostridia > Oscillospirales > Acutalibacteraceae > CAG-488. The sequence goes on from JAGAKF010000051.1 coordinate 734, forward strand.
AAAAGGAAGCCCTACATTCACTTTTTCAGCCGGCATTCCGTAAAAACCAACTTTTTTAACAAGCTCTGTCGTCCCTTCAAATGTTGCATGCCTGCCCTCACTGTCAACGAAGTCATAAGTCATCAGTTCAAATGTATCTATTGCAGCTATTGCAGCAGTTGAAAATTTAATATTCCAGTCGTTACCTGCTACTCCGAGGGTATATTCTCCGAGCTTTTTATCGAGTGAAACAAGGAAATTATTGTAATAATGCCACGCTTTAAGAGATATCGGATATTCATAATCAAAATGAACACCGTCAAAGTCATATTTATCAAGAACGGCAATTATGTTATCTTCCAGAACACCGCTCGTAAATGCTTTGTTATGTTCTTCACTCTGAGCTTCCATTTGTTCTTCCCAGATATCCGAATCGGTATTTCCCCAAGGTCCGAGAAGGTTAAGAGTAACACTTACATCTCTGTCGCCGATTGCGCTACGGATATTTGAAAGAGCGGTTTCAAGTTTATTTTCGTCGTAAACGACCTCACCGTTGCTGTTAAACGATGCACATTCAAAAAGAATGACATCGGTAATTATATCGAAATCCTCCGGATGAAGACTTTCGTCGGTCTGAACATAGTCTCCTCTTATATAAGCTGTAACCCTGAAATCATCAACCTTATTTCCAGTTTCAAAGTTCAAGCCAAACAATCCTGTTATAAACGTTATTAATGCAGTAAAAAAAGCAACTATCCTATCGATAAAAACATTCATCTTGTTTACCTCTTTTCTGTTCGTCAACTATAATCGGAGTTTGTGTAAAAGTGCAATCTGACAAGTTTATATTATCACATACAGGACTAAATTTCAACAACTATCTCGCACTATGAAAGCAGCTTTCTGATCAATAAAAACAACCGTCTGAGAACTTTGGTTTTCGGACGGTGTTCTTCCCAACGAAAGTGACAGATATTTTCTTGATGCGGATTTAAACTGTGAAGAAGTTACAGCATAAATCCTAAACCATAAAACTGATATAAACGCCCGGAATTAAAAGTTTAAACCTTCGATAATATACAGCTGATAAAGACATAGATGCGGTTGTGTATAAATTTGCTGTAAATTATTGCTTTTTGCAAATAAACGTGTTAAACTATCCTTAACTTTTAATGTTCAGGAGTGATATTAATGAACCCGATTTTATTAAAAATCTTGTCCGCCCTTTCTGCATTCCTTATGTTCTTCTTGAGCCCCGGCGGCGCAATCAGACAGCCGTTGGTTGCAAAGCAGTGCCCCGCATTCTACGGTGAAGCTGCTGTTGCTAATCCTCTTGAGGATGAAGGCCATATTCCGGTTTCTCAGCATCCCTACCTTGCTCCCGAGGGAACAAACGGTATGCACGGCGACTCTTACAACACAGATACATACGACTATATGGGACCTCTCGGCATCAATCCCGTTGTTAAGTCACGTTCAATGAACGTTTTCGGCGGCCTTGTTGCAACTCTCATGTTCGACTCACAGGGAAGAATTATGTGCATCAGCGGTAACGTTGTCGGCTTCCGTCTTCTTCTTATGGATGCTGATACTCTTGAAATCCTTGCTGAAACAAGACTTCCGCAGCGTCCTTCAACAGTTGAAGCTATCAAGACTTTCAACTTCTCTGCAATCTCAACAGATACTTCAGGCGGTGCTTACTGCCATCTCCTCAAGGGTGACAGACCCATTATCGGTAACTCTGACAACGTAATTCAGATTTACTACATCGATGAATCATCAGGTACACCTGAATGGAAGATCGAAAAAGAATGGGATATCGACGATTACCTTCCCGAAGGTTCACACATCACAGATGCTATGCCTGACTTCGAAGGCAACATCTGGTTCCTTACACGTCCCGGCGAAATCGGCTACATCGACGCTGAAACAGAAGAAGTCAAGATGATCAAGCTTGACAACGAAGAAATCCAGAACACATTCGCAATCTGCGACGACGGTATCTACATCGTTTCAGACACAGCAATGTACCGTTTCGAAATCGGTGCTGACGGCCTCCCCACATACACATGGAGAACTCCTTATGACCGCGGAACAACACTCAAGCCCGGTGCTATCAACCAGGGTTCAGGTACAACTCCCACTCTCCTTGATGTTCCCGTATATGACAAGGAAGGCGAAGGAGCAAAGCAGATTGGCGTCAAGGAGCTTTGCGCTATCACAGACAACGCTGACGGCAGAGTAAACATCGTTATCTATGACCGTCCGACAGGTGAAATCGTTGATCAGGTTCCCCTTTTCACAGAGGGCAAATCTGTTAGTGAAAACTCAATCGTTGCTTATGGCCGTTCATTCATCATCGAAAACAACTACTCAGAATCAGGCGCAGGCTTCCTTGAGAATAACCCCACAAGTGAGCCCGGCGTTACAAGAATCGATATGAACTATGACTGCACAAAGGCAGAAGTAGTATGGGAAATTGACGAAGCTTCCGCAACAGTTGTTCCCAAGATGTCAACAGAAAACGGCATCCTTTATCTCTACACAAGAGTTCAGAATGACGAAATTCCTGACCGCGCAGTTGCTTGGTACTTCACAGCAGTTGATTTCAGAACAGGTGAAACACTTTACAAGGTATTCACAGGTAGCGGCAAGAACTGGAACAACTCTTACGGTCCTATCACAATCGGCCCGAACGGCAAGGCTTATGTCGGCGTATTTAACGGACTTATCTCAATCGAAGATACAGTAGCATAAAAATAATTTCCAAAATCAAAGCCCTCGGTTTCAAACCGGGGGCTTAATTTTATGCCGTATAAATCCATCAGAACAAATTCTCAGTTGTTTATGCAACGACGATTGTTTGGCAAATTTAATAAAATTATTTATTATTGTTGTATTGCTTTATGCAAGTTGCTGTGTTATATTTATTTCAAGAATAATATCGGAACGTATTGTACGTTCTGATAAAGGAGCGGTAATATGAGCTACGAAGGATATAAATGGTATTCAGGTGTTCCGCATTGCCACACGGTCGCATCCGACGGTGGTCTTACTTTAGAGCAGGTTATTGAAAAGGCGAAGAAAAACAAGCTAGACTTTCTTATAATCACCGATCACAATGTCAACTGCAAGGAATTTCCTGAGGTTGACGACCTTACTCTCATTTACGGTGCCGAGCTGACAAAGCACGGCGGACACTGTAATATGTGGGGCGTCAAGGACGTTATTGACGAAGAAGATTACAAGACCTGCGAAAGCTACGAGGACTTTTTAAGAGTTAAGACAAAGGCCGAAGAACGCGGAGCGGTAATCTGTATGAACCATCCCCACTGCAAGCAGTGTCCCTGGAGATGGGAAATGAAAGCCGAAGACGTGGACGTTCTTGAAGTCTGGAATGCTCCGACACACTTTGACAACCTCGAATGTACCGAATGGTGGCACGAGCAGTTACGAAACGGACATAAACTGCCCGTAGTCGGTGGCAGTGATTATCACAAAGACTATGTCGTTACCAATCTTCTGACATGGCCCGTTACATATGTTTATGCAAAGTCCGATTCGCCTGAGGACATTTTGGATGCTATCGTCAAGGGACATACCACAATATGCTTCGACGTAGGCACGACATTTGTCGACGTTGTCAGTGGCGATTCCGTGCTGGGTGATACAGTTAAACTCACAGACAAAACAAGCGTCACAATCAACGTGAAAAAGCTACGCAAAAATCACAAGCTGATAGTTTTTGACCGTGACGGTGAATGCTTCTCCTATACGGCAAAGAAGACAGAGGACTATTCCGTTACTCTGCCGGTAAAAAAGGAAGGCTTTATGTGCGCTCACGTTGTTTTTGAGCCCGGATTCATATACAGCAAAATTCACGATATTGCAATAGCTTCCAGAATTCCCGAGCAAAAGGGAATGAAGTTGCCGCCCTTGATTTTCGCACAAAGCGGTGCAATATATTTTGAAAAATAAGAGCTAATCTTTTTAAGGGATAAAACACAAAACCTGACAGAGCCTTAGGAGGTCAGCCATGTCCAGAAAATACTCACACGTAATAGTTATCGGCGTTGACGGCGCAGGCAGTTGGTTCAAGGATGCCGACACACCTAACTTTGACAAAATATTTGAAAACGGTGCAGTCACATACAGCGCCCTTTCCTCCAAGCCTACCATTAGCGCGGAGTGCTGGGGATCGATGCTTATCGGTGTCGGACCCGAGGTTCACGGACTTACAAACGAGATTGTGTCTACTGTTCCGTATGATGTGAACTCCCCTTTCCCGTCGGTTTTCAGAAAAATCAGGGAAGTTTATCCCGATGCAGTTCTCGGTTCATACTGCGACTGGAATCCCATCACCCACGGCATAGTTGAAAACAATATCGGTGTTTCCCACGCAACGGCACACGACACCGAGCTTACGCCGATTGTCTGCGATTATATTAAAGAGAATAAGCCTGATTTCCTTTTCATTCACTTCGACAGCGTTGACGGTGCAGGTCACGGTTCAGGCTACGGACTTCCCGCTTTTATCAAGCGTATCCACGAGGTTGACGAGCTTATCGGTGACGTTTACTCTTCTATTGAAAAGGCAGGTATAATTGAAGATACACTTTTTATTGTTATTGCTGACCATGGCGGTGCCAACGACGAAAACGGCAGAGGCAGTCACGGCGGATGGACAGATGGCGAAAAATACGTAACTTTTGCCGCAGCAGGCAAAGGTGTAAACAAAACCGCAGTAGAGGAAATGAATATCCGCGATCTTGCCGCCATTGTGCTTTACGCTATGGGCATAGAGCTTCCAGAATTTGACGAAGCAGGCTGGACTTCACAGATTCCCGAAGAACTGTTTGCTAATTACAAATGTGACTACCGCGATATTTCGCATCTTACAGGTGCTGCACCGAGAATTTCAAAAACACATCACACTTCCGAACTCATCTGATAAGTAACAGTGTCCTCTTATAAATTTTATCATATTGACTTTTCAGCATTTTAAGCGTTATGTTTAAGAGTATAATTCTTTTTGTGAGGCATAGAATATAACATCCGATAATAGGGGGATATGTATGATTTTCAAAAAATCTTCAGCATTTTTTCTTTCTGTTCTTATGATATTTTCTCTGGCGGCTTGCGGCAAGGACAAAAATCCTAATGCGCCCGAGGAAAATACGACAAGTGTCACAAACGGCATAAACGACACAGGCGATACGATTGACGCAAGCGAAGCTCCGAGCGCTACCGTTACCGACGAGACAACAAGTGCTGTTGACGGTACGACTGACGTAAGCGAAAGCTCATCCGTCCCCGCAAACGCGCCGACACAGAATTCTGACGATCCTTCCAAATGGACAAAGGAACAAATCGTTGAAGCGTACAAAACAGCGGCAAAGAAGACACATTCGTCCGTCAAATCTCAGCACAAGATTGAAATGAAAAAAGTTCTTGTAAACAACAAGGAAATCGATTTCATCGTGCCGATAATGTCCACACTTCTTAAAAACAACTCGACCGAGAAGGACGGAATCACGGGCGGTTACCAAAACCTTACCGCTTCCGATGTTGCAAGCGCAAAAGCATACAAGAACGGCAGTTCGCTTATTATTGAAATGACGATGAACAAACAGACTGCAGGTGCTAATGAGGACGCTAACAGCGGATCCGTCGGCCACGCAATCACAGCCGTCGGCGACATCAGCGTTGTTACAAAACAGCTTGCAGACCTCAAGCTCCCGCTTGAGCTTAACGAGAAAGAGACAAAGATTTACTATACTAACCCGACAGTCAGAGTCTTAATCGACCCGAACGGAAAAATCGTCAACGGAACGTGGCAGTATACGGTCGACATCCGCCTGAATAACTATAATGCATTCGGTCAGCCCGTTGATTCAACATCCGTTGTGATGGTAAACACATTGACTGTAAACGGCGGATTCAAGAAAATGTAAAATCTGTATTCAATTTTATATTCTAAAACGGCAGGAAACCCTTGCCGTTTTTATTTTTGTAAATTGTAGAAATATGTTGTATTTTATGATATAGTGTGTAAGTTGATGTTTAAATTCTGTATGGAGGTGTTTGTATGCTTGAATTTGCGGTGCTTGTTTTGTTCGTCGGTGCACTTTTTGCTTGTGTCGCTTTTGATGCTTCAATTCTGATCGCTCTTATTTTTGGCTTTTTCCTGCTTTTCTTTTACGGCATCTTTAAAAAGCACAGCGTTCGCGAGATGCTGACCCTCGCCTTTTCAGGCATAAAAACCGTCCGTAACATTCTTATAAATTTTGTCCTCATCGGCATTATCACCGCGGTATGGCGGGCAGGCGGTACAATCCCCTACATAGTTTACCACGCGACGAGCTTCTGCAATCCTCACGCGATGGTGCTCATCTGCTTTTTCCTGTGTGCCCTGATTTCTTTCCTTACGGGCACGGCATTCGGCACATCGGCAACAATGGGTGTTATCTGCGTTACAATCGCAAACAGTATGGGAATACCGATTCTCTATTCGGGCGGTGCGGTACTTTCAGGCGCCTTCTGGGGCGACAGATGCTCACCGATGATCACGAGCGCCCTGCTCATCAGCACGCTTACAAAAACCAATCTTTTCAAAAACCTCGCAATGATGCTGAAAACATCTGCCGTTCCGTTTGTTATAACCTGCGCAGTATATGCGCTCCTCGGCCAGGGCTTCGAATCTGACTTCGACATCAGCACAACGCAGAGTATTTTCACCGACAATTTCGTTCTTCATCCCGTTACAATTATTCCTGCGGCAGTGATTATTCTTTTTTCGCTTTTCAAGGTGAACGTCAAAATCACGATGAGCGTAAGCATTGTCTGTGGCATGCTGATCTGCGCTTTCCTTCAGGATATTCCGTTTGCCGAAATTCTGCGTATGACCGTTTTCGGTTACGAGCCTGAAGCTCCCGAAGTCGCTTCGCTTCTCGCAGGCGGCGGTATGGTTTCAATGGCAAACGCATTCTGCATTGTGCTTATTTCCGCGTGCTATTCGGGTATGTTCGCAGGCACCGGACTTCTTGATTCCATACACAGAATCCTTATGAAAATCAGCCGCAAATCAACTTCTTTCGGCGGAGTTTTTGTTACTTCAATTCTTTCAAGTCTCGTTTCCTGCAACCAGACTCTCGCCATTATGCTTGCGCATCAGCTTTGCGGTGACATCGAAAAGGATAACGAGAAAATGGCATACTGCCTCGAAAACACGGCAGTCGTTATGGCTCCGCTTGTTCCGTGGTCAATCGCCGCAACGGTTCCCCTTTCGTCCATCGATGCGCCGTCCGCGTGTATCCTAACAGCGTGTTACCTTTATCTCATTCCGCTTTATAATCTCGTCCTGAGCTTTATAAAGAAAAAATATCAAAGTAAATTATCCGTTAAAAATTAAAGAGCGCCTACTCTTCCAGAGAGTAAGCGCTCTTTCAAAATTATTTGCTTTTTATTTTGACTTGGATGCAAGTGCTTCGTTTTCTTCGTGACGTTCTGCACGCATCTTTTCAAGATCCTTGTACATTTTTTCTTTTGTTTCGCCCTCAATATTGTACATCGTCTTGAGAATAACAGCCTTGAGCACGTTGCTGAGCGTATAGCCGAAGAGAAGGAATCCGAGAATCCACAGGCAGGTATTCATATAATCCGGCTTTGCCTGCATTGTCTCTACAAGGTTGCCTTTGCTTGATGACTCGTAGCCAACCCATGCAATCATAAACGGAACAATAAGCTCTCTTGCATAGTTGATTGCTTTATTTATCCAGTCAGGAATAACACCCTGGATAGCTTCAATACGGTCGCCCGTCTGCCATTCAAGATAGTCATAGTACTCGACGTTGAAATGAGAGTTTGAAAGCTCCTGAACACCGATACCTACACCGAAGAGGAAGTAGAACACGTAGAAGAAAATACTCGTCCATCCTGAGAAGAACATAATTCCCATCTTGGCTTCCACAAAGCAGATTGCGAACAGGATACCTGCTGAAACGAGTGAGTATGGTCCGCAGAATTTAAGAAGCTTTGTCGGCTCGTATTTTTTCGAAAGCTTTGTTGTTATAAGGTTACCCACAACGGTTCCGACAGCTGTCGGAAGAGTGAGAAGAAGATTCTTTGACGAACCGACGGTAATTGCTGCAAGGTATGTAGACATCTTACCGAGCATTGCAAAGTTGTTTACCCACTGCATATACTGGTATGCACGGTAGTTTCTATGCTTGAAGAGGGTGAAAAGAGTCTTTGAAATCTTGACTTTTTCGTTCTTCGGAAGCTCGATTCTTTCCTTACAGAAAAGACCGCACATAAGATTACCGAACAATGTAACTGCACCCGCAACGATACCGAGTGTCATATACATCTTGTTCTTATCATCACTGAAGAGACCGTAAACGAACGTTGCAATATATGCTCCGCCGTAACCGATGTAGTACGAAAGCTGCCATATGGTAGCAACAGTTTTCTTTTCCTTGGGATTCGGAGAGATAACCTGAGCCACATTCTGACCGAGGTTGTTGAATGCATTGAACACTGTCTGACAGCAGGCAATACCGTAACGGAAAAGCGTCATCTGCTGAACTGTCCAGCCTTCGGGAACGTAGAAATAGAATACTGTAAGCATAAAAATCGGCACGAGGCAGATTATGTACCACTGGCGGTATCTGCCCCAACGGCTTTTCCACTTCTGGACAACGGTAGCAGAAATAAGACCGACTAATATACCGAGAACGGTTGTGAGAGTTGTCTGCAGGGCAAGAATTTTTGCGATTTCTTCCGCTTCTACACCTACGGGGCCATAGTACAATTCGTGAAGGAACGCTGTTGCAAGTGTACCCGTAAGAGTTGTTCCGAACATACCGCCGATACGCGCAAGCATAAGGCAGACATATTCGAAAGTTGTTATGTGCTTTCCGAATTCGGGAGAGAGTGCATTATCCGGTGCTATTGTCGCCGGATTCTTTTTCTTTGTTGGCATCAGATCATCTCCTGTTTTTTTGTTATAAGAATAATATCACGAATCCAATAAAAAAACAAGCAAAATTAACGCATCAGTATAAAACCCTTCTTTTATATCGCACGAAGCGCTGATACGCACCGCACAAGCTGTTTTTAATAAAATTTTAACGGATAATTAATTTTCTCAAAAACTATTTATTGTTTAATCCGGTTATGATATAATTTTTGTACGGAAGATGAGTTTGCATCCATCTGTTTTGATTCTGCTATACCCTATCCTTCAAACGAAATGAGGTAATTTTATGAAAAACACAAAGAAAATTCTTGGTGGTGTTGCCATTATTGCGGCAGGCGTACTGTTTGCATTAAACGCATTGGATATTATAAACTTCAGCATATTTTTTGACGGTTGGTGGACACTGTTCATCATTGTCCCCTGTGCGGCAGGACTGATCACCCAGCAGGAAAAAACAGGAAACCTTATCGGCTTACTGCTCGGTGTGTTTTTACTGTTGTGCTGTCAGGATGTTTTAAGTTTTTCACTTCTTTGGAAGCTTCTTCTGCCTGCAATTATTGTAATAATCGGTGTTAAAATGGTCTTTTCCGGCTTCTTTAACAACAAAGCTACCGAAATTTTTTCCACAATGAAACAGGACGGCAAAAACCCCGTAACGGGTTGCGCAGCTTTTTCCGGCTGTGACCTCAATTTTGACAACGAAATATTTGAAGGAGCAGAGCTCACTGCTGCATTCGGAGGCGTCGAATGTGACCTTCGCAATGCAATTATAAACAAAGACTGTGCAATTCACGTTTCTGCCATTTTCGGAGGAATTGATATTCTTGTTCCCGATTATGTTAACGTTAAATCCAACACAACAAGTATCTTCGGCGGTGTATCCAACAAAACATCCGCAAACAAAAACGCTCCGACAATTTACATCAGCGGAACTTGTATGTTCGGAGGAGTTGAAGTAAAATGACAACATTTCAGAAAACTGTCAAATACGCCGCAATGGCATTGGCAATCTTTCTTTCAATCAGCATTGTCAGCGGTATAGTGGACGTCCTCGCTATATTTACAAGAGTCTATGAAAGCGATGCTGTTTTGGATGAAACCACAAAATATTCGGTTTCTTCTGAAATAACTGACCTCAAGGTAAATATAAAAGCTGCTGATTTTACAATTAAACGCGGCGATACCTTTACCGTTGAGAGCAATTTAAAAAACCTGAAAATTTCTGAAAAAAACGGTACATTGGAGCTCAAAGAGAAGAAAAAGGCAAGCGTTCTTTATAACGGTGCGGTACTTATCCTGTATATTCCGGATAGTGTGACTTTCAATAAAGCAGAAATCACTACGGGAGCAGGAAAGTTTACCGTTGACGGTATGTCGGCAGAAAATCTTGCGCTCTCTCTCGGCGCAGGAGATGTTGAGCTCAATTCGCTCAACTCCACATCATTTACAGACATTGACGGCGGTGCAGGAAGAATAACAATTAAAAACAGTTCTTTCCGTGATGTGGATCTTGATATGGGCGTCGGTCAGCTCAACTTCAACGCTTCCGTATTTGGCGACGGTAACTTTAATCTTGGTGTAGGCGAAGCCAACCTTTCTTTCATCGGCAACGAAGAAGATTATTCTACGGATATCGACAAAGGTATCGGCAGTATCAGCGTAAACGGCAGAAACATTACAGAATACGAAACTCACGGAGGCAAACTTGGCAATATTGAAATCGACGGCGGTGTCGGTACAGTTAACATGAATTTCATATGACTTTCCCTATCAGGCAACCTGAAACAAAACTTCAGGTTGCCGTTTTATTTTTTGTGCTTAAAAATAATAATTATTTGGTTAAAACATTGACAAAGTTTACGTTTATCAATTGACATTGTGAAAAATTTATTTTATTATATTTATGTATGAAATTTTACACTAAAAAGGAAGTGTTTTAATGGACAAACAGTACGAAGCTTTATTTACCCCCTGGAAGATCGGTAACGTAGAAATCAAGAACAGAATCGTTATGTGTCCCATGGGCGGTACATCTTTGTTCGGCTGGTTCGAACTCGGCGGTTGTCACTTTGACAAGGAAGCTGCAAAGCTTTTCCTCGAAAGAGCTAACAACAATGTTGGTCTTATCATTCCCGGTATCGCACCGCTTCGCGATACATTCTGGGGCAAGTGGCTCTGGCAGAACCCGAAGATGTTCGAAGACCTTAAAGAATTTATGGACGAGCTCCACAAGACAGGCGCAAAGCTCTTCATTCAGCTTACTGCAGGTATGGGCAGAAGCTGGGCTATTACCGAGCTCGTTGCTCCTCTTCATAAAAATAAGTTTACACGCGCTCTCATCAAGCCTATTCTTGATACATCACACGAGTTGGCTTCTCCGAGCGAACAGCCCTCACGTTGGGCTCACGACATCATCTGCCCCGAAATGACAAAGCATCAGATCCACGAGATCATCGAAGCTTTCGCAAAGACAGCTAAGCTTTGCCGCGATGCAGGTGTTGACGGCGTTGAAGTTCACGCTGTTCACGAAGGTTACCTTCTTGACCAGTTCTCAATCGAATTCTTCAACAAGCGTACTGACGAATACGGCGGAAGCTTTGAAAACAGATACCGTTTCGCAGTTGAAGTTGTTAAGGCAATCAAGGAAGCTTGCGGTAACGATTTCCCCGTATCTCTCCGTTACTCAGTTGAGTCAAAGATGAAGGGCTTCTGCGAAGGCGCAATGCCCGGTGAAGATTACAAGGAAGTCGGCCGTGCAATGCCTGAATCAGAGAAGGCTGCAAAGTACCTTCAGGATGCAGGTTACGATATGCTCAACGCTGACAACGGTACATACGACTCTTGGTACTGGGCACATCCGCCGATGTATATGCCTCAGAACTGTAACCTTGAGGACGTTGCTCATATCAAGAAGTTTGTTGACATTCCTGTTGTCTGCGCAGGCCGTATGGAACCCGATGTAGGTGCTAAGGCTGTTGCAGAAGGCAAGATCGACGGTGTCGGTGTTGCACGTCAGTTCCTTGCTGACCCCGAATGGATCACAAAGCTTATTGAAGACAGAGTTGAGGACATCAAGCCTTGTATCTGCTGTCACTCAGGCTGCTTCAACTTCTCATCTTCAAAGGGTCATGCTAATACTCAGGACCTCCTTGACACAATGGGTCTTTCACGTTGCGCAATCAACCCGAAGACAATGCAGTCCAAGAAGTACAAGATCGTTCCCGCTAAGAAGCAGAAGAAAATCGCTGTTATCGGTGGCGGTATCGGCGGTATGGAAGCTGCAATCGTTTGCGCACAGCGTGGCCATAAGGTTGACCTTTACGAAAAGAGCGACAAGCTCGGCGGTGTATTCATCGCAGCAGCTGCTCCGTCATATAAGGAAAAAGACCGTGACCTTATCGCATGGTACAACCGTGAGGTTAAGCGTTACGATGCAATCAAGATTCATATGAATTCCGAAATCAAGGATATCGCTTCTCTCGGTGCTGACGAAGTTATCGTTGCTACAGGTTCTGTTGCAAACAAGATCCCTGTTCCCGGTGCTGACAAGGCAATCGAAGCTGTTGACTTCCTTCTCGGCAACAAGACAGTTGGTGACAACGTTGTTGTTGTCGGCGGCGGTCTTACAGGATGCGAAATCGCATACGAGCTTTATCTCCAGGGCAAGAACCCGACAATCGTTGAGATGCAGGATGACCTTATCACAACTCCGGGTGTTGCTCTTGCAAACACAAGCTTCCTTCGTGACTTCTTCAAGACAAACAAGGTTCCCGTATACCTTGAGACAAAGACAACTGAAATCCGCGATAACGGCGTTACAATCGCAACTAAGGACGGCAAGAAGATTGACGTTCCCGCTGACAACGTTATCCTTTCAGTCGGTTACAGACCTGCTCCCCTTGCTCCGAAAGCAAAGCACGTTCACGTTATCGGTGACGCAGCTAAGGTCGGCAACCTCAGAACAGTTATCTGGGGCGCTTGGGACGTTGCAATGAAGCTGTAATTTAATATTTCTGTGGCTTGAAATCAACTGGTTTCAAGCCACTTTTACTTCTTTATTTCTGAAACAGAATATGGTATAATTAACTTATCAGATTAAATGGAGGCAAAACTATGATGTACTTAGCTATTTGTGCATTTTTTACTCTCCCCATTGTTTCGGTCATTTATTTCATCGTAAGCACAGTCGGTTACCGCTCTGCATTAAAGAAAAACAAACAAACCCCTGACACATACAGCGCGGAAGAAATGAAATCGCGCAAAAGAAATTTTATAATTTCAACTTGCCTTGCAACATTTATGGTTGTTTCCTCAGTTTCTATTGTTGCCTTGTTTTATATCGGCATCGCCTATATGTGAGGTGGTCAAAATGACAGAACGAACATATTTCAGAATTCTGATAGCAATCATTGCGGTCTGTGTCGTGCTGACAGTTGCACATCTGATGTATGATTTTTATGCATATCAGCACTGCTCAATAATTCATTTCATCGCAAAGGAGCTGTGGTGATATGAAAAAGGCAAAACAATTTCTCTCAATCATTCTTGTTATCGCACTTTTTGCAACATTCAATTTAGGTGTTTACTCGTTGCTGACTGTCCGCCTTTCGAACAATTTCAGCGGTACATCGCAGTCGAAAATGATTGACGTCAGCCGTTATCTTCCGCACGAAGACGATTCAGACCTGGCACAGATTGATTCTTCTTTTAAGCTGACAGACAATCTGCCAGTACTTGACGGTGCTGCTGCGTTAGTCCCTGTTTATGCGTCAATTATTAATGCGGTTTACCCCGAAGGCTCAGTTACATATCAGGGCGGAAAATTTTCCGACGATAATTTTTACGGAGAAAACTTTGCCGAGGACAGCAAGATGCAATACAAAAACACCGTCCGCGGTTATCAGGCAATCGTTGACGGGACAACAGATATTCTCTTCTGCGCCGCTCCCTCTGCGGAACAGAAGCAGTATGCCGAAGAAAAGGGCGTTGAGCTTGTCTACGTCCCTGTCGGACTTGAGGCTTTCGTTTTTTTCGTCAATAACAACAATCCCGTGAACAATCTGACCGTCGAACAAGTCAGGGATATTTACGGCGGAAAATACAAAAACTGGGCTGACGTCGGCGGTGCTGACAGGGTGATAAATCCCGTAACCCGAATGCAGGGAAGCGGAAGCCAATCCGCGATGGATTCCTTTATGGGGGAACGTGAAATCGCACCGAAATCTCCCCTCGCCTTCACGGGAGGCGCAATCGGCTTTTCATTCAGATACTATATGGACGGTATTGTCGGCAACAAGGGAGTTAAGATGCTTTCGCTGAACGGTGTTTATCCGAGCGCGGAAAATATCCGTAACAAAAGCTATCCCGTCGTCGCACAGTTTTATGCAATTTACCGTGCAGACAATGAAAACGAAAATATCCCCGTGCTTATCGACTGGATTCTTTCCGACGAAGGACAGAACCTTATCGAAAAAAGCGGTTATGTCAGAATTAATTAAATCAGCCGTAAAACTGAGTGGCCTGATTTTTCAGGTCACTTTTCTTTTTGTGCGGAATATTGAAGATTGTATTCCTTGTCTTTTTGTGGTAGAATGAACAGTAACAGAAGGTGATTATATGCACAACATTACATTCAACGAATTCGTAAATACAGAATTTACACTTTACGAAGGCAATCCGATTATCCGCAACCCCTTGAACAGCTTTGTTGTCGCTGACCCGAGCGTTCTTACTCCCGACGTTTCACACGACGGAAAGTGGCATATGTTCTGCCATACTTTTATGGGCGTTTACCGCTATGACAGCGAAGACGGAATCAACTTTTCAAAACCCGTAAAGATTGTTCCGAGGGCAATGCGACCGAATATCAACCGTATCAACGGAAGATATTATCTTTTTTATGAGCACACTAAACCGCTTATCGGCAACGCACTGACCATCGTCGGTGGAAAATGGAAATCCGAAGTTTACTGCACCGAGTCTGACAATCTTACGGACTGGTCGACACCTTACCTCGTTCTCAGAAGTACACGCCCTTTCGAAAAGGACAGTAACGGGCAGAACCTGTCAAATCCGTTCCTTCTCAAAATCGACGATACATACCGTCTTTATTATTCCTGCGGTCAGACCTTCATCAAAGACTGCGGTTTCTGCGAGCCGACACACATCAGCTTTGCGGAAAGCAAAAACATTTCTGACGGATATATTGCACGTACAAAACCGATCATCAGCCCCGATAAGAATATTCCGTACCTCAACCTTTGTTCAGGATGCCTTAAGGTTTACCGCCTTGCGGACTGCTACATCGGACTTCAGAACGGACTTTTTGAAGAAGACGGCAAAAGTCATTCGGCAATTATGCTTCTTCGTTCGGACGACGGCATTAATTTTGAATTCGTCAAACCGTTTCTTGTTCCGCAGAAATGCGGTAGCAACAACTGGATGGCACAGTACGTTTATGCCTGCTGCCTTACAAACTACAACGGCAAATTAAGACTTTACTTCAACGCCCGAAATGTTTCAAACAACATCACGGGCAGAGAGTGCATCGGCATTTACGAATCAAAATAAATTTTTTCGGAGAGTGATTCTGTGGCAAAGCTAATTCAAAAAGCAAAAAACACTTTTCAGACAGCTAAACGATACTGGAATGTTCCGCCGAAAGGCTATTCGATACCGTATAAAGAGGTTGCTGCGATAAGCGGTGCGGGTATCGGTACCCAATGGGTAACACTTTTAGCTTCGACAATTGCGCTCAATGCATCCAACTTCCTTGTCGGTGCCTGTATCGGGCTTAAACCGATGGATCTGCAGATTATGCTGAACGTCGCTAACATTATCGGTATTCCTCTCGGTATTTTCAGAAGCTGGTTGTATGATAATCATAATTTCAAGGGAGGTAAATTCCTTCCGTTCATCAGGATGACAGCCGTACCGATTGCTTTGATATCGATGATTTTCGTCTGGTTGCCCTATGAAAATATGAGCTACATTACAAAAGCCGTTGTTGTTGAAGTAATGTTTTTCATACTGAACATTTTCCTTTGCTTCTACAACGAAAGCTATACATACTACCAACAGATTTTCAGCCACGACGCTCAGGAGCGAGCTACGGTAATGAGTATTTCTCAGGTTATTTACTCTCTTGCTCCGTCAATCACAAACCTTGTAATCCCTCTCGTTGCAGGTCTTACATGGGGTCTTGACAACATCTGGACTTACAGAATCATCTACCCAATTTTCACGGTTATCGGACTTGTATTCAGCCTAGTTTTCTTCCGAAAGGTTAAAGAAAGACTTATTCTCCCGAAGAAAAAGCCTGAACCCGTTCGTATGCTGGATGCGCTCCGTGAAGTTGCAAAGAATAAATACTATTGGATTATTCAGTCTGCCGCCTGGGTTGTTTTCCTCGAATCAGGTTATGGCGTAATCCTCGGTTGGCAGTTTGTTTATGGCCCCGGTGCAGAGCACGATGAGTTGCTCGGTATTGCAAACACACTTATCGGAAACTCGGCATTGTGGTCGATGCTCCTTGCTCCTTTTGCCATCAAATGGATGGGCAAACGAAACCTGCTTATAACGGCAAACACCATCAACGTATTCATTCTTATAATCCTTTACTTCACTTATCAAAACATTATTGTTATCTGCGTTCTTTGGTATTTCAACACATTCATCAATACGTTCTGGAACATTGTTCAGCACAATATTCAGGCTGATATGCGTGACTATCACCAATGGAAAACAGGCATCCGTGTTGACGGACTTTTCGGACCGCTCGGTATGATCGGTACAGTTATCGGCCTTTTCACAGGTATGGTTTACCCTGCAGTTTACGAAAAAATGGGTCTTCTTGAAGATTACTCTGTTCTTTATGATGACACTATGCGAAACAATCTTTTTGAAACGCTTATCGTGCTTTCTGCTGTCGGTGCTTTCCTTAACCTTGTTCCGTTCCTTTTCTACGACCTGACAGAAAATAAGCACAAGGCTTACGTCAGCGTTTTGAAAATCCGCGCTATGTTTGAAAACAATGCGCTCGGTATGCTCGACGACGCCGAGCTCGCAGAAACTATGGAAATAATTCTTCAGGCAGAAGAACTCAACGGCAAAGAGAAAGCCATAATTGATAAGGCTTCTCTCAGAAATGCAAAACAGATGCCGAAGAAAACCGAAGAAGAAAAAGAACTCCGCAGAAAAGCAATCAAGGCGGCAAGAGAAGAAATCAACGAAGCAAAAGAACTGAACCTTGCCATTGACCGTGCGCCGATTATCATTGAGGACCTCAGAAAGTTTTCAGGCGAAGCGGGCAGAATGCGAATCCTGCAGGCTGAAAAAGATGTTCAGAACGGCATAGGTTTCTTCTACGCTGATGCAAAAGCTGTTCTCCGCAACGCACGAAAGCTTCCGAAGAAAACGGCTGCCGAAAAAGAGATCCGTTCCGACGCAATCAAAAACGCGAGAATCAAAAAAGAATCTGCCGCTCTTATCCGCAAGTACGGTGAAAGGGTAACAACCGCACCCGACGAAAGAATCAAGGAAGAACTGATGAACCGCGAAAGCAAGTCTTTCTTCGAGAGTTTACAGATCAAGAAAGAGCTTCGTAATTATATGAAAAAAGACTCTGTTTATCGCAGAGCCGTGAAACCGTATACTGAGGGTCAGATTCTTCTTTCTCAGGCAAAATATTACGAGAACTACGAAGAACTTCTTAACAAATACTATTCTCTCGTATAATAAAATGAGCTACCGAATCAATTGAAGTTTCGGTAGCTTTTTCTTATCTGAATAAATCAAGATCGATTCCGTCGGCAACTATCCGTCCGCCCTCTGGGTTCGGGTGAAGATAATCTTTGCCGAGGTATTCTTTCTTTGAACAGTTAGGTTTTTCGGGGTTTACGCAAAGGCTCGCCTGGTCGTAAACGGCATAGAACTTATCCTTGTTTTCTTCGAGAAGCCGGTTGAATTTCTGAACTTCCCTTTCCTTGTGCGGTCGCGAATCAACACATTCACCGAAGTTAAGGACATTGAAAACAATCAGCTTTTTGCCGTTCTCTTTCAGCTTTTCACCGATTCCCACAACTGCATCAAGCGCCTCTTTTGCCGTCGGGAAGTCTTCCTTGGAAACTGCAATCGTACCCGGCTGAAGGAAATCGTTTGTGCCGAGGGCGAAAACAACATATTCCGTATCGGGATAATTCAGAACGTCACGCTGAAGTCGGTTTAATCCGCTGATGCCGAAAAGACCTTTACAGATAAACCTTTTGCCGAAATCAAAGCGGATGCGGTTACCCATAATCGACTTGTTGATTACAGAATATCTGCCCTTATATTCTTCGCGGATTCTTTCAGTAAAAGCGTTTGTCCAATAACCCTGCTGGCTGATTGAGTCTCCGAAAACAGTTATCGCTGAAGCTCCTGTATCATTAAGAAGCTCTACCGACTGAAACAGCGGAATCGGCTTGTGAAAATACATCCGCAAAACCTTTGATGCGACTTCGCGGACAGCATCTCTCTTGCGGGGCTGATTGGTGACATTCTTTTGCTTTGTGACGTCGCCCTTTACGGTTATCAGGTTCACGTTGTCGATAAGATTACCGCTTCTGAGCGCACCTTTTTCGACGTAAGCACTGATACAGAAATATCCGTCAGTTTCGACCGCAAAGTCAACTGCATCCGTTCGGACAACTTCACCTTTCCTTAAGCAAAAGGATGTTTTTCCGTTGACGGTTACTGTCCTGCAGTCGCCTATGAAGTTTCCGTTTTCGTCGCAGTTTGCAACAGTCAGTGCGCCTATGTAAACATCATTCTTCGCACATTCGTTGGAAAGCTCGAAGCGGATACCTTTTCCCGAAAAAAATGATTTTGCAACCATTCTGTAAGTTCTTGGGCACGACGGATAATAGAAAAACGACAGTGCCGCGTGCGCCTGTCCCCAGACCTGAACCCATTTTTCTGACATTTCAGTCACCTTCTTTTATTTTATAAAACTAAATTTCCTTCGTCTGAAACATTACCGACACATTTTTTGCAGAAATCATACTCTGCATCGAATGTGTTGTTTTTAACCTCAACGCTCTCAATATATTCAAGCCAGAAAAGGTGTTTTTCTTTCTTTGCTCCGTTGAAAACATTGTTCTCAACGGTAAGCTTCGCGTGAACAAACTCCTCTGAATCTTCTTTCATAACCTTCGGCGTGCAACGTATCACGGGGGCGCCCTGCCACATCTCTGCATATTCGCAGTTTTCCACAAGATTGTTTTTGAAAGTTATACTCTTCGTATATCCCGATTCAAACCAGAAGTTGCAGTCATCCTCAAGCAGAAGTGCAGGACCCCAGAGATTATGAAAATGATTGTTTTCGATTATGACCTCGCCCCTCGTTGTGCAGAGGATACCTCTGCCACAGGTAGGTCCGAAATCACAGTTGCGGACATAAAGGTTCGGTGTCCACGTAGCATTCTCTACAACATCTTTTTCCGTTTCAATTTTGGGAAGCGCCCTGTCAAGGAAAAGCTGTATGTCCGTGTCGTTCAGCTTTTCGTAGGAAACGACCTTCGTTTTTGCATAAGGTATGAGCGTATCCCACTTTATGAATTCAAGCTCGTCGCCTTTTTCAAAAGCCTGAAAACCCCAGGACTCTGCGTGCATAAAGCGTACGGTGATTTGTTTTTTATCTTTATCTGCGGCAACAATTCTCAGGTGCGTTCCGTGAACATTGACGTAATCATCCTGCGCTCCGTAAGCCTTGCACGAATCAATTATAAGGTCACCGCGGCAGCCTGAAAACTGGAAGAAATCCGCCGTACTCGCAACCGTTCTTCCCTGTGCAGGGGTAAAATCGCAATTATTATAAGTAACATTTTCGCAGAACTGAGAAACCATGCCGAGTCCGTGCATAAACTTTATGCGAAGGTTTTCAAACCGCAGATTTCTGCATCGCTGAAAAAGACCACCTGTCTGATCTCGGACGATATTTCTCGTCTGAAAAATATGTCCCGGAACAAAATCGGCATCTTTGTTTTTAAGGGTTACCCTTACGGTTCTGTCACCTGTTTTTTCAACCGTTTCAAAATCAAGGTCGTCGCGGTTAAAGTCCCTGCACATCCTCTTTGCAGGATTGTAAACCTTGACGTATCGGCCCTGCACGTGCGGTCGGTTCTCCCAATACGGTTCACCGCTGAAGCTGTCCTCACCGCACCAGAAAAGCTCGCCGTCCGTCACGCGGAATCGGCAGTCTGGATTGATTTTCAATTCGCACACTCCGTCGTCATTGGACAAAACCTCAAACTCCGTCATCGTCGGACAGAAATAATCAAGCTCAAGATTTTTCATTGTTATGTTTTCACATTTATCGAACAAAAATGGTGTCATCTTACCGTGAATGATTATCTCAGCACCGTTTCCGTCTACCGTTATATTCTTTTTGTTTTCAAGAAAAATCGCAGAATAACGCAAGCCCTCAGGGTTTTCGTGTCTCTTAGCAGTGTTGGAGCAAAAATATCCCTTCTTTTCAAAAGAATCTTCGGGAAACGCGTGGTAAATCTTACCCTTTTCCAGGATTACCGTTTCGCCGTCCTTCACGTTCAAAAACAAGCTGCTTAATTCATTCATAAATAACACCGACTTTCTTTGAATCAATTATACTAACAACTGGATATTTTTGCAATAACAAAACATTCGTATTGAAATCATTATTCAGTTAAGGTATAATAAAATCATTAAAGAACGGAGGGCTTTTTATGGCAAAGATAATCGGTGCGGCAATCCCTAACATTCCCTGGCAGGACAAACCCGAAGGATATAAATATCCCGTCTGGCGTTACGACGGAAACCCCGTAATCACGAGAGACAATCTTTACGGAGCAAACAGTATTTTCAACTCCGCAGTTGTCCCCTACGGTGACGGTTTTGCGGGTGTTTTCAGAGTTGACGACATCTGCCGTGACCACACTCTCGTTGTCGGTTACAGTAAGGATGCTATCAACTGGGAGCTTGAAGAAAAAGTTATTTTCAGGGGCTACGATCCCCGCCTTTGCGAGATTGAGGGCAAGTATTACCTTTCGTGGGTTAACCTTACTCCTCACGGCACAACAATCGGCATCGCATATACAACCAATTTCAAGGAATGGACACAGCTCGAGGATGCTTGCTACCCCGTTGCAAGAAACGGCGTACTCTTCCCGAGAAAAATAAATGATGAATACCTTCTTCTCATCCGTCCTTGCGACAGAGGCCATACACCATACGGCGATATTTTCCTCAGCCACAGTAAGGATCTTACATACTGGGGCAAGCACAGATTCGTTATGTCTCCAGTCAAGAACTGGGAGATGACAAAGGTCGGTGCAGGCCCGACTCCGATTGAGCTTGAAGACGGTTGGCTCGCATTTTACCACGGTGTTCTTACAAGCTGTAACGGCTTCACGTACGCAATGGGTGCGGCAATTCTCGACAAGGACGAGCCGTGGAAAGTTCTTCACAGGGCAGACTGCTTCCTGCTTGCACCGCACGAGCTTTACGAGTGTGTCGGTGACGTTCCGAACGTTGTTTTCCCCTGCGCGGCACTTGCAGACAGCGAATCAGGAAAAATCGCAATCTACTACGGTGCGGCGGACACAAGCGTTGCGCTCGCTTTCACAACCGTTGACGAGGTTGTTGAATTCATCAAGGAACACGACCTTATGAAATGAGGTGAGCCTCACGGAAACGACCTATTTCATACTGATTGTCGCAATCATACTCTGCTGGAGCTCCGTGTTTTACAGCAGGATGTTCGCAATCAAAAGATTCAAAAGAAAGCGTAAAGGAGAAAAAAGTAAAATGCCCACAGAAATGCTCAAAGAATTTTTAGATAAAGACTGTACGATCACTCTTTTCAACGAAATCGTAGGTGTTCAGGGACGAATCGTTGCTGTTGAGGAAAACTGGATCAAGGTTGAAGAAAAGAAGAGAACACGTATCATCAACGGTGATATGATAAGAGATATCTCAATATCTAAAAAATAAGTAAAAACGGTGACGGAAATCCGTCACCGTTTTTTACGTCATCGATTGAATTTTATGTACCAGAGCTTTTTGAAAAGTTGATATAAACGATCTGTTGATAATTGCATTATACTCTTCGGCATTCTCACAAGAATTTATATTAGTTACAACAATTTCAATGTCATGATCCAATACTAATTGTTGAGTAATCCCAGGCCACTCATCTTCTATTGAAACGGAAACAAACGGAATAACAGGTACTTTTGCTTCCTCACAGCCTTCGTCAATTTTTTCATGAATATAGTCATTTCTCTCCTGATCAAAGCAGTAGTTACCTGCCAGCTGTATCGATGTGTATAAACAACAGAAAGCAAATACCGTAGCTGCAGCAAAAACTAAAGCTTTTTTATTTAAAAAACGTGATGCTATTTCTAAAAGCTTTTGTTCCTTAATCAGATAAGAAATCATTCCGATTATAATAAAACAAGTTGTCATATAAGTTC
Organism: Clostridia bacterium; assembly: GCA_017625835.1. Lineage (GTDB taxonomy): Bacteria > Bacillota > Clostridia > Oscillospirales > Acutalibacteraceae > CAG-488. The sequence continues at coordinate 23,183 of JAGAKF010000051.1, forward strand.
TGTAACCATCTCTGTTTACCAGCATCATCGGTACTATAGAAGACAGCAACAATACAGTCCAACCCACAGCTGCCAAGCGTTTTTCTTTTGGCATAACCCCAAAAACAAACAGCAACCAAAAAGAAAAATAACCTATCGCCATAACAGCTTCAAAAATATTCATTATCGGATATGACTGTGTCTGATCGCCAAACAACCTGAACAGAACCGTCACAAAAGGATATGCTGAAAAGAACGAAATACACGCAAATCTAACTTTACTGTCAGTCTTCTGCCCCAACGCATAGACAACTAAAACTAAAGATAATCCGAATAACAATAATGTGGACGAATTAAAAACCTCTGCAAAATTCAAAAAACGTTTAGGTACATATGTAATTATACCTATAACACTTGTTGCAACCGACCTGTAATAATCCAATTTTTGAGACGTTTCAGTTAAAACAGGGATCATAAGCATTATCGCTGTGCCAACTAAATTTCCGGCCAAAAACACTATTCCCGCCAAATTCAACCTTTTGTCTTTCAATATAGTTTCAAGGTTTAATAAAATTGACAATACAACTAAAACTATGGTTGTGTTTTCACTGTATAAACAAGCCGAGGCTGTCAGGCAAAACATCAACAAGTTCAAAAATATCGTTTCTTTAAAACCTTTTTGACTATTTCTGTTTTTATCATAAATACACAGCGAAACCAAAGCAACAGTTATCGGAACTAAATAATTGACGAAGCTGGCGAATAAAGTATAACACTCACTGAATACACCTGATGAAATAAAAACTATTGCCAACGCCAACGGAAACACAGCGTATACAGAGTTGCGAAAGAACAGTTTGTTTGCACTTATAATTGTTATAAACATACATACAGCACACGCGAGCCAGGCATACTCAAAATGATGTGATAAAAATGCGCCGATAAAATTGCCCAAAAATCTACCGTTTCCGTAATTGAGTGAATACTCCATCAATGAGTCCCACTCCGGTAAAGTATCCTGTCGGAAAAAGAATACATCACACTGCGGAACGATAAAAAGAAAAACCATAGATAAACACAAAAACAGCACTATATATTCTACACCCAGTAAAAATGCATCTTTTCTTTTGGTCATTTCCAAAAACCTCCCAGACTTTTTAATTATATAGCTTCGTTTATTGTCTTTGCGACCTTTACAATATCTTCTGCTGTCCAGTCAGGGCTGACCCGACTACCTGCTATACGTGCGAGGTTGTCCAGAGTTCTCTCCGATTATTCTGAGATTTTTTCTTCAGATTAAACCTCAGCCAACACCTTGTATGTACCTTTAAGGTCGGAATAAAGCTTAGTGTAAATCTTATGATAATTCATATACTGTGCTGTTTTTTCGCTGTCGGGTGAAGATACACCGTCGTTATAGCGAACCATTGTTTCGCAAGCTTCTTCGACGCTATCATAAATTTCTGCTCCGACAGCCGCAAGCACTGCAACACCCAAAGCAGGACCTTCGCTCGACTCCGCTGTTTTAACAGGTACTGCGAAAATATCGCAGAGCATCTGACGCCAGAATTCACTCTTGCCTCCGCCGCCGCATACAAGCATTTCGGCAGGAGTGATATTCATTTCTTTAAGAACGCAAACACAGTCGTAAAGAGAATAGCTGACACCCTCAATAACGGCTCTTATAAAATGCGCTCTTGTGTGCATTGCAGAAATGCCGAAGAAAACTCCGCGGCAATCAGGGTCGAGGTGAGGTGTTCTTTCGCCCATAAGGTAAGGAAGGTAAAGAAGTCTGTCACAACCGACAGGGATTTTATCCGCCTCAGCCGTCATAACATCGTAAGCTGAACGGTTTTCTTCGTCCGCCTTGTTGGTTTCTTCAAGGCAGAACTGCTTTTTGAACCACTGAAGTGAAAGTCCGGCGCCCTGAGTAACTCCCATAACGTGCCACTTACCGGGAACTGCACAGCAGAATGTATGCACTCTGCCGCCCCTGTCGATTATTGGCTTATCCGTATGTGCAAAGACGACGCCTGAAGTTCCGATCGTCGTAAAGGCTTTTCCCTCTTTGACAACACCCATACCGACGGCCGCAGCCGCATTGTCACCTGCTCCGCCGACAACGAGTGTTTTTTCGGAAAGTCCCGTTTTTTCTGCTGTTTCTTTATTGATTTTACCCGTAACCTCGGGAGATTCGTAAACCTTCGGCAGATATTCTTCCTTTATGCCGAGTGCATCAATCATAACCTGCGACCAGCATCTCTGCGGAACGTCGAGAATCTGCATACCCGAAGCATCCGAAACCTCCGTTGCAAAGTCGCCCGTCAGCTTGAAGCGAAGGTAATCTTTCGGCAAAAGGATGTGTCTGCACTTTTCAAAAATTTCGGGTTCATTATTTTTTACCCAGAGAATCTTTGAAGCGGTAAAGCCTGTAAGCGCAGGATTTGCCGTAATTTCAATAAGCTTTTCGCGTGTAAGCTTCTGAGTCAGCTCGTCACATTCCTTGCCCGTTCTCTGGTCGCACCAGATGATTGACGGACGGAGAACCTCGCAGTTTTCGTCGAGCATAACAAGACCGTGCATCTGTCCCGAAATGCCGAGAGAAACAATATCGTCCTTGCTGATACCGCTTGTTGCAACGACTTCTGCGATTGTTTCAATGCCTGCATTGTACCAATCCGTCGGTTCCTGCTCCGCCCAACCGTTTTTCGGCTGATAGAGAGGATATTCACGGCTTGCCGAAGCAACGACGTTTCCTTTTTCATCGAAGAGAACAGTCTTCGTTGCTGATGTGCCGAGGTCAATTCCTAAAACATATTTCATAATCATTCACCAAAGAAAACCTGATTTACGACTGATTCAAGATATTCCTGTCTGCCTGAGCCCGGATCTGTGCAAGAGCCGAGGAGAGCAGCGTTTTCCGCAAGGGATTCAAGAGTTGCCGTACCGTCAAGGATTGTCTTGCCGATGCCCTCATTGAAGCTTGAATATTTTTTCTCGATAAATTTATCTATTCTTCCGTCCTCGATGAGCTTTGCAGCCTTGATGAGACCGAGAGCGAAAGCGTCCATACCGAGGATAAACGCGTGAACCATATCTTCCTTTGTATTGCTCGGACGACGGTTCTTGGCATCAAAGTTGAAGCCACCGTTCTTCATTCCGCCTGCCTTAAGCACCTCGTACATACACATTGTTGTTTCGTAAACGTCGAACGGGAACTCGTCAGTATCCCAGCCGAGGAGGTAGTCACCTTGGTTAGCGTCGATTGAACCGAGCATTCCGTTGATAGCGCTGATACGAAGCTCGTGCTGGAACGTATGGCCTGCGAGTGTAGCGTGGTTTGCTTCAATATTCATCTTGAAGTCCTTGTCAAGACCGTACTGACGAAGAAAGCCGATTGCTGTTGCGGCATCGAAATCGTACTGGTGCTTCATCGGCTCTTTCGGCTTGGGCTCGATGAAAAAATCTCCTGTAAAGCCGATCTTACGGCCGTACTCAACAGCCATTTTCATAAGACGTGCGATGTTTTCCTGCTCAAACTTAACGTCTGTGTTGAGAAGTGATTCGTAACCCTCACGACCGCCCCAGAAAACGTAGCCCTTACCGCCGAGTTTAACCGTGAGCTCGAGAGCTTTCTTGATCTGTGCCGCTGCGAAGCAATAAACCTCTGCGCTGTTTGTACTGCCTGCACCGTTCATAAATCGAGGATTTGAGAACATATTTGCAGTACCCCAAAGGCACTTGATGCCTGTTTCCTGCATTTTTACGAGAATATAATCTGTAATCTCGTCAAGTCTGCGGTTTGTTTCCTTTATGTCCTCTGCTTCGGGCACAAGGTCAACATCGTGGAAGCAGAAATACTCGACACCGAGCTTCTGCATAAATTCAAAGCCTGCATCAACTTTAGCCTTTGCGTGCTCCATTGTTGCTTCAACTGCATCGAAAGATTTGTCTGCTGTACCTCTGCCGAACATATCAACACCGTTTGCGCCGAGGTTGTGCCACCATGCCATTGCAAACGGAAGGTGTTCCTTCATCGGTTTTCCGAGGATTACACGGTCTGCATCGTAAAATTTGAAAGAAAAGGGGTTTTCGCTTTTCGCGCCCTCATATTTAACTTTATCAATAAAATCAAAATACATAATTACATTCTCCCATCTCAGTTCATTTTAATATTGATTGTTTCTTTAAGCCTTATATCGTTTGAAGCGGCACCTACCATAATTTCGAAGTTGCCGTCTTCCACTACCCATTCATAATCTTTATTGAGAAGCTTGAATGAATCGAAATCAAGCTTGAATACAATCGTTTTTGTTTCGCCTGCTTTAAGCGGAATTCTTTCGAATCCCTGCAGCAGTTTAAGCGGAGTAACGACCGACGAAACAACGTCGTTGACATAGAGCTGAACGACCTCATCACCGTCAACGTCGCCGATGTTTTTAACGTTCACCTTTACTGTAAAATCCGTTTCGCCCGTCTTTTCAACCGTAAGGTCGGAATACTCAAACTTTGTATATGAAAGTCCGAAGCCGAAGGGATAACGCGCCGCGCGGTCGCCCTCAAACATATTGTCAAAGAAGTTCGGAAGTCTGGAATAATAGCAAGGTATTCTGAAGGAATCCGCAGGGAAAGAAACAGGAAGTCTGCCCGCAGGATTGTTCTTGCCGAGAAGCGTATCAACAATCGCCTTTGCGCCAAATTCGCCGCCGAACCAAGAAAGAAGGATTGCATCAGCTACCTTGCATTCCTCAGAAAGGTCAACACTTCTGCCGTTTTCAAGCACAATAATCAGCGGTTTACCTGTTTTTGCGAGTTCAAGTATAAGCTCACGCTGTCTGCCTGCAAGTCTTAAGTCGGAACGGTCGTGACCCTCACCGCTTGTAGAAGTGTTGTCTCCGCCGACAAAGATAATAACATCACTGTTTTCTGCGGCTGTTATTGCATCCTCAAAGTTTGCGTTCTCGTCCTCGTCATAAACCTCAACAAGGTGGAACTGTCCGTCCTCTTCAGTAATTGCCTGAACGCCCTTGGGGATTCCGCAACCTGAAGCCTGTGTAATTTCATATCCCTCACCGAGCGCCTCTTTAAGCTCATCATAAACGCTCTTTATTTCATATCCGTAGGGAATGGAAGAATAACCACCTACACGCTGCCTTGCCGATGACGGTCCGACGAGCGCGATTTTCTTAACATTCTTCAACGGAAGAATACCGTTATTTTCAATAAGCGTCATACCCTGCTTTGCACTTTCGTAGGCAAGAGCTTTGTGCTCATCACAACGGATGACGGACTTGTATTTTTCTTCGTCTGCATACGGGTTTTCGAAAAGACCAAGCATAAACTTAAGGCGGAGCACGCTGTACGCAGCTTCGTCAACACGCTCCTGTGGAATTCCGCCGTTTTTAACATGGTTGACAATTGTATTCTGACGGAATTCGTTGGTATAAGTACAACAACCTTGTACGTCCATTCCTGCGTTAATGACATCTCGGAGTGCATCAACGTGATTTGCGGCGGTACGATGTGCCTCCACAAGACGCTCAATTGCACCCCAGTCTGCGCGGACATAGCCCTTCATACCGTATCTGCCGCGAAGAATATCGTAAAGATAATATCTTGAGCTGATAACAGCCTCACCGTCAATTGCATTGTAGCAAGCCATTACGTTGTTTGCTCCGGCTTTTGTGATAGCCTTTTCAAAAACAGGAAGATAGCACTGCTCAATTTCACGCTTACCTGCTCTTGCATTTGCGCAGTTTATGCCGTTTTCCGCAATGCCGTGTACGCAGTAGTGTTTCGGCTCTGTAAGAACAACATCATCACGCGTGAAATCACCGTTCTGCTGCTCTCCCGTAATAATCTGATAACCCATTTCGGAGCAGAGATATGTATCCTCGCCGAAGGTTTCTTCTACACGTCCCCAACGCGGTTCACGTGCAACATCAAGGTTCGGCGCAAGGATCTCGTGAATACCGATTGAACGGGTTTCAGCCGCAATCGCCTTACCTGTACGGTTAACAATATCTCTGTTGAATGAAGCAGCAAGACAAAGAGGAACGGGGAAAATCATTGCTCCCGGCCAGCTTATTCCGTGAAGCGCTTCGCCCGTAAAAATACACGGAATCCCGAAACGGCTTTTGCTCATAATCAAATTCTGATATTTATTAAAAACCGTCGGTGTCGTGTAAGCATCGTGCATAAAGCCGATACCCGTGTTGCCGAGCATTTTTTCAAGCTTTTCATAATCGGGCTCGGCGTTTTCATCAAGCGAGCAATTATGTATCGGATGAGGTTTTGTTGTGAATTCAACACCTCTGAAAATGTCAAGCTGTGCCACTTTTTCCTCAAGAGTCATTCTCGAAAGCAGGTCTTCTGCTCTTTCTTCGGGAGAAAGCGACGCATCCAAATATCTCATCAAATCACCTCTGAAGCTATATAGAAAAATTATATCATCCTGCTAAAATTAAGTCAACAAATATACACATATCCGCAAAGGTGTCTTTGCTTTCCTTTTCTCCAAATGATATAATTATTATAATCAGGGGAGGTGTTGCCGATGGACAAAAAGAGAATTATAAAAAAGATAGAAAGTACTAAGTTCGGCAACCGCTACGTTAATGATCCCCGATACCGGACAACCTTCTCCGCAACATTCTCGTTTGCGTTCAACATATTTTTCTCTTTATACAATGTTCTTCTCGGTCATTTTTCAAACACAAACTGGTATATAATTCTCGGTATTTACTATTTCGTGCTGAGTGTTATGCGGCTCTCTGCTGTTCTTCACGAAAAGAAAGCCAACCAAAAACGGGAATTTTTTGTTATGCGATTTTCGGGAGCACTGCTTATCGAGCTTTCAACAATCCTCGGCGCAATGGTCCTGATTGACGCAAAAAAGAATATGGCAACAAAATACCACGAGATTGTTATGATAACAATTGCACTTTATACTTTTACAAAGCTGACTCTCGCAATTATCAACGCTGTCAAAGTCAGAAAAACTTATTCGCCCGTTCTGATTACGATACGAAACATTTCGTGTGCCGATGCCGCAGCATCCATTCTTGCGCTTCAACGCTCGATGTTCGCATCATTCGGAGACAGCAGTGCAAAGGACGTTTATATTATGAACATCTGCACGGGAGTTGCCGCTTTTTTATTTGTTCTTGTTATGGGAATTTATATGCTGACAGTTAAAAAGGAGAAATTTTACAAGAAAAAGGAAGCTCAACGATGAGCTTCCTTTTATTTTTATTCTTACTTTTTCTTAACCTTATTGAGGATTGCGTTGATTTCGAGAATGTTTTCTTTTGTGAATTTACCGCCGCCGATCATTGAGAATACACGTTTAACGGTAAAGCCTGATGCCATAGCGTAAAGGCCCTTGAGCATTGAAGCATTGCATTTGATTCCCGAAGTATCGAAGCCTGCAACTTCTGTCTTGCCGTCCTTACCAGATGAAAGAGCTTTCTTCGCCTTGAGGATAATTCTTACAGCTGCAATCTTACCGCCTGTTGTAGAAAGGATATCACCAATTGTATCGTTGATTGAGTAATATCCGTCAGGAGTGTTTATCTCGAACCAGTTGATAACGGAGCCTTCCTCTTTCATAATGTAATCTTCGTTCGGCGTATCCACCTTACGGATTACACCGCTGTCTTCAAGGTCGCCTGCTTTGACTGTAAGGGTTGTTTCGCCTTCGTTCTTAACATCGAAATAGAAGAACGGATACTTGCCCTTTGTCTGCTTGCCGACGCTTACGCCGTTTGCAAAAAGCTCAACCTCGTTGCAGTTTGAGTAAACTGTTACCTTTGTAACATCCTCGACTCTGTCGATGTAACGCTTGCCGCAAAGGTGAACCATCGGCTTGTCTGAAAGCCATGCCTGGTATGCGAAGAAAGAATCTTTCTTGTACTGTCTGTCGAAAGTTACAAGACCCTTGTGGTTCATACCGTTTTCGCCGCCCTCGGCACGTGCGTCTGCGGCAAAGTCAAACATATTCCATACGTGAGTTGCCCACATATAAGGTCTGTCCGCAATCTGCTTGATAAGCTCCTCGTGGTAATATGCCTGATATTCTTCGGTATAGTCACCCTGAACAGGAGCAGATGTGTGCCAATTAAGAGCTTCACAGCCGTACTCACTAAGGCCGATCGGAGTTTTCGGATACTTCTTATGGAAATTATCAAACCACGGGCCGTTCATTTCCGTTGAACCGCCGTACCAGCCGAAATAGTGGTTGTATGAAACAACGTCGCTGATGTGGATATATTCTGCATCAATCTCGCACATTGAAACTGCAGCGATAGTTGTAAGACGGGTTTTATCCATCTTGTGACAGATTTCATTAAGATCCTTATGGTTCTTGATGAGTGTCGGATCGCTCGCGCCTGCGATTGTGATTTCGTTTGAAAGACCCCATACAACGATTGACGGGTGGTTATAGTTCTGTGCAACAAGCTCCTTCATCTGAGAAACCGTGTTGTCATAGCCGTTAACCATATGTCTTGAAATATACGGAATTTCTGCCCAGATTACAAGACCTGCTTCGTCACAGAGGTCGTAGAAATCCTGCGAATGCTGGTAATGAGCAAGACGGATTGTGTTGGCGCCCATTTCGACAATGAGGTCAACGTCTCTCTTGTGCTGTTCATAAAGAAGAGCATTACCGATTCCGGGGTTGTCCTGATGACGAGAAACACCGCGGAGAGGATATTCTCTGCCATTGAGGAAGAAGCCCTTTTCAGGGTCGATTTTAAATGTACGGCAACCGAAACGTGTTGAAATCTCGTCAACTTCTTCGCCGTCAACGATGAGAGTAGCCTTTGCTGTGTAAAGGTACGGATCCTTAAGACCGTCCCAGAGGCGAACGTTTTTGATTTCAAGCTCAGCATCGTCGTCATCTGTCTTTTCGGCAATAACTTTGCCGTCAGCAATGATTTCGTACTTTACCTTTGCGCCCTTGCACTTGAAATATGTTTCAATTTCAACCTCTGCATCTGCTCCCTTGATTTCGGGAGTAACTTTGATTCCGGGAGCTCCGTAATAATCAAGATCAAAATGGTTTTTATTAACGCCGACAATCTTTACGTCACGGTAAATACCGCCGTAGAAAGTAAAGTCGGCAGTCTGCGGATAAACTCTGTCGTTTGCGGAGTTGTCCGCAACAACAACGAGAAGATTTTTTTCTTTGATATTTTCAACCTTTACTCGGAAAGTTGAATAACCACCGTGATGCTCGGCAATTTTCTTGCCGTTGAAATAAATCTCTGCAGAGGAATTTACACCGTCAAACTGAAGATAGTGTTCATCGTTTGCATCAAAGTCTGAAGCCAAAAGCTCCTTTGCAAAGTAGCCCTTGCCCCTGTAATAGTCATTGCCGCCGTCCTGGCCATCTTCACCGTTCCATGTGTACGGAAGGTCAAGAATCTTCCAGTCGGAAGGATATTCAGACGGAACTGACTTTGCTTCCAGAGAGAAAGCCCAGCTCTGATTGATTTTAGTTACGCTTCTCATAATATACCTCCTGAATTTATATCACTTTTTATTATACGCTGTAAGTGCAAATCCCTTAATTTCAACAGTGCAATCATAATTGCCGTGAATTTCAAAACCTATATTTGTTCCACCGACAAAGAAATCTTCGGGATATATTTTCTCACCGTAAAGGTTTTCTTTATTCGCTTTTTCAAAAACTTTCAGAATGTGAGGTTTAAGATCTATATGCACATTTACCCAGTCCTGTGAAATATAGGGTCTGCCGTTTCTGAAAAGGGATTTATATTTTTTGCCGTAGGTATCTTTGGTTGAAAGGCAATAAATCATATTGCCGCTTGCCTTGTCGTTTGCCCACGAGGTATCGTTGTATCCTCTGTTGTCAAAAAGATCCACACCAAACCATATAAAGCGGTGTTTTTCCTCGTCCTTAAGATAAAAATATGCAAGATACTGCACGGCGTTTACACCTTCAGAATTGGTGGTATCAACAAAATCCGTCATTCTTATATTGAGATCCAGCACCATTCTGTCCGCATCGCAGCTGTAAAAAGCCTTATCTTTTTCCGAAAGCGAAGAGTAATCGCAAAGCGGCGACTGCTCAAGAAGAAGATGCGGCCACGCATCAAAGGACGCCGGTTCACCGTTGTAGATATTTGCGGCATTAAGACGCATTGATATACTTTTCTCTATCGGATTATACATAACAGTCTTAGTTTTACCATCCGTCAGCGTATATACATCACTTTCGGCTCTTTCCTGCCATAAGCAAGGGCCGGAATTCCACTGAGCAATCATCCATGAAGGTGATTCAACGCCGCCATAAGTGAATTCGCCGAGAGAGACACCTGCACCGTCAGCTGTCTCCTGTGACATAACAACAAAGCCGTTTTCAAATCCTGCATCTGCAAACAGTTGTTTTGATTCATATCCTCTGACGGGCATTCCGAACAAAGAGCTGAACGTGAGACATATCATAAAAATAAACGATAAAATCTGCTGTAGCATACTTTCACCTCTTAATTATATAATACAAAATCGGAACAAAAAATGCAATAGTTTAAAACTGATTTGAAAATCATCACAAAAAAATGCTGCGTTGAAAATCAACACAGCATTTTGCTTTTTATTATCAGTCATTACCGAAGAAAGCTTCGTGAACAGCAGCAACTGCTCTGTCTGCATCCTTCTGGTCGATGAGAACTGATATCTTGATTTCACTTGTAGAAATCATCTGGATGTTGATATCCTGGTTGAAGAGAGCCTCGAACATTGTTGAAGCTGTACCCGGATGAGTTTCCATACCTGCACCTACAACAGAAATCTTTGCGATTGTGTCGTCACGTACAACCTTTGCATCGCCGATGAACGGAAGCTTGTTGATTGCTTCGATTGCTTCGTCAGCGTGAGCTTCGCTTACTGTGAAAGCGATGTCCTTTGTGCCGTCACGGCCAACTGACTGAAGAATGATATCAACGTTGATATCCTTAGCAGCCATGCTTGAGAAAATTTTGAATTCAACACCGGGAACATCGTTGAGTCCGCTGATTGAAATTCTTGAAGCATCTGTATCTTTAGTTACGCCTCTTACTAACATTTTTTCCATTTTAGCTGTCTCCTTTACTATTGTGCCCGGAATCGGGTTAAGGCTTGAAATAACCTCAAGCTCCACATTATATTTTTTAGCCATTTCTACTGAACGGTTGTTAAGTACCTGTGCGCCGAGAGTTGCAAGTTCAAGCATCTCATCATAAGTAATTTCAGGAAGTCTCTGTGCGTTTTTGACCTTTCTCGGGTCTGCTGTGTAAACGCCGTCAACGTCTGTATAAATCTGGCACTTGTCAGCGTGAAGAGCTGCTGCGATTGCAACTGCACTTGTGTCTGAACCGCCACGGCCGAGAGTTGTTACGTCATCGTACTTGTTAAGACCCTGGAAACCTGCAACAACAACAATCTTCTTGTTGCCGAGCTCAGTCTTAAGACGCTTTGTGTCAACTTTCTTGATTCTTGCTGCAGAGTAAACAGAGTTTGTGCTGAAACCTGCCTGCCAGCCAAGAAGAGAAACTGAGGGGAAACCAAGCTTTTCGATAGCCATTGCGAGAAGAGCGATTGAAATCTGCTCGCCTGCTGCCATAAGCATATCCATTTCACGCTTCGGTGCGCCCGGGTTAATTTCCTTTGCTTTTGCGATAAGGTCGTCTGTTGTGTCGCCCTGAGCAGAAACAACAACTACAACATCGTTACCCTTTTTGTAGGTATCAGTTACGATTTTTGCAACGTTCATAACGCGCTCTGCATTTGCAACTGAACTACCGCCAAATTTCTGAACTATAAGTCCCATAATAATTCACCACTTTATATCAATAATTTTCTACTCTTATTTTTCCGAGAATTTCAACATCCTCAAGCTTTGCGAGCTTTTCAAGAAGCTCACCTTCTTTTGCAACGGGAGTTACAAAAGCAAATTCATCTTCGGGAGCATTTTCACGGGTGAGAATGCTGATGTCGCCAAAGATCTCCTCAGCTTTCTTAAGGGCAAAGATCTTGTCGCCCTTCGCTCTTACGTAGAAAGAAGTTTCAACCTCGTTGTGGTCAACAACGTAGTTTTCAACTGCGTCGCCCCAGCCGAAGTCCTTGCGCTTTTCAATGTGACGTGCGCAATCGATAACGTCTGCAACAACAGCACTTGCAGTTGCAAGCTTACCTGCGCCTCTTCCGTAGAAAGCAACGTCGCCGACAGCATTACCGCGGACAAAAACTGAATTGAAAACATCGTTTACGCCTGAAAGGATGCTTGAGTTTGCAACGAAAGCAGGGCTTACCATTGCAGAAATCTTGTCGCCTACGCGCTTAGCTCTTCCGAGAAGCTTGATAACGCCACCCCATGAACGGGCATATTCAACGTCCTCAAGAGTGATCTTTGTGATACCCTCAGTATATACGTTTTCGGGGAAAACGTGCTTTCCGAATGCAAGAGAAGCAAGAATACAGATCTTGCGGCAGGCATCAAAGCCTTCGATGTCAGCCGTCGGATCTTTTTCGGCATAGCCGTTATCCTGTGCAAGTCTGAGCGCATCTTCAAAGCTCATTGAATTAAAAATCATCATGGTAAGGATGAAGTTTGTTGTACCGTTGAGGATGCCTGCAACTTCATCAATTCTGTTTGCTGCGAGGCACTGAGCCATCGGACGGATAACGGGAATACCGCCGCCGACGCTTGCTTCGAACATAAAGTTAACGTTGTTTTCCTCAGCAAGCTTAAGAAGGATATCACCCTTTGCAGCAACAAGCTCTTTGTTTGAAGTTGCAACACTCTTACCTGCTTTAAGGCAAGCAGAAACGAAATCGTATGCGGGATTAAGACCGCCCATAGCCTCAACAACAACCTTAACATCGGGATCATTTACGATGATGTTAAAATCCTTGATAAGCTTGCTTTCGTTAACGTCGCCGGGGAAATCTCTGAGGTCAAGAATGTATTTTACACTTACGCTGTCCTGCAGGCTTTTCTCAGCGATACTTTCGCTGTTCATCGCGATAACTTCCGCAACGCCTGAGCCTACGACACCGTAACCCATAATTGCTATTTCCATATCTACATCTCCTTAAGGTGAACGCCCATAAACCGAATTGCGTTTCACCGGATATACTAAGATAGTTTAACATAAAGAAAACAAATAATAAAGAGAAAATTCAAAAAAATTTAAAAAATTTAACATCTTTTTAATTGAAATGGTTGTGCATTTGTTATAATATAGATGTATACAATGAATCGGGAGCTGTATGCAATGAAAAAAACAATTCATTACTGTTGGTTCGGCAGAGGTGAAAAACCGAATCTCGTCCGTAAATGCATCGAAAGCTGGAAGAAAAACCTGCCGGATTACCGCATTATCGAATGGAACGAGGATAACTTTGACCTTTCCAAAAACACTTTTATTGCTGAAGCATACAGCGACAGAAATTTCGCCTTCGTCAGCGACTACGTAAGAGCGTATGTTCTCTATCACTATGGCGGAATTTATATGGATACCGACGTTGAAGTTCTCGGAAGCTTTGACCAATTTCTTGACGATACAATGTTCCTCGGTTTCGAAGAAGGTAACTTTGTCGGTACCTGCGTTATGGGAACGGAAAAAGGTCACGAGCTTATGAAAACATATCTTTCCCACTATGACAACCTGACTTATTTCAATGAGGACGGCACAAAATATACCGACACAAATGTTATTCTCCTTACAAAGCTGCTTGAAGAAAGAGGTCTCATAAGAAACAACGAGCTCCAGACAGTCGGAAATATTACGGTGTACCCGAGAACGTATTTCAGCCCCTACGATTATATAAACGGCATCAGCTACATCACGGACGAAAGCGTAGCCATTCACCATTTTGCTCAGCTCTGGTTGCCCAAAAGTGTCCGTATGAAAACGGAAGTTAAAAAAATGCTTATAAAATTCGTTGGCGGAGAAAACATCAAAAAACTTCGCGAACTAAAAAAATAAAGAGGTATCCCTGAATGAATGTTGTTGAACTCAGACGTAAACGAATCATTAACTTTGTTTACTTCTCGATAGTTATCGGTCTTTCTTACTTATTTTTCAAGTACTGTTTCTGGGCAGTGTCACCTTTCATTATTGCTTTTTTCATTGCAACGCTTGTCCAGAAGCCGACAAACCTGATAACAAAAAAGCTCCCCATAAAGCGAAGTCTTGTTTCGATTTTCTTTGTGCTGATCCTGTTTTTTGCCCTTGGCGGTGTTATTTCGCTAATCGGAATCAAGCTTGTGGATTCTATTAAAGGAATCTTTGCTTTTGTTTCCGCAAAGCTTGCAGACTTCCCGTCTCTTGTTGAGAATGTTAAAAACTGGACACTCGGCACTGTTCATATTCTACCCGACCGATTCGAAGCAAGCGCTGCCGAAACCATTACTGAGTGGTTTGACACAATCCGTGACAAATCTGCAGGCGAAGTCGCTTCAACAATCGTTGATTCTACTTCCGGTGACGGCGGATTTTCATTTTCTGCTTTTGCAACACCGTTAAGCGGAATCTGGAATACAGTTAAAGGTATTCCGTCGTTCTTCGTTGCGATAGTTGTTGCCGTTCTTTCTTCGTGCTTTATGGCGGCGGACTACGATTGGCTTATAAACTTCATAAAAAAGCAGGTTCCCGAAAAGAACCGTCACAAGCTTTCCGTCAGCAAGCGCGTTGTTTTCACTTCGCTCGGCAACCTTGTTCGTTCATATGCCCTCATTATCTGCATTACGGGAACAGAAGTTTTCGTTGGTCTCAATGTTCTTTCCATGCTCGGAATTTATACGAGCGGAAACATTCTTACGATTGCCGTTGTTATTGCAATTTTTGATATCCTCCCCGTTCTCGGCACGGGAACATTTATGATTCCCTGGGCGGTGTATTCATTAATCACAGGACAAGTCAGCCTCGCAATCGGTCTTTTCGTAATTTACGCTATCATATATGTCGTACGTCAGGTTATCGAGCCGAAGATCGTTGGCGGTACAGTCGGACTCCCGTCCTTCCTTACGCTTATGGGTATGTACATCGGATCGCAGCTTTTCGGTTTTATCGGAATTTTCCTTCTTCCGATTCTTATGATCATTGTGAAGCTTCTTAATGACGAAGGTGTTATCCATCTCTGGACTCCGTCAGATCCCGATGAAGAGAAGGAAATCAAAAAACCGTTTGCATTTTTAAGAAAAAACAAAAAAGGTTAATTAAAAAAAGCATCCCGAAGGATGCTTTTTTTCTGTACATTTTCTAAGTTTTGTGATATAATTATAATACAAACTAACGGAGGTGTTACTATGGCAAGAATTATTACTATAAGCCGTGAATTCGGAAGCGGAGGCAGAGAGCTTGGAAAAAGACTTGCTGATGCCCTCGGATTTGAATATTACGACCGTGAAATCATTGACCAGGTCGCAGAAGAAAGCAACATGGACGCAGGCTTTGTTGAAAACGTTCTTGACGGTAGTTTTTCAATAAACTTTCCCGTAACCTTCGGAAGAACTTTTCTTTATGCCGATGCTTTGCAGCAGAACGTTACAAACCTGCTTGTTACGGAACAGAAAATTATAAAGGCTCTTGCAAAAAAGAATGTTGATATGGTCATCGTCGGAAGAAGTGCCGATGTGCTTCTGCGCGACTATAAACCGCTCAATATCTTCGTTTATGCCGATACCGAAAGCAAGCTCGCGCGTTGCCGTTGGCGTGCGCCCAAGAACGAGGCACTCTCCGACAAGGAGCTTGCAAGAAAAATAAAGCAGGTTGATGCGGGACGCGCCAGACAGAGAAGACTCATTACGGACAAAGAATGGGGCGATATGAAGAACTATCATCTTTGCATCAATACAACAGGAGCGAACATTAAAAATCTCGTTCCCTGCCTCGCTGAATTTGTGAAATATTATTTTTAAAAGCAGATAGATAAACATAAAGGGTTGCTCAGACGGGCAACCCTTTTGCAATGATAAACCATCCTTACAAATTTGGGTTTGTAGAGCTCTTTTGATTATAATTAATCTAAAATAGAGCGTAGCTCCCCTTGTCAGGGAATCTGGCTTGCCGTAGGCAAGACTGAGGGGTAGTTAAACTTGCGTTATCTCTCCCTCCGTCAAAACCTTCGGTTTTGCCACCTCCCTCGTCAGAGGGAGGTTTGGAGCCTGCTAAATCTAATAAGCCTGACAAACCGAATAAACAGCGTACTGGACGGGTTTCCCGTCCCGCCAGATACGGTGCAATTTTGCGGGAGGCGAAACGCCTCCCCTACAGGCACTATCAAAGTCGAGGTGTTATATTTTAGCGTCTCAGACCCTTAATGTTTGCAATGCAAACACATCATTCGCGTAGCGAACATCATTCATCATATCCGCACAGCGGATGCATCATTGCAAAGGCATCGCCTTTGCTCAACAAACCCGAATTTGCATAAAACAAGGCACCCTCTTCAGAGAGTGCCTTAATTTATTTCAACTTATTCAGCCATAGAATCAAGAATGAGATCCCATACAAAACCGGGGAAGATTACCTTGAAAATCTTGCCGAGTGTTGTAACGATTGCGGGTGAGAAGAGATCAAGGAAATAGAACGGAATGTCGAGTACCATTTCGTTGAATTTCAACTCATATGTATCGTAGTTTGCAGGATCGTTTTCGTCAATTTCGAAAACTCTTACTGAACGGTCGCCGCCTCTGCCGTATGAGCTGAAGCCTGTACCGCCGTTGTAACCCATGACGATACCGTCGTCTGTCTTACCGTAGAAGCTGTTTACGTGGTCGTGGCCGAAGAATGCGCCAACGATGTCACCCTTTTCAACCCAAGCCTGATACTGGCCTGTATGGCTCTCAAGAGGCTCTGAACACGGAACTTCACCAAGAACACCGTCGATTACTTTATCGTTAAGTGTGTACCACTTGAAGTTATCGATACTGAATACTGCGTCGTCGCCTGCATCCTTGTATGAAACTTCATCAAGGAACTGGTAGATTTCCTTACAAGGAATGTGCTGGAAGAGAAGTGACGGAACAACCTTGCCGCCGTTTGCAGCCTTAAGCTCATCGCTTGTCTTCTTGTACCATTCAACCTGATTCTCTCTTACGCCTTCGTAACCTGTGAGAAGGTCGCTGTCAGCGCGCTTATTGTTTGTATCCATCATATAGATATTGAAAGCAACTTTCTTGCCGTTTGAAGACATAATCGGCACATTGTATGTACCTGCATCACATCTGTCATCAGGAACGATACAATTCTTGTACTGCTTGTAGAAAGCCAACTGCTCCTCGAGGGGCCACATATCCTCATAGTCGTGGTCATGGTTACCGAAAGTGAGGATGAACGGGATGTCGTAGCTGTCGATGATGTCGAAAAGATTTGACAAGCACTTCTTAAGCCCCTTGATGTTTGCGCCGGGGTAGAAGTCCGTAAGCTGGTCACCTACGAAAACAAGAAGATCGGGATTTTCCTGCTCGATTGATGCCATAATCAACTTAACTTCAGCAACGTCCTTGAGGATCATATCCTGTGTGTCGTTGAGCTGCATAATCTTGAATTTGCCGTCTGTGCCGAACTTAAGGTCGCTTGTTGTATTAGCTGCAAAAGCAGGAACTGCAACAGCGAGGCACATAACGATTGCCAAGAGAATACTTAAAAATTTCTTCATAGCAAAGCCTCCAAAAATAATTAATTTGCTTAATAATTATATACCAGCTTGCACAGATTTGTCAATAAATGAATATCCACGAATCCTGCATAACCCTGACTTTTTACCAAAATATAATATATGTAAAGTTTTTGCAGTTGACAATAAGATTAAAATGTGAGAAAATATTTTGTATCTTTAAAAAAGGAGGTGCCGTAATGTTTTCAGAACGTGTACTCAGAGTTATAACAGGCTTCATTCTTGACAAAACACTGAAATACGTTGACAAAGACCCGAAAGCCAACATCATAAAACTCATCAATAAAGCAGAGTTTGTGTCAGGCAAAACTTTCCCGAAAAAGGTTTTCGATTCGTTCCGCGCGGCACTTACAGACGACGACAATGTATGGTCAGATTATGCGATGAGCATCCTCAACGACATTGACCGCGAAAACCTGAAAAAAGCTTTTCTTTCCTTTGTTCTCGGCGCCGGATATCACGGTACAAGAGCCGTAAGAAAAAACAGAGAGAAATACAAATGTAACATTCCGTTTATTATGCTTCTTGATCCAACAAGTGCCTGCAACCTTAAATGCAAGGGCTGTTGGTCAGCAGAATACGGCCACAAGTTCAACCTCAGCCTTGAGGAAATGGACAGCATCGTTTCCCAGGGTGTTGCGCTCGGCACACATCTTTATATGTTCACGGGTGGCGAACCCCTTATCCGTAAGAACGACATTCTTGAGCTTTGCCGTAAGCATCCAAACTGTACGTTCCTTGCATACACAAATGCAACCCTCGTCGACCAGAAATTCTGCGAAGACATGAAGGCTGTCGGCAACCTTGCGCTTGCGCTGAGTATTGAAGGCTCTCAGGAATCCAACGACTTCCGACGCGGTGAAGGCGCTTACGAATGTACGCTTAAAGCGCTCGAGCTGCTTCAGAAAAACAAGTGTCTTTACGGTATTTCAGTTTGCTATACTTCAAAGAACATCGACGAAGTTACAAGCGATGCATTCCTTGACCTTATGATTTCAAAAGGCGTTAAGTTCGGCCTTTATTTCAACTATATGCCTGTCGGAACAGACGCTCCCGCAGACCTCATTCCCACACCTGAGCAGAGAACTTATATGTACAAGTGGCTCAAAAAAGTCCGCAACGGCAAAACGGGCAAACCGATGTTTGTTATGGACTTCCAGAATGACGGCGAATACGTCGGCGGTTGTATCGCAGGCGGAAGAAACTATTTCCATATCAACTCTGCAGGTGATATGGAGCCTTGCGTTTTCGTTCATTTTTCGGATTCAAACATCCGTACCCATACAATTCTCGAAGCTTTGCAGAGCCCGCTGTTTATGGCTTATTACCACAACCAGCCGTTTAACGACAACCATCTGCGTCCTTGTCCGCTTCTTGAAAATCCCGACTATCTTCGTAAAATCATCAAGATGACGGGCGCAAAATCGACGGACCTTGTGAATCAGGAGGGCGTTGAGCACCTTTGCTCAAAGTGCGACAAATTCGCGGCTGAGTGGGCTCCCGTTGCTCAGAAGCTTTGGGAAGAAAACAAGCATCCGAATCCAAAAACACAGTATTACAGAGATACTGCCGAAGCAATGACCGAAAAAGTTAACGATTTGCTGAGATAAACTATACATTCTCGGAATTGTGTACAAAAACCGCCCCTTGTTTTTTTGCTATTTCGTCGATTGACTACACCGTGTTGATTATGCTATATTATGTATGCGGAGCAATCCGACAAAATAAGGAGGGTTTTAACAATGGATTTCGTTGCTCAGATTCTTGCAATGGTAGAGGAGCTTCTTTCATACCTCGGCGAGTTTGATGCTGCAGGTATCATCGATATTATCGAGAACTTCTTCGCTAACTTTGCTGCATAATTTTATTAATGATTAAAAAGCTGTGTCTTAACCTTTCGGTCGAGACACAGCTTTTTTCTGTTTACATCTGAGAAACATCGTTCTGGGCATCATCTATGCCCTCTGCGTAAAGATGCGACAAATCTGCATATTGCAGGCATTTCGGTGCTGTTATTCCGTTTTCGTTATTCTGAAATTCAATAACCGTTACACCCGTATAGTCATAGTCAAAGCCTGCCCACATAATGTGCAAAGGAATATGCAACAGAACTGAAACCCACGCTCTTGAAAAAGCCGCATGGCAGAACAAAGCAACTTTCTCATTGTTTTCCTTAAGGATTCGGTATACACCGTTCTCCTCTTTATAGCCCAGTCTTTCAAGAAAATCGTTGCCGTTTTTCTCAATATAGTCCACAGCCTTTTTCATTTCGGACTGCTTGATTCCATCGCATTCATACGCCTTATCAAAAGGAAGATCTATATTTCCGTTTTGTCTGTAATAAGTATTCTGGACAAATGAAATTGACTTCATTTCTCCGTCCGGGAAAGATGTCAGTCTTTCGTCACCGATTTCGTGCGACCATTCCTCGGTCTGCTTTTCAAGTCCAAGCAATCTGCAGGCAGGCTCTGCCGTCTGCTGTGCACGAAGTATCGGCGAGGCAAAAATTCTGTCTACCTTAAGCTTCGCCATTCTTTTTCCGACCGCTTCCGCCTGAAGCCAGCCTTTTTCTGTAAGATGACCTGTTGAATAGTCAGGTTCACCGTGACGGATTATGTAAAGAATCATATTATCACCTGTAAAATAGACATCAATATGTAAAAGTCATTGTTTTTGTCATAGAGCCTGAAACCTCGGCTGAGCCGTCGATTCCGATGAGGTTACCGCCGCCGCCACCGGCAAGGGGCATATAAACCTCGGCATACTTTACGTAGCCGTCAGCTCCGACAACCGCCTTGAGCTTCGTACCTGTATAGCTGAAATCTGCCGAAGTAACGTTGATACCGAAAAGGTCGACCGAAGCAAGGTCAAGCGGGAAAGAACACTGCTTATTGTAAACGGGGAATTTTTTAAGCGTTGCAGCTTCCGGCACAACGAGAATGTTGATTTCGTAATCGTTGCCCTTCTTGGTCACCGTCGCAGTTTTAGCTCCTCTCGGGTCAAGAGCAACAGGAACGGAAAATGCTTCAGCAGTCTCTTTGCTTCCGTCTTCCGCAACACCCTTTGCGAAGCTTTTTGTGCCCTCGGTCGTGGTTGCATATGCTTCAATAATCTTATTGGCAACCTTTGTCGCTATATTACCGCCGGGAGTGATTGAAATAACATTGATATCGATTGAATCAGTCTTCTTGATTGTTACTTTCGAAGAACTGTAGGATTTTTTCATGCTCTCCGTATAATATCTGACAGCCTGCTCTTTTGAATATGAGGTCGGGTCGGCTGAGCCTGATTCAGGAGTTGTTGCTCCTGCGCCCGCAGTGTCTGACGGCACTACATCAGTTGCAGAATCCGCAGAGTCCCCTGCTGCGGAATTATCAACTGTTCCGTCAACAGGCATTTGTGAATCCGGGTAAGCCTGATCAACAATGCTTCCGTCGGAAATGCTTCCTGCATAGCCTGAATCGGAACCGCCGAAGCCAGCAATGCTTTTCATAGCATCTGTATAATTGCCTATTGCAGAGGTTAACATTGAACAAAAAATCGCAACACAGATAATAGCCGCAAGTACTTTTACAACTGTCTCTTTCATCTATAATACCCTCTTTTTTCGTTATGACTACATAATATCACCTTTGTCGGACTTTTTCAACATTTAAAAATCTACGAATCGAGAAAATTACCAATAAAAAAGGCACCGTCTTCCGACGATGCCCTTTAAAAAATCAACTATTAATACTTGATATCTGTGTACTTGCCTGAGATTGTAGCCTGGCCTGTACCTGTTGCGCTGGGGATTGCAAGCTTAATCTTAAGGCTTGCATCAAGTGTGTATGAATACTCAAGAGTTGTAATCTTGCCGTCAACAACTGTTGCTGTGAAGATGATGTTTGAATACTTTGCTTCTGACTCTTCAGGAACAACTCTAACTGCATTACCTACTGAATCTGAAATACCCTTGTTAACTTCAGCGAATGTGATGTAGTCGTTTGTTGCGTGTGCAATTGCACTTTTAGCATCCGGTGTTACACAATCCTTAACCTTGATTTTATATGTATTACCGTTTACTGCGAAATCAACAACGTCAGCTTCTGTAAGAGCCATAGCCTTGATCATATACTTTGCGTCAAAACCTTCGCCCTTACCGTTCTTAACGTCACCCTTGATAGGATCCTTCTTAATACCAAGGAAACCACCAACAACTGAGTCAAGGTTTGCGTTCTTGTCAACACCTGTGATGATCTTGTTAAGAGCATCTGTCAACGAACCAACGTCGATCGGCTTAATGAACTTACCGGTTCTTGTAAGCTTGTAAGAACCTTTTGCTGCCTTAGCTGTTTCTGCATTGAAGAACTTAATAACGTCAGCCTTTGTAAGCTTAGCCGGCTGCTGTGCGCCCGCGTTACCTGCATCGCCTGTGTTACCTGCATTGCCTGCATCACCTGTTGCATCGCCGGGAACTGTTGCGTCACCTGTTGAACCGCCCATATCGCCTGTTGAACCGCCCATATCGCCTGTCGAGCCGCCCATATCGCCTGAACCGCCCAAGTCACCTGTTGAGCCGCCCATATCGCCTGAACCGCCCATCAGACCGCCGTTTGATGATCCGCCTGCCTGAACCATTGATGCCTTGTACTCAGCTACGTCTTTTTCAGCTGTTACATAGCTTTCAACTGCGCCTGAAATGCTTACGCATAAAATAACTACGCAAATGATAGCGGCAAGTGCTTTTACGAGTGTTTCTTTCATTTTATTAACCCCCAAATGTTTTTTGTGATAACATCGTACCACATTGTTTCTTATATTTCTATACTTTTTCCCAAAAAGTATAAAATCCTTTATTTACCTGTTGATCGCAACTATCATCACGGCACACAATATACACAGTATTACCATAAAGAAGTTGATGTTGCCCGAGATATAGTTCTGCTTTTTCTTGTGCACTCCGTCAAGGAAAACTCCTGCTGCAACAACAAGAACGAACGTTGCAAAAAGCTCGGCTTCGTACTTGCCGTAAAACATCGCAACAACAAAAGCAAAGAAAACGATCATTGATGCAATCGAAATAATAAGCCACGGAAGGGTCAGCTTCTGCTTTATCGGCTGATTTTCTTTTTGCTGCGGTTTTTTGTTGCTCATGCATTCCCCTCCTATCCTGATTATAGCATACCAAAATAAACGTGTTAAGTCAAGGTTTAATTTGACGTTTTTCCCCGAGAATCAAGCAAAATGTATAAAGTTTACTAAAAAAATATGTTTAAAAATAATTGTGAATTTTTGATTTTTCAATGACATTTCGTGCATTATATGTTATAATGCACTCTGAAGACAGTGTTTTGGAATAAATTTACTTCACTTCATTTTTAAAACAAAGCGAGGTTGTCCTTTTGTTCGAGCAGATAATCAATTTTGAACGTATGGAGCAGGCCGTGAGCCTCTTCGGAAGTTTTGACGAAAACATAAAGCTCATAGAGAAAAAATATTCCGTCAAGGTTGTTTGCCGCGGTGCTGACCTGAAGGTCAGCGGTGAAGCCGAAAACGTAAGCCTTGCCGTAAGGGCAATCAACGGTCTTCTCGGTCTTATCAATAAGGGTGAGTCGCTCGACGAGCAGAATGTGAGATACGTCACAAGCCTTGTTGACGACGGCGCCGAGGATAAGCTTAAACAGATGAGCGGCGACTGTATCTGCCTTACAACGAGAGGAAAACCCGTAAAACCCAAAACCATCGGTCAGGAAAAATACGTCCGCGCGATCGAGGACAACACAATCGTTATCGGCGTCGGCCCTGCAGGAACAGGTAAAACCTACCTTGCAGTTGCGATGGCAGTCAACGCTTTCAGAGCAAAGGAAATCAACAGAATTATCCTTACGCGTCCTGCAGTTGAAGCAGGCGAAAAGCTCGGATTCCTTCCCGGTGATCTTCAGCAGAAGGTTGACCCTTATCTGCGACCGCTTTACGACGCGCTGTTCGATATGCTCGGCGCAGAGAATTTTCAACGCTATCAGGAAAGAGGCAGTATCGAGGTGGCTCCCCTTGCCTATATGCGAGGCAGAACTCTTGACGACAGCTTCGTAATTCTCGACGAGGCGCAGAACACCACCCCGGAACAGATGAAAATGTTCCTTACACGACTCGGTTTCAATTCCAAAATGGTTGTCACGGGTGACGTGACACAGATCGACCTTCCTGACGGAAAACGTTCGGGACTTATTGAAGCTACAAGGATACTTAAAAATATTGACGATGTAAAAATCGTTCATTTTACCGAAAAGGATGTCGTACGTCATAAACTCGTACAGGATATTATCAAGGCGTACGAAAAATACGAGGAGGCAAAGAAAAGAAAATGACAGACAAAATCAAAGTAATTATCACAAACGACCAGAAAGACATCAGAATCCCCACCGGTGTGAGAATGCTTGTACGACGTTGCTGTAATGCCGTTCTTGTAAACGAGGGCTTTGAAGGCTCAGCCGAAATCAGCGTAAGATTCGTTAACGATGAAATTATACACCAGCTCAATAAAGAGTTCCGTAATGTTGACAACAGCACGGACGTTCTCTCCTTCCCTCTCGGCGAGAACGGTGTTTACGATATAAACCACGACACTGGAGCAAAAATGCTCGGTGATATTGTTATCTCAATCGAGCACGCCATTATGCAGTCCAAGCTTTACGACCATTCTTTACAGAGAGAGATTGCATTCCTTACCGTTCACTCAATGTTCCACCTTCTCGGCTATGACCATGAGAACGGCGGACTTGAAATGGTACGTATGAGAGAAAAAGAAGAGACCGTTCTTACTCAGCTCGGACTTAAGCGTAGCGACAGCTACTATACGGAGGAAATCTGATGACTAAAACCGCATTTATTGCGATTGTGGGTTGCCCTAACGTCGGCAAATCCTCAATTCTTAACCGTTTGCTCGGACAGAAAATAGCTATTGTTTCCGAAAAGCCGCAGACCACCCGTACAAAGATTATGGGTGTTCTGACCGAGGGCGACACTCAGCTTGTTTTCACGGACACTCCCGGTTTCCACAGACCGAAAACAAAGCTTGGCGAAAAGATGGTTCAGGCAGTAAGCGACAGCGTTGCAGGCGTTGACGCTTGTCTGTTCGTTGTTGAGCCTCAGGGAGAACTTCGCCCTGCCGAAAAGGAATTGATTGAAAAATTCAAAAAGCTTAAAATGCCCGTTATCCTTGCGATCAACAAGGTTGACACGCTTCCCGAAAAGGAAGTTCTTATGACAAGAATTGCCGAGCTTTCGCAGGTTTACGATTTTGAAGCTATTGTTCCCGTTTCAGCTATGAGGGGAATTAATATGGAAGCTCTTCTTGAAGAGTTGAGTAAGCTTGCAGAGGAAAGTGTTTTCTTCTTCCCCGAAGATACTCTTACAGATCAGCCCGAAAGAGTTATCGCGGCGGAAATGATCCGCGAAAAGCTTCTTCGCAATCTCGACCGTGAGATTCCGCACGGTGTC
The DNA here is from genome assembly GCA_017625835.1 of Clostridia bacterium. Taxonomy (GTDB): domain Bacteria; phylum Bacillota; class Clostridia; order Oscillospirales; family Acutalibacteraceae; genus CAG-488. The sequence goes on from JAGAKF010000051.1 coordinate 48,335, forward strand.
GCAGTAAGCATTGAGAAAATGCGCGAACGCGAGGATTCCGACATTATGGACGTTGAAGCAGTTATTTACTGCGAAAAAGACAGCCATAAAGGAATCATCATCGGCAAGGGCGGAGCAATGCTCAAGAGAGTTTCAACAAGAGCGCGTGAAGATATGGAAAAGTTTTTCATGTGCAGAATCAACCTTCGTTGCTGGGTCAAAGTTAAGGAAGGTTGGAGAAACCGCGAAGGTTTAATTCATAATTTTGGACTTGACTAAAATATAATAAAAAAATCATCCCTGCAAATACTTTTATTTGGAGGGATATTTTATGAACACAAACTATAAAGAACTTGCCGCCTGGTACAAATTTGCTTCCACGGGCAAGGTTTGCGATTATCTGCAATACAGAAACATTACACAGGAGAACGAAAATGAAGCTGAGCACGGACGGATTGATAATACGGGAACAGCAGACGGGCGAGGATGACCGTCTTGTTACCCTGCTTACCCGTGACTACGGCGTTCTGCGCGCTTTCGTAAGAGGAGCAAAGAGGATCAAAAGCAAGTCGCAGAGTGCGACACAGCTTTTCGCCTACGGAAACTTTTCGATTTACCGCGGAAAGGATGCCTACTCGATTGACGAAGCGCAGCCGATTGAGATATTTTTTGATCTGCGAAACGATATAGAATCGCTTTCACTTGCCCAGTACTTCTGTGAGCTTGCAGGTGAACTTGCACCCGTTGAGGATGATGCCGCTGACTATTTGAAGCTCGTTCTCAACGCGTTACATATGCTTTCTAAAAACAAACGGTCTCATTCACAGCTGAAATCAATCGTTGAGCTGAGAATGATGACACTTTCGGGTTATATGCCCGACCTCGTCGTCTGCGGCGACTGCGAAAAATTTTCTGAAACAGGTATGTTTTTCAGCCCTGTTGAAGGTCAGATTTTCTGTGACGAATGTGTTTCTGACCACACGTGCATCGCTCTGCCGAACGGTGTGCTTTCCGCTATGCGTCATATCTGTTATGTGGACTTCGCAAAGCTTTTTTCTTTCACCCTGCCGCAGGAAAGTATGGACTTTCTCGCTCAGGTTACGGAAAACTTTCTTCTTACGCAGACAGCGAAAAAATTTAAGACACTTGATTTCTATAAATCCATGAAAGGATGAGCGATATGAACAAACATCATAAATCGCTTGAGCTTGATAAAGTGCTCGAAAAGCTCGCATCCCACACTTCCTGTGAGGATGCACGCCTTTTTGCGCTTGAGCTTGTGCCCGAAACAGACCTTGAAAACGCACAGGCTCTTATGAACCAGACACGTGATGCACATATGCTTCTTGCCCGTTTCGGCGGTCCGTCTTTCGGCGGACTGACAAACGTCAACAATGCGCTTTTCAGAGCGGATGCGGGAAGCACACTCAGTCTTCGTGAGCTTCTTGATATCGCTGCCGTGCTGAGAGTTATCCGTTCCATCGTTCAGTGGAGAAGCACCAACGAAGGCGTTGCGACAATCCTCGATATTTATTTTTCTTCACTTGTGCCGAACAAATTCCTTGAAGAAACGATTACAAACGCAATCATTTCAGAAGAAGAGATTGCGGACAATGCTTCCCCTCTTCTTGCGGATATCAGAAGAAAAATCCGTGCGCAGGAAGGCAAGGTGCGCGAACAGCTCGGCAAATTTACACACAACACCAACTATTCAAAATATCTTCAGGACAACATCATCACAATGAGAAACGGCCGCTACGTTGTGCCCGTCAAGAACGAATACCGAAGCGAAATTCCCGGTCTCGTTCACGACTCTTCGGCAAGCGGTGCGACAATATTCATCGAGCCGATGCCCGTTGTTGAAGCAAACAACCAGATCCGTCTTCTCAAAAACCAGGAGAAGGACGAAATCGACCGTATCCTTGCAGAAATTTCGGCAACTGTCGGCAGTTTCGCAAACTCAATCAAGCAGAGCTACGAATGTGCCGTTGAGCTTAATGTTATTTTCGCAAAGGCACAGCTTGCCTATGCGATGAATGCATCCGTTCCCGAAATGAATGACGAAGGAATTATCGAACTCCGCCAGGCAAGGCATCCGCTTATTGACAAAAAGAAGGTTGTCCCCGTTGACATTCAGCTCGGCAAGGACTTCGACACAATCGTTATAACAGGTCCCAACACAGGCGGTAAGACGGTTTCGATAAAGACTATCGGTCTCATGTCCCTTATGGCGATGTGCGGACTTATGCTCCCCGTTAACGACAGAAGCAAGATCTCCGTTTTCACAAAGGTTCTTGCCGATATCGGTGACGAGCAGAGCATTGAACAATCGCTTTCGACATTCTCGTCTCATATGACAAACATAATAAAAATCCTTGAAGAAGCTGACGGCAACAGCCTTGTTCTTATCGACGAATTGGGTGCAGGCACAGACCCCGTTGAGGGTGCGGCGCTTGCAATCTCGATTCTTGAACAGCTTCGCAATCAAGGAGCTAAAATTGCTTCTACTACTCACTATGCGGAGCTTAAGGCTTACGCTTTGCAGACGCACGGAGTTACCAACGGAAGCTGTGAATTTGACGTTCAGTCGCTTCGTCCTACATACCGTCTTCTTATCGGTGTGCCGGGACGTTCAAATGCTTTTGCAATCTCTCAGAGGCTCGGACTTTCGGACGATATAATCGAACACGCGCAGGAGCTTGTTTCGACGGAAAACACCCGTTTCGAAGACGTTGTTGACCGCCTTGAGCAAAGCCGCAAAAAGATGGAAGATGAACACAACGAGGCTTTGAAAATCCGCGCAGCTGCCGACAGAGAGCTTGAAAAAGCAAAACATATGAAAGCAGAAATACAGACAATGCGCGAAAAAGAAATGGAGAACGCAAAGGCTCAGGCGCTCCGCATTACGGAGCAGGCAAAGAGAGAAGCCTATCAGCTTCTTAATGAGCTTGAAGAGCTTCGCAAGCAGCAGGCAAAGGAAAAGGACGCTGCTGAAATGGCTCGCCGTGCAAGAGCAGCGGTCAAAAAGGGAATCGATGCGATTGATTCCGCAGCCGACCCGATCATCGGAACCTTTGACAATGACGAAGATTACGTTCTTCCCCGTCCGCTTAAAATCGGTGACACCGTTATTATTGCAGACATTGGAAATGAAGCAACCGTCGTTACGCTTAAAGACAAAAAAGGCCTCGTAACCGTACAGATGGGCACGATGAAAACACGAGTTAAAGAAGAGACTCTCCGCCTTGTTGAAAAGAAAAAGAAGGAAACGGGCGGTAAGCGTACAGTCGCAACAGGTAAGATGGAAAGCCGTATGAATATGAGCGCAAAGACGAGCCTTGACCTCAGGGGTATGACGGTTGACGAGGGACTTCTTGAGCTTGACCGATATATCGACCACGCGCTCAGAATGGGCATCGGCGAATTTACCGTTATCCACGGCAAGGGCACGGGTGTGCTTCGTTCTGCTGTCCGTGAATATCTTAAAAAGTCAACGTTCGTTAAATCTCACCGTCTCGGAACATTCGGTGAGGGCGAAGACGGCGTAAGTATCGTTACATTAAAGTAAATATGACCAAAAACCGTATAAAAAACCTATACATTACGACAAGGAATATCCGCTTGCAATAAAGTTCCAAAAATGTTATAATACGAGTAATGATTGTTTGAAAATTAACAAAAGGAGGTGCAAGATGAAAGATCTGATTATCATCGGTGCCGGCGGCCTCGGAAGAGAAACCGTCTGGATGGCGGAAAGAATCAACGCCGTAAAGCCCGAATGGAATATCCTTGGTTTTATTGATGATAAGCCGAGCTATAAGGGAAAGATTATTGACGGATACAGAGTTCTCGGAAATTCTGCTGACGTTGCAACATATCCCGATGCATATTATGTATGTGCCGTCGGCCGTGCGGACATCAGAAAGTCTGCTGTTGAAAAAATTCTTAAAATCGCTCCCGTTAAGTTCGCAACGCTGATTGACCCTGCCTGTGTTTATTGCAAGAACAGAGTGACTTTCGGTGAAGGTTGTATCATCTGCGCCCATACGTATATTACGGTTGATATTAAAATCGGTAATCACGTTTACTTCGGCGCTGACGGAACGATAGGACACGATTCAGTCATCGACGATTTTGTAACCTGCTATCCCGGTGTAAATATTTCGGGTACCGTTCACGTCGGTGAAGATTGTGAAATCGGCGCAGGGTCTCAGGTTATCCAGGGTGTATCTGTCGGCGAAGGAACGATTGTCGGAGCAGGATCGGTTGTTATCCGCGATCTTCCTGCAAACTGCACGGCAGTCGGAACCCCTGCAAAACCGATTAAAATAAACGGCAAAAAAATATAACAAAAAGTGACTTGCTCGGCTGAACAAGTCACTTTATTTTTTAGATATTAATTGCTGATAACCAATAATTGATTATTGAAAAAATCATTGAAAAGATTTCTTTAAGTCCGAGACTTCTCAGAAGAGAATCAACATTCACATCAATAAAGTTGTCAAATGCGGTCTTCGCTTCCGTATCCTCATAACCCTCAACAGTTTCAACGAGTTCGCCGTTAAGGATTCTGAACGTCTGCGTTCTGTATCCGATCGGGGTAATTGTGTCCATAGCATAGTAAACCGTTACGTTCACCACCTGTCCCGATACTTCAGGGATTTCGCCCGTGAACGGAATCTCTGTTCTTTCGCCCGGTTCAAGCTTTTCGCTCGGGTCAACGTCAAACTGAAGGTCAATTCCGTCGCTCTCAACAGCAATGATTCTTACGGTGCTGTTTGCACACACGTTTGTTACAACAAGGCTTTCAGCCTTATCCGACACAATGCCCTCATTGCAACCGCCGAAGCCGAAATGAACCGTATGCGAAGCGTTGGTTGAATACTTGAACTGCGGGAAATCTTTATTCGAATAAACGTCGGTTATGTCGTCCGTCAGAAGAAGTGTCATCATAAGGATTCTCGAGTAATTATCCTTATAAGTCATACCGTGGAAAAGTCCGTCAACAAACCAGGTGTTGTCAGGAAGATATGCTGTTGAAGCATCAATTTCCATAGACGGAGAAATCTTATCCTTACCGTTGCAGGGATTTATCTGAATATAACCATCGGCAAAACGCTTGCCGTAAGGAGCGCAGGTTGCACCCGTTGAAGCATTTGTTGTAATAATTCCGTCAGAATTTGCAGGCATACCCGTTACAATTCGGTTGCCTGTACCTGAAATGATCGAAATATTCATACCGTTTTCAATGCACTCTGCAAATTTTTCGGGCATTGAAGGAAGGATTTCGTAATGGAAACGGTCGCTTATCTTAATAAGTCTTGCGCTTTCCTCGCTGTCAAGAAGAGCATCTTTTGTTTCTTCGTACTTTTCAAGCGGAATGAAATCCCAGAGGCTTCCCCAATATCCGATTGACGGAAGAATCTTCGGAAAAAGAGCGTTGAGGAGAGTATCCACAAAGCCAAGCTGATGTGCCTTTACGAGCCAGTTGTAATTTTCCTCTGTCATTGTTCCGTTTTCTACGAAACGAACAAGGCACTCTTCGTCAAACTCAACGTTAGCCATCATCGCATTGTACGCGATTCCTGCACCGCCGATTGCGGGGACAGTCATAACAGCGTTGTCAACGTCACCCTTGTCACCGTACAGAGCAAGGTACGTTGCGGTAACCTGACCGCCGTGGCTGATTGCAAAAAGATTGACCTTTTCCTTGCCGCTGTGTTCTTTTACGGACTGAATGAAAGCATCAAGCTCGTTCGCACAGCTCTCCGCACCCATACGGAAATCGCAACTGAAATTGTATATATTCTCGTGGCCGATGTACTGCGCAATCTCCTCAGAGATTTCAACTTCCTGTCTGTACTTTGTGTCGGTACGCGTTTCGATAAGAAACGCGTTATTTTTATGAAGAGCATCTGTATAGTCCTGATGAAGCTCGTAAGCACTCGTTCCGTCAGGATTGCAGCGAAGCTTCTCTAAGAGAACAACCATCTCCTCGGCTACGACATCGGTTATATAATCAGCATTGTCAAAAGCGAATTTACCAAGACCGATTCCGAGATCTGCAATACGCGCAAAAACACGTTCAAGCACAAGGTCAAAATCAAGACCCCATACGCTTTCGCCTGTTTCAAGGCTGTCGCCGTAATAAAGGTTTGTTGAACTGTAACCGGGAACAATGATTACGGGATAATCGCTGATTTCTCCCTCCACCTCACCTGCCGCCGTTGCAAGAAAACAGGTTGAAGAAATAACCATAACAACGGACAGTATGATACACAAAAGCTTTTTCATAAAACCAATCCTTTCTGGTAGTATACAGTAATTTTATCACTCGTCAGTAAGTTTGTAAAGTATAAAACCGCATTGTTTTTTCGATAAGCCAAATATAACAAAAAGCAGGAGAACCGAGTCTCCTGCTTTGTTTTTAATGCTGAGTTGTAAACTTTGCTACATAACCGTTAAACTGGTTATCTGCTCCTGACTTGTGGAAGAAACCGTCCTTTGAAGCCGTTGAGCCTGCCGTGACAACGGTTCCGTCTGCAAGGGTGCAAACAGATTTTGCAAAATCCTCGTTCTTGCCGTCAAAGATCAACTTTTCAGCTGTCTGACCTTTTTCGTCAAGATACATAATAAAGCCGTCTGCCTTGCCTCCGACAACCTCACCGTTGAAGTCACCGTTTGATGAATCTGTACGTCCGACGATTACGAATCCGCCGTCAATACCTGTTATGCCGTGGATGTAATCTGCGCCTGCACCGCCGACAACTCTTGCCCAGTGCACATCACCGTCTTTGTTGTATCTGATAACAAAACCGTCAGACTTGCCGTATGTCATGCTGTAAATACCGTCAGCCTTTTTGTTTACAAGATATGAACCTGCAACAACGCAACCGCCGTCTTCTGTTGCATAAACTGCTTCATACTGGCTGTTGCCTGATCCCTGAAGATACTTTTTCCATTCAAGGTCGCCGTTCTTATTAAGCTTAACAAGAACAGTGTTCATTGCGCCTGCCTTTGCAGGATAAACGATACCTGCAAAATCGCCGTCATCGGAAACCGTTACGCATGTTGCGAAAACATCACCGTTTTTGCTTACGTCAACCGCTGCAAAATTATTGGACATTGAACCTGAAAGAATACGGCGCCATTTGAGATTACAGTTTTTATCAAACTTGAAGAGGAAAGCCTTACGCTCCATTCCTTCGCCCTTGAAGAAGCCTGCGTTGCTTTCTGCCTTGCCGCCGACTACAAAACCGCCGTCCGGAGTTGCATCAACACACTGAATAAATTCGCCTGCGAAATCCTGGCTGCCGGGGAAAACATATGTCCACATCGGCGAACCGTTTTTCTTAAGGCGTACGATAAGAGCTGAATGAGACTGAGAAGTTTTCTGAATTTCGCCCTCTTCTGCCATTGTCATGCCGACTGCAACGATTGTACCGTCATCAAGCTCAGTAACGTCGTTGAACCATACTTCTGCGTCACCGCCGATGTCGTATTTCCAAATAACATTGCCTTCTGCGTCATATTTGATAACTGCACTATGGCCTGCCCAATCCTTGCTTACGCCTTCGAAGTCGCCGTCATAAGAATTTGAATAAGCCGCAACTACATAACCTCCGTCTTCACACGGAGCAACAGCGTTGAAGTTGTCCATGCCCTTACCGCCGAAGAACTGTATATAATCGCGCTTTGTGCCTGTGATTTTAACATCGGACTCTGTTTTAAGAGGTACGGTAACAGTTGTTGTCGGAGTTTCCGGCTTATACGGATTCGGTCTGTCGTTTGAATTATAATCGGGTCTTTCAACCGTCGGCTTAAGAACAAGCTTTCCGTCAACATACTGACCTGAATAATAAACTAACTTTCCGAAAGAGTTAAGCTGGTTTGCTGTGTAAAGCACATTGCCCTTTGAATCCAGCTTACCTGTTGTATAAATCGGATTGCCTGCGGCATCCTTTTCGCCCGTAGCATAAATCTTGTGGCCTTCCTTGTCGATAATGCCCTTGTTGTCAAGAACACTTCCGTCCGGAGCTGTTGCTGCAGTGATAGCAGTAACGTCTTCCTTTTTAACCTCGTCGCCTTCCTGGATGAGTGTAAGAGTATCCGGTGAAGCTCCGACTTCGTCTTCGTTCTTCTTTCCGGGAACGCTTGCATTACCCAATGAGCTGCCGAGAATTATTGCTACAACGGCGATGATAACGACCACAGCCGCAACAATAGCAATCAAAGCTTTTTTGTTGAGTTTTTTCTTCATTTCGCAACCTCCGAAAATTAATACATAATATATGATAACATATAACATTTAATTTTTCAACGTTTAAAAGATGTATGTAAAAATATTCTTTTAAACTGCTGCATTGCCGATCAACGAAAAAATCCGTCTGCAAAAACTGCAAACGGATTTTTATAATTACTTGGAAACGTAATTAGCCGGATTTACTTTTTCACCGTTTTTACGGATTTCAAAGTGTACGTGAGGTCCTGTTGAGTAGCCTGATGTTCCGATATAGGCGATAACCTGACCCTGTGCAACTTTCTGTCCGTTAGACACTGCAAGTGATTTACAGTGAGCATAAAGTGAAACGTATCCGCCGCCATGGTCAACCATAACGTAGTTGCCGTAGCCCGAGTTGCTGCGAACCGTACGAATGACCGTACCGGACTTGACTGCAACAAGCTTTTTACCCATAGCATTCGGCATTGAAATGTCGATTCCTGCATGGAACTTGTATCTGCCTGAAATCGGGTCGTTTCTGTAACCGAACGGTGAAGTAACATATGAATTGGAATACGGAACCGGCCATACCCAACCCTTTGAGTTCGGATCCATCGGAGTTGTGCTTGACTGTGACTGAAGGAACTTGTCGATTTCAGACTCAACCTGATCCATTTCCTTATTGTAACTTTCAATGCTTACTTCAAGCTGCTTTGTCTGATAGTTAATAGCCTGCAGTTTTTTGTTAACCTCCGTAGACTTTGCCTGAATCTCACTCTGAGTTGCTTTAAGCTCATCTTCCGCCGCCTGAAGCTCCGCTCTCTTGACTTCAAGAGTTGCCTTTTCAGCCTCGACTTCAGCCTTGGCATCTTCAAGCTTCTGCTTCATTTCTTCGATAGCTTTTATCTCTTCGTTAAGCTGTTCAACGATCTTCTGATCGTTAGCAGTTACTCGTTTAAAAAGCTCAAGTCTGTTGAAGAAATTTGAAAGCGAAGATGAAGCGGTAAAAAGCTCAAGAACAGAAGTTTCGCCTGCAATATAGTTTGCTCGGAGGCGTTCACAGTAAAGCTCAACAAGAGCTTCTATCTCCGCGTCCTTCTGTGCTATTTCAAAATCGAGCTGTCTGATTTCCTCGTCAAGCTTTGCTATTTTTGCTTCTATTTCGCGGATTTCCTTGTTTATAACTTCCTGCTGAGCGTTAACATTTTCAAGCTGATCGTTAAGCTGGCCGATCTGTCTGTTAAGCTCATCAATGATTTTTTCCTGCTCAGCCTGCTGTGCTTCGAGCTCTTTGATTTTCTTTTCGCTTTCTTTTACCTTTTCCTTAAGCTCGGTCTGCTCAGCCTTGAGTGAATTGAGACTCTTGGCGTGTGTTGTCGGAGCAAATCCGCCTAAACCTACAACAACAAAAGAAAGGCAAAGAAGAAAAGAACAGATTCTTTTTAAAACATCATTCTTCGTCATCATATACAACACCTCCGCGCTCCTTAAGATATCTCTGGATTGATATAAAGCTTCCGCATCCGCCCGAAAGAACACCGATTACGATAAATGCTGCAAGAACGTACAAAGCATAAGCCTTGAAATCTGCAACAACAAATGCTCTGCTCATAAGACCGAGAAGCTCGTAAATTAATTTTTCAAGCAGCTCATAAATTCCCCAGACTGCGCCGAGCGACACAACAGCCGAAATTGCGCCGAGCAACATACCTTCCACAATGAAAGGCCAACGGATAAACCAGTTTGTTGCACCAACCGATTTCATAATATTGATTTCAAGTCGTCTGTTGAACATTGTAATACGGATCGTATTGGCAATGATGAAAAGCGAGATAAGGAGAAGAACAACGATTATGCCGACGCTGACGTATGAAACCGTTGAACGGATCTGAATGAGGATATTTGCAATATCCTTGCTTCCTCTGACAACATCAACATTATCAATTCTTTCAAGCTTGGCTATTGTTTCATCGAAAAGCTTTTCGTCTTCCATTGAAACTTCGTACATATCAGGTAACGGATTTTCAATTCCTGCAAAGAGTTCGGAATTCGCATCGAACTCATTCTTTTCAAGAGCCTCTCTGAATGCCTGCTCCTTGCTGACGAATTCACATTTTGTAACGTTATCCGTCAGAAGGATATCTTCCTTCACCTGTTCAACATCGGCAAGGGTTGCGTCCATTTCAAGGTAAACGGAAACAATATTTTCTTCTTCAACAATGTTGAGGATTCTTTCAACATTGACAAGCACCATAAACGCAGTACCCATCATAACAAGACAGGACATAAGGACAGCGATTGATGCAACTGACATCATTCGGTTTACCCACAGGTTTCTGAAACCTTCTTTTGTAAGGTAGCCGAGACTTCCTCTTTTCTTTTTCATTCTGCGTCACCGCCTTCCTTGTTTTCGGCAGCCGCAGACGGTGCGGATGTGTCATCCTCAACATATATTCTGTAAGTATCTGTATCCGAAATAATCGCATTGAGGAAATCCGCATCGGGAGCATCTTCCTCCTGAGGCTGTTCGGGCTCCTCCTGCGGAGCAGATACAAACTTCTGTGTGATTCTGTTTTCTGATGTTTTTTCTTTTGCTTCGATATTAAGGTGCGATGCCTGCTGAACGGGAATTCCGCCGTCTTCGACTGCACCGTCAGCGATAACTTCACCGCCGTCAAGAACGATAACACGGTTATCGAACATTCTGACGAGGTCGTGCGCGTGGGTAACCATTATAACGGTTGTGCCTGTTTCGTTAAGCCTTTTAAGAAGCTCGACGATTTCAAGCGACATCTGCGGGTCAACGTTACCCGTCGGCTCGTCGGCAATGATGATATCAGCATTGTTTACAAGTGCTCTTGCCAGAGCAACGCGCTGCTGCTCACCGCCCGAAAGCTCGTTCGGATAATTTCGTGCCTTGTGCGAAAGTCCGACGATATTTATAACGTACGGAACTCTTTTGCGGATATCTTTTTCTCTTGCACCGACAACGCGCATCGCAAACGCAACGTTATCGTAAACCGTCATATTGGGAATGAGGCGGAAATCCTGAAAAACGATTCCGAGATTTCGTCTGAAATACGGGATCTTGCGTTTTTTCATTTCGCCAAGATTATAGTCCTTGATAGTGATTGTGCCCGATGAAGGTACTTCTTCGCGCATCATAAGCTTCAGGAATGTACTTTTACCTGCACCTGATGCGCCGACAACGAAAACAAACTCGCCCTTGTCAATATGGATATTGACATTGCTTAGAGCCTTCGTGCCGTTGTCGTACACCTTTGACACGTTTTTAAAGTCAATCATACTATTCCTCTGTTTAATTAATATTTGATCGGATTGGCATCGAGATATTTCTTAACCATAAGAGCTACTTTGAACACGATAGCATCGTCAAACTCGCGAAGATCAAGGCCTGTGAGCTTCTTGATTTTCTCAAGTCGGTAAACGAGAGTGTTACGGTGAACAAAAAGCTTTCTTGAAGTTTCACTTACGTTAAGGTTATTCTCGAAGAACTTCTGAATTGTGAAAAGTGTTTCCTGGTCGAGGCTTTCGATTGAGCCGCGCTTGAATACCTCGTGGAGGAACATTTCGCAAAGTGTTGTCGGAAGCTGATAGATAAGACGTGCAATACCGAGGCTGTCATATCTTACGATAGCTTTTTCAGTATCAAACACCTTGCCGACCTCAAGAGAAACCTGAGCTTCCTTGAATGAACGTGCAAGCTCCTTGATGCCGATAACTGCCGTACCGATACCAACCTGCGCATGAACGTAAAGCTCTGTTGAAAGTGAGTCAACGATTGAACGCGAAAGCTTTTCAAGGTCTTTTGATTCAATGTTGCTCTTTACTTCCTTGATAAGAGCGATATCTGTTTCGCTTACGTTAACGATAAAGTCCTTAGTCTTGTCCGGGAAGAGATTCTGAATAACATCGTATGCAGAAGCATCAGACTGCTCGGGAATTCTGATAAGAAGAACCACTCTTGCAGCATCATTATTGAAACGAAGCTCGCGGGCTTTAAGGTAAATATCACCCGGGAGGATGTTATCAAGAATAACATTCTTGATGAAGTTGTTTCTGTCGTATTTTTCGTCAAAATACTGTTTGAGGTTGCTCAAAGCAACTGCGCTGATATTAACGTACTTTTCAGCAAGCTCGTCGTCACCATCAACAAAAACCGCATATTCAGGATGAACCTGATTGCCGAAGGTCTTGTATGTACAACCGTTAACGATGCATACGTCAGAATCCATAAAGGTTGTTGCCGCCGCAATTGAGTTAACCTCGCCGATTCTGCCAAGCTCGCTGCATGAAATGATTGTACCCGACTCGTCGATAATTCCTATTGTTCTGTCAATGGCGTTCTTCATCTGATGTATCACGCCCTGGAAAAGTCTGTTTGACATAGTAAAACTCCTCACTTATGAATAATTAACATTGTTCCAACCTGTTGTTTGTGCAAAAAGACAACAACAACAGAGATTTATACAAAATGCCAATCTAAACATATACATTTTACACAATCAACACCCTTTTTGCAAGCCTTTTGGATGACTTTTTGAAAAATTTTTTCAAAAATCGGCTTTTTATCTGTCAAATTTATAAAAAAGTCACAAATATTACCTGGTTTTTCAGTAGGTTTTCTTTTGTGTAAAATCACCATGTATTGTGAATTCCGGGTGTTGAAAGCGGTTTTCAACACAATATTTTGTTTTTATATGGGCAAAATGGACAAAAACCATCCGATATATTCCATATTGAGAAAATTTTCCTTTTGTTCATAAAAAATTAAACAAATTCAAAATTTTGTATGATACGATTAACTAAACCCACAAAGGAGGTTTTTTATGAAAAAGTTTTTATCCATATCAATTTCCCTCTTGCTTCTGGCAGGTGTTTTTTCAGCTTGCAGCAAAGAAGAAGCCGTGCCGGAAGGCACCGAAATCGTTCTTTCTGACAGCGACATTACCGTCGACGGTGAAAAGGTAACATCCGATAAATCAGGTGCCGTCTACGTTACAAACGATATCGTTTACTACGAAGAAGGTCACGATTTCACCTACGGCGAAGGAAGCGAAGAAGAAGCACACAGCAAAGACGAAGCAGATGCACATACAGTTGTGCATATTTCAAAAGCAGGCACTTATGTTCTGAGCGGTAAGCTTTCCAAAGGTCAGGTTGCAATCGATCTCGGCGAAGACGCAGAAACGGACCCCGAAGCCAAGGTCAACCTCATTCTCAACAACGCTGACATCACTTGCGAAGTCGCACCCGCGATCATTTTCTACAATGTTTACGAATGTTGCGAAGCTGATGAAGATGCTGCAACAAAAGACGTTGACACAAGCAAAGCAGGTGCAAACGTTACCGTTGCAGACGGTTCACAAAACAATATCAACGGCTCTTACGTTGCAAAAATCTACAAATCTGACAGCGTTGTCCTCAGCGAGGACGGCAAAGAAGTAGAGGATGCAGACAAGCTCCACAAATACGACGGTGCATTCTATTCTAAAATGTCAATGAACATTAACGGTGGCGAAAAGGGTGACGGCGTTCTCAACATCAATGCAGAAAACGAAGGACTTGATTCCGAGCTTCACCTGACAATCAATTCGGGTAATATAAACATTGTTTCGGGCAATGACGGAATCAACACTAACGAGGATAACGTTTCCGTAACGACCATCAACGGCGGTAATCTTAACATTATCGTCAACGGATCGACAGGCGAAGGCGACGGCATCGACTCCAACGGCTGGCTCGTTATCAACGGCGGTAACGTCACAACTCAGGCTTGTGCAACAAGCGGAGACGCAGGCATCGACTCCGACAAAGGAATCCACATCAACGGCGGTACAGTTTTCTCGACAGGAAATATGCTCGACAGAATTTCCGAAAGCAAGCAGAATTTCGCTGTGTTCACCTTTGCACAGGCTCAGGAAAACGGTGAATTTTTGCTGAAGAACAGCGAAAACAAGGAAATCATCAAAGGCGAAGTTGAAAACAAATTCACATATCTTATCGTTTCTTCGCCCGACCTTGCCGAAGGAGACTATTCACTCTTCAAGGGTGAAACAAAGCTTCAGGGCGCAAAAACCGTCGGAGCTGCAAACGGCGTTGCACCTCAGATGCCCGAAGGAATGACTCTTCCCGAAGGCGAGATACCGCAAGACGGACATAGACCAGAAAAACCCGAGGGTGAGATGCCCGAGGGAATGACACGTCCCGAAGGAGAATTTCCGCAGGGAGGTCAGCGACCCGAGAAGCCCGAGGGTGAATTGCCCGAGGGAATGACTTTCCCTGAAGGGATGACACGTCCTGACGGAGAAATGCACCCGGGCAACCGTCCCCAGCAGAGTGAAAGCGCTGAAACTTCGGACGTTTTCAAAATAACGGCAGGAGAAAATTGTTTCGTTTCCGTTAAATAACAGAAGAACAGTCGGTAGCCTTGACTACCGACTGTTTTTTACTGCAGATTTTTCTTTTTAAGCGGTGTTTTGTTGCCCTTGTCGTCCACCACGCGTATGCTTTCAAGGGAAGCAACAAGATTCCTTTTATACGATGCGATGTATTCCGCACGAAGCTGTGCTCTTTCTTCCGTCTCTTCGGGAGTAAGCTCCTGCACCTTTGCCTTTCGTGCAAGCTCATTGATTCTGTCAATTTTCTTCTGATCCATTATTTTTCCTCCGTTTTATTGTATGGACACACCTTCATGCAGATTCCGCAGACCGCGCCCCTGCCGATGTGTTTGAATTTCTTTTTCATATATTCACTGCATTTTTCGGGATCAAACACTTCTTCGCGTTCCATTCCCTCCTGCCAGAGCGTACCGTTGATTGCACCTGACGGACAATGTTCAACGCAAAGGTTGCAACCGATGCAGGGTGATGAATATTCTTTCTCTTCGACTTCAAACGGACAGTTCGTAAAGAGAGTGCCGAGCCTTACTCTTGCACCGTATTTATTGTGGAGGAAAAGGCTGTTTTTGCCGATTCCGCCAAGCCCTGCAAGAGAGGCAATCTTTTTGTGCGAATATCTTCCGCAGTAATTCCATCCATCCTTGTTTATACTTTGTGATGCGCCGACGGGAATATACTTATATCCGTTCTGTTCAAGCAGGAAGCCTGCCTGAAGAATTATGCGGTCAATAAAAGCATTGACTGTGCGATAGTGGTGAAAATAAGTATGTGTCGGCTCGTCGTCAATTTCGTCAATGACAGCATCGGAAAGTTTTATAACAATGCTCACGGCATAGCTTTTCTCACCGAACGGGCCATCCTCAACTGTCGTAAACCCGACGTCGGCAACACCGTTATCCCTGAAAAGCTTTACAAGCTCGTCCTGTAATTTCATACTGTTCTCCGTTCTTTTATTGCATTCCGTACACGGCAGTTATGAGAGCCGCATAATCGCCGATTTCGTCGCCGAGGAGTGCAGGGCGCACTTCGCAGCAATCCGCTGTGTACGACAGCGCTTCCTTGCGGATTTCTTCTTCCATTGACGGGCGGAGCAAATCCTCGCTGCGTGCAAACACGCTGCCGATAACTATACACTCGGGATTAAGGATATCCATAAGAAGTGCCAGCATTCTGCCGAGATACTTTCCGCTTGTTGCGTAAATCTCTTTTGCTTTTCCGTCTCCGCTTTTAGCCGCTTCGGCAATTTCCTTTGCCGTTTTGTCAATGCCGAAAATCCGACCGATATTCTTTATTCCGCCGCCGCTGCAGTAACCTTCCACAGAGCCTTTTTTGCCGTAGCCCTCGGGGCCGTCTTCCGTAAGACGGACGTGACCGACCTCGCCTGCCATATCCGACGTGCCGACATAAAGCCTGCCGTCAAGGATAAGTCCCGCGCCGAAGCCTGTACCGAAAGTAAGGAAGATCATATTCTCCGTTCCCTTGCCTGCTCCGAGCTTCCACTCCGCAAGCGCACAGGCGTTTGCATCGTTCTGAAGAAAAACAGGAACACCGAAACGAGACGAAAGAATTTCAACAATCGGCACGTTGATCCACTTCGGCAGATTCGGCGGACAAATAACAATGCCGGACTTGCTGTCCAGCGGACCTCCGCAGGAAATGCCTATAGCTTTGAACCCGTTTTCTTTTGAAATTATTTCGGAAAATTTTTCAATTATTGAAATCGGCTCTTCATCAACATCAGTTGAAAAAGCCGTTCTTGAAATTATTTTAAACTGACCGTCGCAATACTCGCCGACAATCACGGCGCACTTTGTTCCGCCAATATCAATTCCGATATATTTTTCCATAATATCACCGTCGAAATTATATCATAAAGAAAATTAAATGTAAATCCTGCTTAAAGTATAATTCACCTTTTCTGACAAACACTAACATCACAGTTTGTATTTAAGGAGAATGAATATATGAAAGCAACAGGGATTGTGAGAAGAATTGACGACCTCGGCCGTGTGGTTATTCCCAAGGAAATCCGAAGAACAATGCACATCCGCGAAGGTGCACCGCTGGAAATTTTTACAGACACTCAGGGCGGAGTGATTTTCAAAAAGTATTCCCCCGTCGGTGAACTTTCGGACGTAACGGAGCATTATGCGGATGTTCTTTACCGAAGTGTGAATACACCGATTCTCATCTGCGACCGTGACCACGTCATTTCCTGCGCAGGTGTTTCAAAAAAGGAATTCGTGGACAAACACATCAGTGAAGAGCTTGAAAACATTATGGAGGAGCGCAGGCTTTATACGGGTGATGCAGAAAATCTGATGTACCCGGTTGAGGGCGTTGAATTTGCTGCTTCGATCGCCGCGCCGATCATCAGCAACGGTGACATCCTCGGTGCAGTCGTTTTCCTTTTCGGCGACGGAACAAAGATTTCCCCGACGGAAATCAAGCTCGCGCAGGTAGCAGCATCATTTATCGGCAGACAGATGGAAGAATAAAACAAGCAGGTTTTCGTTTTGAAAACCTGCCTTATTTTTTTTATTTTTCAGTTACTATTGAAAGAATCTTCATGTTTTCGGGAGCTGTAACAATAACTCCGCAACCCATTGTTTCTCCTGCAGGAATTGAATCGCCCGTAATTACCAGCATATCGTCCTGAATTTCGCTTTCACAATCCCATCCCTTTGAAATTTTTGCTTTTTCGCTGAGCTTGATTTTTGTCTCCCAGTTTTTGTATCTTGAATCATCAATGTTACTGATGCTTACTTTAATCTGGTAGGAATACGTTCCATCGCCGTTGGACCAGCGGTTTTCAATCTGAACGTTTGATTCAACCTTTTCGTCCTTATAAGTAACCGCAGTTTCATTCTTCTGCTGTGTTGTCTCGTTTTCACTTGTATACGGAAGCTTTTTGATGTATCCCGTTGCGTATTTCTGGATAAGCTCCATATCAAGCTTATCGAGTTTTCCGTCAAGGTTAACGTCACCGTTTTTCTGCTGCGACTCAAAAAGCTCAGCTGTGCCGTCAATGTGCTTCTGTATAAGAAGGTAATCGCCTGCATTGATGT
Source organism: Clostridia bacterium (assembly GCA_017625835.1). GTDB lineage: Bacteria > Bacillota > Clostridia > Oscillospirales > Acutalibacteraceae > CAG-488. The sequence continues at coordinate 66,025 of JAGAKF010000051.1, forward strand.
ATCCGTTGCCGTCAACGTCACCTATTGCGCAGTCCTTGTACGAATCGTCAGTAACCTTCGTAGCGAAATGCACAATGGTAGCAATTACTGCAAGCAAAACAGCCATACCTACAAGAAAAACTATTATAAGCTTTTTATCCGGGGCCTTCTTTTTGTTTGAAACTTCTTTTTTCATAGCAATCCTCTGTAATTTTAATTATGGATTTATTATAACAAATTCCGACTGTTTTTTCAATAGAGAAATTATATCGAAAAAGGCAATAAATTCAAAAGAATACATACAAGCGGAGCAAGGAAAATTGCGGGCATAAAATTGGCAACCTTGAACTTTGAAATGCCTACAAGATTCAGGCCGAGGGCAATAATTATAACCGAGCCGACGCAGGTCATTTCGTTGATCGCCTGCGTTGTGAGGATTCCGTTAAGCTGTTCCGCAAGAAGGACAATGCCGCCCTGGATAACAAGAACCGAAACCGCCGAAAAAACCACGCCGATACCGCAGCTTGTTGCAATAACCGTTCCCGAAACGAGGTCGAGGATCGCCTTAGTGTAAAGCATCTGATTGTCGCCGAGGAGGCCTGCATTAAGCGAGCCGACAACGGTCATTGAACCGACGCAGAAAAGAAGCGTTGCCGTAACAAAGCCTTCCGCGATTGAAACTTTCTTTTCGCCTTTGTTGAACTTCTTTTCAACGAAGAGACCGAGCCTGTTGATTTTATCGTCAATGTCGATAAGCGAGCCGATCAGCGTGCCAACAAGCATCGAGATTATCAGAACGAGAGTGTTCTCACCCTTGAGCGCGCCGTCAATTCCGATGTAAATTACGCAAAGCCCGACAGCTACCATTACTGCCTTTGTAATTTTTTCAGGAATTCCCTTTTTAAAAAGCGTTCCTATCAGACCGCCGAGTACGGCAGTTATCATATTCACCAGAACTCCGAGCATTTTATTCACCTTCTCTTTTGATTGACAGTTATTTTAGCACCGCAAAACCTTTGTGTCAATCGATATTTTAATAATAAAAACATTTGCTTTATCCTTTATGTTATGATAGAATATATAATGTAATAATTTGCATTTGGAGGATTCATTGTTATGTTTAAATTTGAACCGTACATCCGATACAAAGTTCACGGCACAACCTATGAAAACAGAAAGACTGAGTGTGACCATTACGAGCTTGACCTTGAGGTAAGCGAAAATGCCGTAAAGTGTGTTCTTAAGCCGAAGGCACCGATGGAAATGCTCGCATTCAAACTCAACACCGTAAAGAAGCTCGAGAAGAACGAAGTTTTCTTTGCAAACGGTTTCCAGTCCTGGACCAAGTGCTACGAGTGCCACGCTGACGACAAAATCACAGGTCTCGGCAAAATCACTCACCTTAACAATTTTACAAAATTCTTTGCAGGCGTTCAGGGTGACTACCACTTTGCTGAGTACGACAAAGTCGGCAGTTTCCACTCATATACATATACATATTTCAGAAACGGCGAAGACCTTGTTCTTTTCGGCTCACGCAGCGAAAGAGAAGGCTACACTCTCTTCGAGCTTGAATGTTCGGAAAACCGTTTCAGCATTTCAAAGGACATTGTCGGTTGCACTCTTGAAAACGAGACAACTCTCGTTGACGTTGTAAGCTTCAGCGGAAAATACGACGATGTATTTGATAAGTATTTCAGTTCAATGACTCTCAGAAAGCCGAAGATCAACTACCTTTCAGGTTATACATCATGGTACAACTACTACCAGAAGATTACCGAAGATATCATTCTTCGCGACCTCGACGGTCTTGACAGAGCAAAGGACAGCGTTTCAATCTTCCAGATTGACGACGGTTACGAGCCTTTCGTCGGTGACTGGCTTGATCCTAATCCTGCAAAATTCCCCAACGGTATGAAGCCAATTGCAGAAAAGATTCACGAAAAGGGCTACCTTGCAGGTATCTGGATTGCTCCGTTCAGCGCACAGCGCGTTTCAAAGATTGCAAAAGAGCATCCCGACTGGCTCATCAAGGATGAAAAAGGCAAACCTCTTCTCGGCTGTCAGGGCTGGGGCGGTGCTTACACACTTGACTTCTACCATCCCGAAGCAAGAGAATACATCAAGCATTTCTTCGACGTTATCGTAAACGACTGGGGCTTTGATATGGTTAAGCTCGACTTCCTCTACTCCGAGGCTATGCTTCCCAGACACGGTAAGACACGAGGCACAATTATGTGCGAGGCTATGGACTTCCTTCGTGAATGCGTTGGCGAGGACAAGCTCATCCTTGGCTGCGGCGTTCCTCTCGGACCGTCTTTCGGCGTTGTTGACGCTTGCCGTATCGGCTGTGACGTTTCACCTCATTTTGAGTTCAACTTCATTGACAAACTTCTTCTCAATATGGAAATCGTCAACACAAGACACGCAATCAACAACACATTCCTCCGCCGTCACCTTGACCAGAGAGTTTTCTGCAACGACCCCGACGTTTTCTTCCTTCGTGACAACAACCTTAAATTCACAAAGGAACAGAAACTCCTTCTTGCAAAAATCAACAATCTTTTCGGCAGTGTTCTCTTCGTTTCCGATAACGCAGGCGACTACGATGACGAGACTACAGAATATCTTAAGCTCTTCTTCAAGCCGAGCGAGGCCGAAATTCTTTCTGCGGAATATGTTACAAAAGAAGATGTCCGTATCTGCTACATCGAGGGCGGAAAGAAGAAGACTCTTCGTTTCAACATCCGCACAGGTAAGAGTAATTTAAAGAATCTCTTATAAGGTGATTTTTGCCGGTTCAAAAAGGTATCCGAACGCAAAATCAAGTTGAGAAATTTTTTCAAAAACGCTTGACATACTACTGCTGCGGTGCTATAATTAGCGAAAACTTTAGGAGATTAAAGCAATGAAGCAAAACGTTTTTACAGCTGAATTCTTTTACTTTTACTTTATTAACAAAAGTTAATAGGGTTAAGTTGTTTTGCTGTAAATTGTTTTTATAAATGCTTTTCAAGGCTTCGCAGTAAAATCACACTGCGAAGCCTTTTATATTTCAGGAGGTACGGTTATGGTAGTAGTTGTTAAAAACGGAATTGATAAAGACCAGCAGGAGCATCTTATTGAATGGCTCCGCTCAATGAACATAGACGTTCACGAAACCGTCGGCGAATTTGAGACAATTCTCGGCCTTATCGGCGACACAAGCCACGTTGACATCGACCTTATCAATAGCCTTGATATTGTCGAAAAGGTTACACGAATCAGTGAGCCTTTCAAAAATGCTAACAGAAAATTCCATCCCGACGATACAGTTATCGACATCGGCGGTTTCAAAATCGGCGGCGGCAACTTCCAGTACATCGCAGGACCCTGCTCCGTTGAATCGCCCGAGCAGATCTGCTCAATCGCAGAAGAAACAAAGGCCGCAGGCGCTAATCTTCTTCGCGGCGGTGCTTTCAAGCCGAGAACTTCTCCTTACGCTTTCCAGGGTATGAGAGCAGAGGGACTTAAGCTTCTTGAGAAAGCCAAAGCAGAAACAGGAATGCCTATCGTTACCGAGATTATGGATATCTCTCACCTGGAGCTTTTCGAAAACGTTGACGTAATCCAGGTCGGCGCAAGAAATATGCAGAACTTCGAGCTTCTTAAGGAACTCGGCCACACAGACAAGCCGATCCTTCTTAAGCGCGGTCTTTCAAGCACAATGGAAGAGCTTCTTATGAGCGCGGAATACATTATGGCAGGCGGTAACGAAAAGGTTATCCTCTGCGAAAGAGGAATCCGTACTTTCGAAAAATACACAAGAAACACTATGGACGTTTCAGCGATTGCACTTCTTAAAGAAAAATCTCACCTTCCCGTTATTGCTGACCCGAGCCACGCGGCAGGCCTTTCAAGGCTCGTCCGTCCCCTCGCCCTTTCAGCCGTTGCGGCAGGCGCAGACGGACTTATGATAGAAGTTCACAACGACCCTGCACACGCTTTATGTGACGGACCGCAGGCGCTTACTCCCGCACAGTTCGCACAGGTCGTTAAAGAAGCTGAAGTTATCCGCAAGGTTCTTCACGGCAACAATGACTGACGGAAAGGGGCAGAACAATGAACGTCGGCATAGTCGGCCTCGGACTCATTGGCGGTTCGATGGCAAAAGCAATTAAAGAAACAAACGAACACACCGTATACGGCTACGACATTCTCGAAAGCACAATGCTCGCTTCTCAGCTCGTCGGTGCCGTTGACGGAACGCTTGACAGCGAAACTCTTCCGACCTGCGACATAGTTATCGTTTCGCTTTATCCGCAGGCAACCGTAGATTATATTACTCAAAACGCAGACAGATTTAAAAAGGATTGCGTCGTAATCGACTGCAGCGGTGTTAAAAGACACGTCTGCGACAGAATAAATCCGCTTGCAAAAAATCATCAGTTCACTTTCATCGGCGGTCATCCGATGGCAGGTACGCAATTCTGGGGCTTTGATTACTCGCGTGCAAGCCTTTTCAAAGGTGCTTCAATGATCCTTACTCCCCACGGAATTTCGGACATTGCACTTCTTGATAAGGTCAAGAAATTTTTCACATCGTTCGGCTTTGCGGACATCACATTCTCCACACCCGACGACCACGACAGAATCATCGCGTACACCTCACAGCTTGCCCACATCGTTTCCAACGCCTACGTAAAAAGCCCGACAGCGCTTAACAGAAAAGGCTTTTCGGCAGGCAGCTACAAGGATATGACAAGAGTTGCAAAGCTCAACGAAAAAATGTGGACAGAGCTTTTCCTCGAAAACAACGACTATCTCGTAAACGAGATTGACATTCTTATAGAAAACCTTCAGCAGTACAGAGACGCGCTCAAAAACGCGGACGGCGAAGCACTTTCCGCTTTACTTAAAGAAGGTAAAGACACCAAGAAACAGGCAGGTTAATTTGTTATGGAAACAGTTAAAGTTAACGCATCAAAAGCATATGACGTAATAATCGGACAGAAAACAGTCGCTCTATTGGGCAAAAAGATAAAGGACTTCTTCGGCGACGTCAAGGTTTGCATCGTTACGGACGATACCGTCGCTTCGCTTCACGGAGAAAAGGTGCAGGGATACCTCAACGAAGAGAATCTTAAAAACAAGACCTTTGTCTTCCCTCACGGTGAAAAGTCCAAGTCCCCCGAAGTTCTTTTCGAACTGCTGGAATTCCTTGCCGAAAACCGATTTTCAAGAAAAGATGTTCTTGTGGCTCTCGGCGGCGGTGTAACGGGCGACCTGACGGGACTTGCGGCGGCAATGTATATGCGCGGAATGCATCTTATCCAGATTCCGACTACGCTTCTTGCGATGGTTGACTCTTCCGTCGGCGGTAAAACTGCCGTTAACCTTAAAGCAGGCAAAAACCTTGCAGGCGTTTTCAATCAGCCTGAGCTTGTGCTCTGCGACCTGCAGATGCTTCTGACTCTTCCGTCCGAATATTTTGCAGACGGTATGGCTGAAGTTATCAAATACGGCGTGATTGCCGACAAGTCGCTTTTTGAAACAGTAAAAGACGGTGACATCGCGAGAAACCTTGAAAAGATCGTTGCACGCTGTGTTTCAATCAAACGCGACATCGTCAACGAAGATGAATTCGACACAGGCAAGCGTCAGCTTCTCAATTTCGGCCACACGCTTGCACACTCAATCGAAAAAATGAGCAATTTTGAGATTTCCCACGGAAGCGCAGTTGCAATGGGAATGCTTATAATTTCCGAGATTGCCTGGAAAAACGGCTTCTCCGACGAACGCTGTCAGGACGAAATCATTGACGCGCTTCTTGAAAACAATCTTCCGATCACCTGCCCTTTCAAAAACAGTGAGCTTTACTATGCCGCCGAAAACGACAAGAAAAGCGCTTCGGGCAGAATTTCAATCATCATTCCCGAAAAAATCGGTCATTGCAAGATTATGAACATTGCTCTTGCTGAGCTTAAGGAGCTTCTTGAATGAACATAAAAATTAATCCTTCCACTCTTTCGGGCAAGGTTGAAGCTCCCGCTTCAAAGTCCGTTGCACACAGAATGCTTATCTGTGCGGCGCTTGCGAAAGAGAAAAGCACAATCAGAATAAACAAAACCTCCGAGGACATCGAAGCAACGGCAAGCTGCCTGAGATCACTCGGAGTTGCGATAGAAAAAGACGGTGAACTCTGGACCGTTACTCCCCCGTCGGACTTCCCCGAAAAAGCTGAGCTCGACTGCGGAGAAAGCGGTTCAACGCTCCGATTTATGCTTCCCGTTGTTTCCGCATTGGGAATCGACGCAACGCTCAACGGCCACGGCAGGCTCCCCTCCCGACCGATTGCTCCCCTGCTTGACGAAATGAAACGCCACGGCATAAGCTGTGACGGCAGTTTTCCTCTTCACGTTTCGGGCAGGCTTACGGGCGGAAAATATACGGTTGCGGGCAACATCAGTTCGCAGTTTATAACAGGGCTTCTTCTCGCGCTTCCTCTTTGCGATGGTGAAAGCGAAATCGAGGTTATCCCTCCCGTGGAGTCGAAGCCTTACATTGATATAACAACTTCCGTTCTTTCCCTCTTCGGGGTTAACACTACGAAAAACGACAATATCTATACAGTAAAGAAATCAGACTTCGTGTCGGGCGATTTCACTGCCGAAGGCGACTGGTCAAATGCAGCGTTCCTGCTTTCGCTCGGCGTTGAAGTCGGCGGACTGGACACAGGCTCAACCCAGGGCGACCGAAAGATACTCGATGTGCTTAGTTCTTTCGGCGCTGAAATAACACAAAGGAACGGCACAATTCAGGTAAATCTTTCCTCTCTTCACGGTGCCGACGTTGATGCTTCTGACATTCCCGACCTCGTGCCCGTGATATGCGCGGTTGCTTCGACAGCAGAAGGCACAACAAGGATTTACAACGCCTCCCGTCTCCGCCTTAAGGAAAGTGACAGAATCGAAACCACCGTGCGGATGATCAACTCCCTCGGCGGTGAGGCGCACGAAACGGACGACGGAATTATCATAAACGGTAAAAAATCCCTTTCAGGCGGAACTGTTGACGGTTGCGGTGACCACAGAATCGTTATGTCGGCTGCCGTTGCTTCGCTTAAATGCGAGAACCCAGTAATCATCGAGGGTGCACAAGCCGTAAACAAGTCCTATTCCGAATTTTTCAAAGATTTCAATTCACTCGGAGGTGACTCGGATGTCATGTAGCTTTGGTGAAAAATTTAAAATAACCGTTTTCGGTCAATCACATTCTGAGGCAATCGGCGTTGTCATTGACGGAATCCCTGCAGGAATAAAGCTCGATACGGACAAGATCGGTGCTTTTATGTCACGTCGCGCTCCGGGCAAAAACGCATATTCCACAAAGCGCAAAGAGACGGACATTCCCGAAATCGTTTCGGGTGTTGTTAACGGCATAACCTGCGGTGCGCCGATCTGCGCAACCATCAGAAACAGCGACCAGCATTCGAAGGATTATTCCAAGCTTAAAATTCTTCCCCGTCCGTCGCATTCCGACTTTGCGGCATACGTTAAGCACAACGGCTTCAACGACATCCGCGGCGGAGGAAATTTCTCCGGCAGAATGACTGCTCCGATGTGCTTTGCAGGCGCAATTGCCATGCAGATTCTCGAAGAAAAAGGAATCCGTATCGCTGCTCATATAGAAAAGATCGCAGGTATCCGCGACGAACGTTTTGATCCCGTTAACGTGGATGCAGAACAGCTGAAAGCGGTTTCCTCAAAAGAATTCCCGTTGATTAACGACTGTGTGAAAGACGAAATCCTTGCAAAGATTGAAGAAGCAAGGCTTGACTGCGATTCCGTCGGCGGTGTAATCGAATGTGCCGTTACGGGACTTCCTGCAGGAATCGGCGAGCCGATGTTTGAGGGAATCGAAAACGTTATAAGTCAGGCTGTTTTTGCTGTCCCTGCAATCAAGGGAATTGAATTTGGTAATGGCTTTGACTGTGCCGATCTCAGAGGCATTGAAAACAACGACGACTTTATTATCAAAGACAGCAAAATCGCGACCGCGACAAACAACCACGGAGGTATCCTTGGCGGTATCACATCGTCAATGCCTCTCATTTTCCGCGTTGCCGTCAAACCGACACCGTCAATTGCAAAACCGCAGCTGACGGTCAACCTTGAAACAATGCTTCCCGAAGAGCTTGTCATCGAGGGCAGACACGACCCGTGTATTGTTCCGCGAGCTGTCCCCTGCATTGAGGCTGTTACCGCAATTGCACTTATTAATCTTATCTGAAGGTGATCCCAATGAATATAAATGATTTAAGAAATGAAATTGATGCGATTGACGACGAGCTCGTCCGCCTTTTCGAAAAAAGAATGAACACAGCTGCAGCGATTGCCGACTACAAGCGTGCTAACGGTCTTGCAGTTTCTGACCGCGGACGTGAGCGTCAGGTTATCAACAAGGTAACAGCAAAGGTCGCTCCCGAATTCAGCGACTATACGAAGGTGCTTTACCAGACAATTTTTGATTTAAGCTGTTCGTACCAGAGAAGCCTGAACGCAAAGAAATCGAGACTTCTTGAAAAAATTGAACGCGTTACAAACGAAACTCCCAAGGAACGCGTAAACCGCGCGGTTGTTGCCTGCCAGGGCGTTGAGGGTGCTTACTCACAGCACGCTTGCGACAAGATGTTCACCTACCCGAGCATTATGTACTTCAGCGGTTTTGAAGACGTTTTCAAGGCGGTTGATTCAGGACTTTGCCGTTACGGTATTCTGCCCGTTGAAAACAGTACCGCAGGTTCGGTTAATCAGGTTTACGACCTTATGTCCAAATACAACTTCTACATCACTCACAGTATGAAGCTCTGCATCGAGCATAAGCTTCTTGCAAACAGCGGAACAAGCATCAGCTCAATCAAGGAAATTTATTCCCACGAGCAGGCACTCAACCAGTGTTCGGCTTTCATCAGCCAGCTTGGTGTTAAGGCTCACGTATGCAAAAACACAGCCGAGGCTGCAAAAATCGTTGCTGAATCGGGCAGAACTGACATTGCCGCTATCGGTGCAAAGGAATGCGCTGAGCTTTACGGACTCAGAATCCTTTCAGGCAACGTACAGAACACGCAGAACAACTACACAAGATTCATCTGCATTTCCAAGACTCCTGAAATCTATCCCGGAGCGAACAAGACAAGTATTATGCTGACAGTTTCGCATACTCCGGGCTCACTTTACAACGTGATTGCACGTTTCGCGGCAAGAGGGCTCAACCTCACAAAGCTTGAAAGCCGTCCGATTCCAGGAAGCAACTTTGAATTTATGTTCTATTTCGACATCGACGCTTCGGTTTATTCGCCCGAATTCAAGGAGCTTATTGCCGAGCTCGAAAGCGATTGCGAAGAATTTACCTACCTTGGAAGCTACACGGAGGAATAAAAATGTACGGTTTACTCGGACGTAAGCTTTCGCACAGTCTCTCGCCGCAGATTCACGCGCATTTCGGTTCGTATTCCTACGAGCTTTTCTGCCGTGAGCCTGAAGAGCTTGATGACTTTTTTGCAGACAAAACCCTTAAAGCTTACAACGTTACAATTCCATACAAGGTTGACGCATACAACCACTGCGACGTGCTTTCCGAAACTGCAAAGAAAATCGGCAGCGTGAACACAGTTATACGACGCGCTGACGGAACGCTTTACGGCGACAACACGGACTATTTCGGCTTTGACTATATGTCGAAATCCTGCGGTGCGGATTACAAGGATAAAAAGGTTCTCGTTCTCGGCAGCGGCGGCGCAAGCCTTACCGTATGCACCGTTGCAAAGGACTGCGGTGCAAGGGAAATTATCGTCGTAAGCCGCAGCGGAGAAAACAATTACGGCAACCTTGACAAGCACTGTGACGCGGACATTATCGTAAACACCACGCCTGTCGGAATGTTTCCCAATAACGGTGAGCGACTTGTTGACCTTGGTAAATTCAAAAAACTTGAATGTGTGCTTGACCTGATATACAACCCCTGCAAGACAAGATTTCTTCTTGATGCAGAGGAGCTTGGAATCCCCCACGCGAACGGACTGACGATGCTCGTTGCGCAGGCATTGCGCTCCGCGGAACAGTTTATCGACCAAAAGCTCGGTGACAAAACAATCGAACGCGTTTACAATGCGATTTTAAAAGAGCAAAAAAATATAGTTCTAATCGGTATGCCCGGTTGCGGAAAATCGACAGTCGGCAAGCTTCTTTCTGAAAAGCTTCAGCGTGAGCTTCTTGACACGGACAGCGAAATCGTCAAGGCGGACGGCAGACCGATTCCCGAGATTTTTTCCGCGGAGGGTGAACCGTTTTTCCGCGGGCTTGAAACCGAGGCAGTAAAAACCATCGGCAAGCAGCTCGGAAAAATCATCGCAACGGGCGGCGGCGCCGTTATGAAAAAAGAAAACCGTGATGCACTTAAGCAAAACGGCACTGTAATATATCTGAAAAAAGATCTGTCGCTTCTTGCGCTTGACGGACGTCCGCTTTCAAAAGACGAGGATGCCGTAAGAAAAATCTATGAGGCAAGAAAAGACACGTACGAAGCATTTGCAGACTTCACCGTTGAGGTAAGTCCCGATGCCGACATTACGACAGAAAGAGTGATTGAATGCATATTTTAGTTGTAAACGGACCTAATCTTAATATGCTCGGAATAAGAGAGCCTGATGTCTACGGTAAGAGCACGTATGCCGACCTCTGTGAGCTGATCAAAAATAAAGCCAAGGAAATGAATATCACAGTCGAGCTTTTCCAGTCCAACCACGAGGGTTCAATCGTTGATAAAATTCAGGAATCCTACCAAAAGGTTGACGGAATCGTCATCAATCCTGCGGCATATACGCACACGAGCGTTGCGATTCTTGACGCACTTAAGGCGGTTGCGATTCCGACCTGCGAGGTGCATATTTCGGACGTGGACGCGAGAGAGGAATTTCGCAGAATTTCCTACGTCGGTCTTTATGCCGAAAAGAAGTTTGCAGGCTACGGCTTCGACGGCTATCTTATGGCAATGGAATACCTAAAAGAAAAATACGCATAAAGTTAAGGCAGAGCAAATGCTCTGCCTTTAGTTTTGTTTGTATTATTTTACGGGACTGTTTGTTCGGGTTTATATACGCACAAGAACAACAGCGCCGAAACGGATACTTTATTCTTTAAAAAAATGCTCTTCAACCGTTGCGCAGATTGCGTGGTAGACAGGCAGATGAAGCTCCTGAATTTTAAAGGTTTCATCCTCATTGACAACGATCGAAATATCGCAGACACTCCTGAGCTTTCCGCCGTCACGTCCTGAAAGAGCTGCCGTTTTAATGCCGAGAGATTTTGCAACGGCTGCTGCAGAACAAACATTCTTCGCATTGCCCGAGGTGCTTATGCCGAGGAAAACGTCGCCCTCTTTACCCATAGCAAGAACCTGCTGGGCGTAGATGAGCTCGGGGTCACAATCGTTCGCAAAAGCCGTCGTCAGTGCTGCCCCGCTGTTGAGAGTGAAAACGGGCAGTCCCTGCTGAAGCTTTTCCAGCCCAAGGGCTTCAAGCTCGGGAACCGCGGAAATCATTTCAGCTTTTCTTTCATCAGACAGAGGTCTTTTTTTCAGGAAACCTTTCATAAGCTCGCCTGCGATATGCTCGGCATCGGCACAGCTTCCGCCGTTTCCGCAGATGAGAAGTTTTCCGCCTGACTCGTAACATTTTATAAGAGTGTCGCAGAACATACGGATTTCCTGCTCATTTTTCGCAAGAACAGGATACCGCTGTATAAGCTGTGAAATATAATCCATAAAATTCACTGCTTTCAAAAATTAATCGTATAAAAAGTCTTCAACATTAAAATCGTCTTCAATGTCGCGGAATTCGTCCTCGCCCTCGATTTCGGGAATCTGGGCAAAAACTTCAAATTTCCTTCCCTGCGACCAGAGCGACGGTGTAACACGGATTGTATATCCGCAACCGCCCGGGGTCAGCCACTCGTGCATCGAAGCTTCGGGCAGACCGAACATCGCAAGAAGCGCCATTATAACACCGCCGTGGGTGACGATTGCCGTCTTTGTTATACCCGACTGAATGATACCGTCGATAACCTTGATCATCGTCTGTGCGATTCTCTGAGAAAACTCCTCATTAGTCTCGCCGAAAGGCGGAGAAACGCCCTGCTTGCCTGCAAGCCAATCAGGGAAAACGGGATGCTTCTGAAGCTCCTCCGCTGTTTTGCCCTCAAATTCTCCGAAGTTGTACTCGATAAATCCGTCAATGATTATCGGTTCACAGTTCGGATAAATAAGCTTTGCAGTCTGCGTGCAACGGGACAATGGGCTTGAAAAAACAGCTTCGACAGCAGGATATTTATAATCCGTTTTCATCTGCGAAATCTGTTCAATTCCCTCGGCACTCAACGGTTCATCAATGTGTCCGATATAACGGCCGTCAACGTTACCTGCGGTAAGACCGTTTCTTATAAGTTGAATGTAATAAGATTTCATTTGTTTTATTATTCCTTTAATGTTGCCTTGTAAAGTTTGATATAAGTGTTTGCTGAACGTCCCCAGCTGTAATCACATTCGAGAGCGCGCTGTGTAAGTGCTGCCCAGTCGTGGTTATAGTAAACCGTCAATGCACGGCGGATTGCATCGAGCATATCGTGTGCATTGTAACTCTTGAACGTAAAGCCGTTACCCTCGCCGTCGCCGCAGTCCGAAATAGAGTCGCGAAGACCGCCTGTTTCACGGACGATAGGCACTGTACCGTAACGAAGCGCAACCATCTGCGAAAGTCCGCAGGGCTCGCTCTTTGACGGCATAAGGAACATATCCGCACCTGCATAAATCTTACGTGCAAGGTCAGGGATAAATCCGATTCGAAGACCGACTTTATCGGGATACTTTGCGGCAATCTCTCTGAAGAAGCTTTCGTATTCATAGTCACCCGAGCCGAGGACAACAAGCTGCATTTCACTCGTTGCAAGAAGCTCGTCAAGGATACCCTTTACAAGGTCGAGTCCCTTATGAGCAACAAGGCGGGAAACCATACCGATGATCGGCACGTCCGGACGAACGGGAAGTCCCATAACCTGCTGAAGATCTTCTTTATTGAGCTTTTTGTCTTCAGGCTTTTCTGCCGAATAATTTGCTCTGATGCTCTTGTCCGTTTCGGGGTCGTAACCGATAACGTCGATACCGTTGAGGATACCGCTGAGCTTGTATCTTCTCTCGTTGAGGATGCTGTCAAGACCGTGAGAGTACCACGGGTCAAGGATTTCGTCAGCGTAAGACTGGCTTACCGTCGTAACCTTGTTTGCGCATTCGATTGCGCCCTTCATAAAGTTTACGCAACCGTCGTATTCAAGCAAAGATGCGTGCTCCTGAGGAATTCCGAGAACGTCCTCAAGCACTTCCTTGCCGTAGATTCCCTGGTACTGAATGTTGTGGATTGTGAAAATAGTTTTGATGTTTTCGTAACCCGGAGAATTTGCATACATTGCAGAATAGTAAACAGGTGTAAGCGCTGTCTGCCAGTCGTTACAATGAATGATGTCGGGCTTAAAATCGATGTGCGGAATAATTTCAAGAATAGCTCTTGAGAAAAATGCAAAACGCTCCGCATCGTCATACTGACCGTAGATTGTATCACGCTTGAAATAATACTGATTGTCAAGAAGGTAGTAGATAACACCGTTATACTTTGCTTCAAAAATTCCGCAATACTGGCGGCGCCATGCTACAGGAACACAGATATGAGTAATGAACTTCATTGTGTCCTTGAGTTCCTGACGGATTGTATCATAAAGAGGCATTACAACACGGCAACCTATAAGTCTTTTTCTGAGAGCCTGAGGCAATGAACCTGCAACGTCACCAAGACCGCCACTCGCCATAAAAGGAAGTGCTTCACTTGCTGCATATAAAACCTTCATAATAAATCATCCTTTCGTTGAATTTTCGGGAAATCAGATTACGATACTCTTGCCGATATAAACGGGGAATTTCTCGTCACCTGAAAGAACCTTGTTCGGCTTGATAACAACATTCTTGTCCGCAACAACACAATTGAGCGAAACGTCATCGCCGATGTAAGTATTCTGCATAAGAACGCAGTTTTTAACGACTGCATCCTTGCCGACGTGAACACCGCGGAAGAGGATACAGTTTTCAACCTTACCCTCGATTACGCAACCGTCAGCAACGAGTGAGTTTGTAACTTCCGAACCGAGACCGTAAATTGCGGGAACATCGTCCTTAACCTTTGTATATACGGGATGTGAACGGAAGAGTGAGTTTCTTGTTTCCTTGTCAAGCAAAGCCATATTTGCTTCGAAGTAGCTCTGCATTGAATCAAGAAGCTTAACGAAACCTGTAACCTCGTAGCCGTAAATCTTAAGCTTTGCAACGTTTCTCTTAAGAATATCGTCGGTAAATGAACGGAAGCCGAGGCTTGTTGCTTCGTTGATAAGTCTTTCGAGCAAAGACTTTCTGAGAAGCACGATGTTTATTGAATAGTTTGCAACACCGTCCTGAAGACGACGTGAAACTGAACTGATCCTGCTGTCTGCATCCATATCAAGGATTGCAAGCTCGGAAATATTCGGTGTTTCACCGTTAACGTATGCGATTGTGATATCTGCACCTTTTACCTCGTGGTAAGCGAACATCTTTGTAAGGTCAAAGTTATAAAGCGCATTACAGTCGCACATAAGAACGTATTCTTCGTCAGAATACTGAAGGAAGTTCATAACACCTGCAACAGCTTCGATTCTGCCCGAATAAAGGCCTGTATTTGCAGAGTTGAACGGAGGAAGGATATAAAGACCGCCGTTCTTTCTTGAAAGGTCCCAGGCACGTCCGTTTCCGACGTGGTCCATAAGTGACTGGTAGTTGCTTTTTGTAATAATACCAACCTTACCCATTCCGCTGTTTACCATAGCTGAAAGGTTGAAGTCGATAAGACGGTAGCGTCCGCCGAAGGGTACAGAACCCATTGAACGCATTGACGTCAGTTCGTTAAGATAATTATCAAAATTGTTTGAAAAAACAAGTCCGAGTACGTTATTGGCTCTCATCATTCTGCCCCCTTTACATCTTCGCCTATCATTGCTTTCGGCTCAACACAAGCACCCTTGCCGACCGTTACGCCGGGGCCGACAACTGCAACACCCCAGTCTTCGAGGTTTTCCATATCTTCGGGACGCTTACCTACGCAGGCGTCGCCCTCAACAACTACGTTTTCGGCTACGATTGCGTACTGTACCTTTGCGCCTGATTTGATTACGCTGCCGGGCATAATGATTGAATCTTTAACCACTGCGCCCTCTTCAACGTCAACGTTTGCAAAGAGAACGGAGAAATCAACTTCGCCCTCGATTTCGCAGCCTTCTGCGATCATTGAATTCTGAACCTTTGCAGTGTCTGCAACATAGTGCGGACAGGTTACGGGATTCTTTGCATAAATCTTCCAGCTTGAATCCGTAAGATCGAGGTCAACCTGAGGATTGAGAAGGTCAAGGTTAGCTTCCCACAAGCTGTCGATTGTTCCAACGTCTTTCCAGTAGCCGTCAAATTCATAAGCAAACATTCTCTCGCCTGCTTCGTGCATTGCAGGGATAAGGTCGTGGCCGAAGTCGTTGCTTGATGACGGGTTTGCTTCATCGTCGAGAAGATACTGACGAAGCTTCTTCCAGGAGAAGACATAAACACCCATTGAAGCCTTGTTTGAACGGGGATTCTTCGGCTTCTCTTCAAATTCGGAGATTGAGCCGTCGTCATTGACGATCATAAGTCCGAAACGTGAAGCCTCTTCCCATGGCACTTCAAGCATTGCGATTGTACAGTCAGCGTTCTTTTCCTTGTGGAAGCTGAGCATCTTTGAATAGTCCATTTTATAGATATGGTCACCCGAAAGGATGAGAACATATTCGGGGTCATATCTGTCAATGAAATTAATGTTCTGGTAAATTGCGTTTGCTGTTCCCTTGTACCATTCAGTACCCTGAATCTGCTGGTACGGTGAAAGAATATGAACACCGCCGTCTGCGCGGTCAAGGTCCCATGCCTGTCCGTTACCGATATAATCGTTAAGTTCAAGAGGCTGATACTGTGTAAGTACGCCCACTGTGTAAATACCTGAGTTTACACAGTTTGAAAGCGGGAAATCGATGATTCTGTATTTTCCGCCGTAGGGTACGGCAGGTTTGGCGATGTTTTTTGTCAGTATACCGAGTCTGCTTCCCTGTCCGCCTGCAAGGAGCATTGCGATACATTCGTGTTTGCGTGACATTATGTGCTGCCTCCTTTTATTTTGTCGCTTTTTCTGCGGCTTTTTCGTTTGTTGTTTTTCTCTTTCTCGAAACCGGAGCTTTGAGATATATTACACTCAGACCCGGAAGGTCGAGCGAAATACTGTTTTCAAAACCATGCATCGGAGCTTTCCTGCTCTTCACACTGCCTGTTGTTCCCGCACCTTTTCCGCCGAATTCTTCGGCATCCGTGTTAAGGATTACCTTATAGCTTCCTGCCTTCGGAACACCTATGCAGTAATTCTCACGGGTAACGGGGGTGAAATTGCACACGGCAATAATTTCTTTTTTGTCCTTGTCAATTCTTCTGAAAGCAATTACTGAATTGTCAACGTCGTCGTTGCTTATCCAGTTAAAGCCTTCCCAATTATAATCAACCTGCCAGAGTGCAGGATTTGATTTATAAAGCTCATTGATTGTTTTAACAAAATGCTGATGCTTGCGGTGCGCTTCGTAATCAAGAAGCAACCAGTCAAGACCCTGCTTGTAATTCCATTCGATGAACTGGCCGAATTCCTGACCCATAAACATAAGCTTCTTTCCGGGATGAGCCATCATATAACCGAGGAAAGAACGCACACCTGCAAACTTTTCTTCGTACTCGCCCGGCATCTTGTTGATGAGGGAGCATTTTCCGTGAACAACTTCGTCGTGCGAAATCGGCAGAACAAAGTTTTCGGAAAATGCGTAGAAAAACGAGAAAGTAAGGTTGTTATGGTTAAACTTTCTGTGAATTGCGTCCATTGAGAAATATTTCAGGCAGTCGTTCATCCAACCCATATTCCACTTGAAGTTGAAGCCGAGACCACCGTCACAGACGGGCTTGGAAACCATCGGCCACGCCGTGCTTTCTTCCGCAATCATAAGCACGTCTCCGTACTCGCGGAAAATTGAAATGTTGAGATTCTGCAGGAATTCAATGGCTTCAAGGTTTTCGTTGCCGCCGTTCTTGTTCGGGCGCCAGTTGCCGTCCGTCCTGCAATAGTCAAGATAAAGCATTGAAGCAACAGCATCGACTCTGAGACCGTCGATATGATATTTTTCAAGCCAGAAAAGGGCGCTTGAAGTAAGGAAGCTTCGGACTTCGTTCTTGCCGTAGTCAAAAACTCTTGTTCCCCACTGCTTATGCTCGCCCTTGAGCATATCTTCATACTCATAAAGCGGCTGACCGTCGAACTCGTAAAGTCCGTGCGCATCCTTCGGGAAGTGGGCAGGCACCCAGTCGAGAATAACGCCGAGCCCTGCTTCGTGGCACTTGTCGATGAAGTACATAAAATCCTTCGGTTCGCCGTAACGGGAGGTCGGTGCGAAATAGCCCGTAACCTGATATCCCCACGAGCCGTCGAACGGATGCTCACTTATCGGCAGAAGCTCGATATGAGTATATCCCATTTCCTTAACATATTTTGTCAATTCGTCGGCAAGCTGACGGTACGAATAAAAAATTTCTTCTCCGTGAACTTTCCACGAGCCGAGGTGAACCTCGTAAATATTCATCGGGCTTTCGTAAGCAGATTGTTCCTTGCGAGATTTCATCCACTTGGCATCTTTCCACTCGTAGCCGCTGATATCGTAAAATTTTGATGCTGTCTCGGGACGTGTTTCCGCATGGAACGCGTACGGATCGGCTTTGAAAATACGTCTGCCGTCACGAGCTGTTATGCAGAATTTATACGCATCGAACTGCTTGATGTTTTCAATAAAGCATTCCCATATTGAACCGTCGGAAAGGCGATACATATGGTTTGCATCGTTGTTCCAGCCGTTGAAATCTCCCACGACGCTTAAGGCCTGCGCGTTCGGTGCCCAGACACGGAAAACGACCCTGTCGGCATCAACACGGTGTGCGCCAAGGAAATCGTACGCTTTCGCATTGTTTCCCTGATGGAACAGATAAACAGGAACATCGTTCGAGTTATTTTCAGGAATATGATTTTCCCTGTTCATTTCAATCCCTCCGTTTTAGCATTCGTACAGGCAGACTACTCCACTTATACATTTATTATTTTACCAAAGCGCCAAACAAAATTCAAGTAATTTTGACTATAATATTCAAAGGGTATGTAGAAAATTATCGACCATTTTGTGTATTTTGTTACAAAAAAAAGGCCCGCCGAGCAGATTTGTGCATCTGCCCGACGGGGTAATTAATTAATTCTGATTAAAACAAACCTTTGATTGCCTGCGGAAGAAGGACTGCGATATAGCTGTAAAGCATACCGATGATCTCAGTAACGATGTTTGAAATATAATCGTCGATGTTTGAAGCATTGTCTGTCGGAAGGTCTGTCGGCTCGAAGTCGATCTTCTGTGAAAGGTCCTTCTTGATTGCGTACTGGTCGATAAGAGAAATATCCTGTGTCTCGTCGTCAACAAGATATGACTTGATGATAACCTTATCGCCGTCAACAACAGTTGTCATGAAGCAACCGCCCATGTCTCTTGTTGAAAGGTGGAAAGCGCAAGCTTCGCCGATCGGATCTATAGCATCCTCATTGATGCCGTATCTCTTTGTACCTGCTGTTGAGGGAAGGATATGAACAGTACCGTCAGGATTGTTTGCAAAAGTGATTTCTTCACCCTTATAGTTTTCTGTTACATATGTAACGTTATCAACAACTTCATCGCCCTTAACGGGGTGTGAACGGTAGTAAACGTGGTCGTGACCTGCATAAACAAGGTCGATGTCAAGCTCATCAAAGAGCTCAATAAGCACGTTTCTCATGATGATTGTGTCCGGCTTGTTGATGTTCTTACCCTGTGAATAGAGCGCTCTGTGCATAACCACGAACTTCCAGTCTGCGTCAGAAGCTGTCATATCGTTAACAAGCCAGTTTCTCTGTGACTGTGTCATCGGATACATATCGTTTGTGTTAAGAACTGCAAAGTGAGCATTGCCGTAATCGTATGAATAATAAACACCGTTTACCCAGTTAACGTTTGAATCTGTGTCCTCGTTTGAAAGATTGAACATTGAGTTAAAAACGTTGATGTTGAGCTTATTTGTGATGTTACCGTCGTGGTTACCTGCAACAGGAGCTGAAGTTGTGTTCATGTTTGAGAATTCAAAGTGTTTGAAATACCAATCCCACTCTTCGTTTGTATTGTCGTTAACATAGTCACCGAGTGTGATTGTAAACTCTGACTCAGGAAGTGTTTCAACTGCACCCTTGAGTGTTTCTGAAGCTTCCATAAAGTTTTCGTCGCTGCTTGCCTGAACGTCAGCAATTGTAATGAAAGAGAACTGATCGTCACCGTCGTCTGTTACGAATGTACCTGCGTCGCTCCAGATATTCTCTGACTTGTCACCGACACGGTATGTGTATGCTGTGCCTGCCTCGAGGTCAGAAGCTGTTACCTTGTGGCAGAACTGATCGCGGTGAGTGTAGACGTTGTCTGATGAATATGTAACGGCATTTGCGAAAGTACCGTCGAAATCAGCAGTCTTTACGATCTGAACGTCTGCGTCTGTGTACTCTTCCGTGTACCAGCAGAAACCTCTTGATGTCTGAGAATCGCCGTTGAAAGTACAGCTTACTCTTTTGATTTCGATTGTGTCCTCAGCAGCTGTTGACATTGCTGTCATACCGAAAGCAAGTGTTACACAAAGAACAACTGCGAGAAGTTTTTTAGAAAACTTTTTCATTTAAGTATCCTCCTTGAAATAATTTACAGAAACATTATACACCATTTGTCAATGCACGTATAAGTCTAAAAACTTGTTTTTCTTTTGTGCAAAATTACAAATCAGTTTCAATTCTGAACTTTCTGAACATTACATTTTTGCGATAGTGTGTATACGTAAGATAAACATATTCTCCGTCAGTTATCGCCGCGGGATAAGAAAACTCCGCATCCGTGTCCTCGTCCTTCTCAACCTCAACCGCAGGAAGGAAGGTTTCACCGTTATCCTTTGTTACGGCATAGGATATGATGTTTCTGTCGCCCCAGTCAGCACAAGCAATGGGATTGTGGAAAACTGCTACGCTTGAATCGGGAAGTTTTACGCAGTCGATGCCGCTGTTATTGTTCGGAAGGTCTGCTTTTTCGGCAGGAGCCCAATGAACAAGATCCTCGGAGAAGCTTCGCATAACGTAGCCTTCCGTCGAGCGCAGGAGCGCATAGACCTTGCCGTCCGCCTCCCAGAGTGTAGGCTGGATGATACCCTTGCCGACAGCCTTTTTGTGGTCGAAGAAAATGATTTCGCCCTTCTGCCACGTTTTGCAGCCGTCGCGTGAAATGTCAATAAACGAGTCCCACTCTGTTTCCGTTTCAACCGATGCAGGAGCAACAACCGTTCCGTCGGAAAGGACAATTGCCTTGTTCTTGACGGGACCTCTGCCACCTGTTTCGTCGCCCGGGACAAGCTCGGTTGCCTCTGTCCAGGTTCTGCCGCCGTCCGTTGAAGTGCGCAGGAAGGTCTGCCATTTTGTAATCTCTTTTCCTGCCTTGAAGAAGAGGAAGATTGTTCCGTCCTTTTCAAGAAGTACGGGGTTCCAGCAGGGAATATCTTTTGTAAAAGACATCTGTTCGGGATCCGACCATTTTCCGTTTTCGTTAACGCAAAGATAAATTCTTACGTCATCGTCGCCCTCTTTTGTACCGGCAAAGAAAGCGCAGAGAAGCCTGTCCTCCACCTTGAGGATTGTTGACGCGTGGCACTGGCTGAAAAATTTATCCTGCTCAAAAACCAATGATTTTTCAATTTCAACTAATTTCATAATTATACCTGTTATCTCTTTGAAAGCACTTCTGCTTCGTATTTTTCAATTTCTTCGAACCAGCTCTCGCCTACGGGAACACCGCAACGTGAGCAATATTCGTTCCATACATCGCCAAACGGATAAGTCTTAAGCTCTTCCTGAGTTGCCAGAATCTTTGTTGTGTTTGCGCTGTCCTGCAAAGCGGCAAGTGCAGCGTGCGGAGTAAGGAGAGCTGTAAGCATTGCCTTCTGCACATTGCGAAGACCGATTACCCAGGCAGCAACGCGGTTGATCGAAGCGTCGAAATAGTCTGTTGCGATGAACACACGGTCAAGCGCATCGTGAGCAACGATCTCTTTTGCGATTTCCTTTGTTTCGTCGTCAAAGATAACAACGTGGTCACTGTCCCAACGGACACCGCGTGTTACGTGAAGCGCAATCTTCTCGTTGAAAAGAAGGAGAGAAGAAATCTTGTCCGAAACAACCTCTGTCGGGTGGTAGTGACCGTTATCCATAAGCGGTGTTATACCTTTATAGTTAACGTAAGAAAGGCTGAACTCGGCTGAACCGACTGTATAGGACTCAAGACCGATGCCAAAAACCTTTGATTCGAGAGTTATGTAAACCTTTTCCTTGTCGTAATCGATTGAAAGAATCTCGTCAAGAGATTTCTTGAATCTTGCTCTGGGTGCAAAGCGGTCAGCAGGAATATCCTTGTATCCGTCAGGAATCCAGATATTCATAACGCAGGGAACGCCTGTTTCCTGTGCAAAATACTCTGCAATCTTAAGGCAAGCCTTACCGTGTCTTACCCAGAAAGCACGAACCTCTTCATCGGGTGAAGAAAGAGTAAGGTTGTCCTTTACCATCGGATGAGAGAAAAATGTAGGGTTAAAGTCAATACCCATATTTCTTTCTTTTGCGTAAGCAACCCATTTTGCAAAGTGCTTGGGTTCAATAGCATCTCTGTCTGCGAACTCACCGTTTTCAAAGATTGCGTAGCTTGCATGAAGATTAAGCTTCTTCTTACCCGGAATAAGTGAGCAGGCCTTGTCTATATCTGCCATAAGCTCGTCGGGTGTTGTTGCCTTACCGGGGTAGTTTCCCGTTGTCTGGATACCGCCCGAAAGAGCTTCCTTTGAGTCGAAACCGACAACGTCGTCGCCCTGCCAGCAGTGCATTGAAATCGGCAATGCGGAAAGCTTTTCGATCGCTGCTTCGGTGTCAATACCGATTTTCGCATACATATCTTTTGCGTATTCGTAACGTGTCATAAATTAACCTCCGTTCGGATTCATATACAGATTAATATTAGCACAACTTGCCCGGAAAAACAACAGCATATTGTCTTGATTATGTTTAATTTTTGGTTTAGAATATATCTGACAATACTTACGAGGTGATTCTATGGGTACAATTATTGCCGTCGGCGGCGGACGCTACGAAGACGGCGAAATCAAAAATATACTTGAATATATCGCATCCTGTGCAAAAAAAGAAAATCCCGCGGTGCTTTTTCTTCCGACGGCAGGCTTCGACGACATTGACGGCGACGAACACATAAGGGACATCTTCCTTGGCTGTGGCTGTTCATTTGACTATCTTTTCCTTACTGATAAGTCGCTCACGCCCGACGATATCCGCAACAAAATCCTTTCCGCAGATGTTATCTACGTCGGTGGCGGTAACGTTGAATTTATGATGAACACATGGAACGAAACGGGAGCTTCCGACGTTCTTCGCGAAGCATATGAAAAAGGAATCGTTATGTCGGGTTACAGCGCAGGTGCTGTCTGCTGGTTCACCGAAGGCTATGACGACTGCGGTCCCGACAGAAGCTTTATCTTCTGCGACTGTCTTGACATTCTGCCGTACAGCGCCTGCCCCCATTTCGAAGGCAACGGATGGTACAACTTCAAGGATGAAATCAAAAACCGTCCGCTTTCAGGCATAGGAATTGAGAACGGTGCGGCACTTATTTACAAGGACGGTACATTCAGCACAATGCACGGAAACGACGTCGGCTATGTGTGGTTTTTCGACAAAGATAAGGCTTTCGAAGGCAAAACGCTCTGATTTTGTTTGACTTGATTTTGGTTTTATGATAAAATGTTTCCACATTTTTATACATTTCAGGAGGTATTCATTATGAAAAAGATTCTTGCAGTACTTCTTGCTGTTATGATGGTGCTTTCACTTTCATCAGTTTCATTTGCAGCAGGAAACAGCAAAAACGGCAACCTTCAGTTCGGCGAAGACGGAAATTTCGAAATTATGATCGTTGCTGACCCTCAGGACGGTTTCCCCATTGAGGACGATTTCAAAAACGCTTTCAACCAGGCTCTCGACAAGGCTCAGCCTGACCTCGTAGTATTCCTCGGTGACATCGTTATGTCAGCAGAGACAGACGAAGAATACTGGGCAGGTTATGCTGATCTTCTCAATCCCCTCGTTGACAGAGACATCCCGTTCACACTCGTTTTCGGTAACCACGACGACCAGGATGCACACAAGGGCTCAACAAAGGACGAGAAGCTTGCAAAGTATATGGAATTTGACAACTGCGTAGCTTACGACGCAGATCCTGCACTCCACGGTTCAGGTACACACAACCTTGAAATCCTTTCATCAGACGGCACAAAGACAGCTTACAACCTCTGGATGATGGACAGTGGCGACTATATCGAAGGCGGTTATGACTGCGTTCGCGCTGACCAGCTCGAGTGGTACAAGGGCGTAAGCGAAGAGCTTGAAGCTGCAAACGGCGGCAAAGTTCCTTCTCTTATGTTCCAGCACATCGTTCCTGCAGAAGTTGCACAGCAGGTTATGTTCACAGTTAAGGGTGACCTTGGTGCACTCGGTTCAACAAACTTCTCAGACGGTACAGCTGCTACATACCTTCCTAACATCTGGGGCTTTGAAGAAGGCTGGATGTTTGAGCAGGCTTGTCCTTCACCTGACTGCGAGGGTCAGTGGGACGCAATCACAGAGCGCGGTGACGTTCAGGCTGTTTTCTTCGGCCATGACCACATCAACACATATGTTGCAAACATCAACGGTATCGATGCTGTTAACGTTCCCGGCTCAACATACAATTCATATTATGATATGCTCGCTCAGGGCTTTATGGTAATCACACTTGACGAGAGCGACCTTTCAACATATGAAAGAACAATGCTCTACACTTCAGACCTCGCTCTTGAAGAAGGTTCAAAGCTTCCCGAAGGTAACCACAACAAGGCTTACTATCAGTTCGCAAACATCTTCAGACCGGTTATGAACTTCATCGTTAAGGCTATGAGAGTTATCCTCTTCCCGTTCTTCTTCTGGGCTGCATAAGTTAAAATAACATCAATCGCACAGGGCAAAATCCTGTGCGATTTTTTTGTTGCTTGAATTAGTATTTACTCTTGGCTACATAAAAAAGGCTTGTACGCAAAATACGTACAAGCCTTGATTTTATTTAGCTTTATAAAGCATAATTACTGCCTTCGGGGTATCATTGATTGTGATTTCCTTGCCCGATGTCATAAGCTCTTCGCCCGTCATTTCGTATGTTGTTTCGGGGTGATCGTAATCGTAAAGCACATAAGTTTTATCGGGATCGAGACCGTTGAGTCTGAGCAGGTATGTGTTCTCCTCAACGTTTTCACGCTTGTAGATAAGTGCCGTTCCCTCGTCACCGTCGCCGTACTGCATTGCGTGGTACTTTGATGTGTCCAGTCCGCCGTAGGTAAGCGGATAGTAATTATCAATCATATACGGTCTTACGTCGTAATACGAAAGCTGCTGAGAGCAGGAGATAATGTTTGTACGGTCGGCATACTCGTTATAAATATAAGCGCAGGTTCCGTTGTAGGGCACCCAGAACGAGATACCGTAGGTCTGTGCCTGAGTTGCCTGGAGAATGTCTTCCTTGGAATTGCCTTCAAGGTCCATACAGTTGTAGTCCGTTCTCCAGAGAGGAATTGCTCTTCGTGCCATTTCGATGTCGTTTCTCTTACCGCCCGAAGCGCAGTTGTCGATTCTAAGTCCGTCAACCTCTTCAAGCAACGTATCAAAGAAGCGGTAAAGGTTTGTTACATAATGGTTTTCGGTAAATCCTGTTCTGCCGTCTTCCCACTCCTTGTCAGCCTGCTGCCAACGCGGAAGCGGAGTAAAGTTGCTGTCAAATCGAAGACAGTTGACGCCGTTGTAGCGAAGAGATTCAATCATATAATCTGTGATGAACTGTAAGCACTCTTCGTTTGCGAAGTTAACAACATTTGCCTCATCATTATCGGGGTTTACCATAAGCCACTCGTCGTGCTGTATGCATGCGTTGTAGATTTCGGTATCCTTACAGCAGCGCTCAAGCTCATACCAGAGGAGAAGTCCCATTCCGCGCTCGTTAAGACGTTTTGAAATCTCACCGAGTCCGTCCGGGAATCTTTCGGGGTCAGCGTACCAGTTACCAACACTGTCGCCCCAGTGGTTTCTGATCGGATACCAGCCTGCATCTACCCACGCGTAGTCGAGTGAGTTTGCCCAGTCTTCGGGGATGTTTGCAATATTCTGAAAAACCTGTTCCTCTTTTACTCCCGGCACTTCAACGCCGACACCTGTTGTTGTAACCTGCTTTGTGCCTTCGGGGTGAATACAGTCTTTCATAAGAGTACGGAAAGAGTTGAAGCCCTTAAGTGCATTGTCTGTTTCGTAGAATGTAACGTTGACAAGCGGTGAACGAAGGCTCTCGCCTGGTTCAAGGTAACCCTTAAGGTTTTCCTGCTTGACCTTGATTTTTACTCCGTCAAGCTTCTGAGAAAGTGAAGTATACCACTGACCGCTCCAGCCGACAGCGAGCACTGCACCGCCGTCCTTGCCGAGCAGGTTGAAATAAGGCATAAACGATTCTGTTCTTCCGCCGTTTGCAGTAAATTTCATCGGGAGAAGAGTAATGTACGTCTTAATAAGTTCAAAGTCGTCAGCTTCGGTGAAAGAGCCTTTACTGAAATAAGCCTCAGCTTTTCTGCCCGTAGGAAGAACGCAGTCGGCAGCATAGAAATCTGAAACTGTGGGTGAATTTTCATCACCTTCGTTCTTGATGTAAACTGTCCAGTCGCAGGAAGCCGTTGATTCGTAAATTGTTGCTTCGACAGTTGCAACGATATCGCTCTTTTCGTGCGTAAGCGTTACGTAAGTCGTCTTGCCGCCGCGGTAAACCGCACCGACTTCGCTTTCTTCGCCGATTTCAAAATTCCAGTCGTCGGTATTGTTCTGCAACTGATGAATACCCACCCTGAAGTTATAGGCAGGGTTAGTTTCCGTAAGGATGTTTTCCTCGTACCAGGCGCGGCACTTGTCCTTTTCCGCCTGAGTAACTTTGATTTCTTCGTCCGTTATCGTATCGAAAGAAAAATCTGCCGTTCCGCTCATTTCGTAAGCAGCACGGTCAACCCAGAGCTTGAAGTTCGAATCCGGAACCGCAAATGCGGAAACAACGAACAAAAGCGCCTGAATTAAAGCAATGATTGGTTTAAACATAAAAATCCACCTTTCCCGTTTACGCCAACTCTTTTTCAATCAGCTCCGCTACACCGGGTGTAATGAAATCTGCGAGTTCTTTGATTGAATCGACTGCGTTTTCCATCGCATAAGAACGGAATTCCGCAATCATATGTGTGTCGTTGATATTATCTCCGACAGCGATGATATCATTATAGCCCACCGAAAGCATTTCAGCAAGCCTATACAAACCTTCGGCTTTGTTTGTATCTTTTCTTACGATATCAAGGCATTCTCCGTTCTGCAACGGATTGAGTTTATCGCCAAAAACCTCGTTGACCGATGCCGTCACCCTTGCCGAATCCTCAAAGGTCGGAAGCTGAGTGTTGATCTGCGAAAAGTACGGGATTTCGGGCATATTTTCAAGGGTATATTCGCCCTCTTTGGTGCAGTTTTTTTCATCGGCAAAAATCCTGCAGTAAAACGAAGTCTGCACGTGCGCCCATTCGCAACCGTTTTCGAAAAGGTGCTTTACCAAAGGATAAGCAACGCTCGCGTCACATCGTGCGCAGAAAACTTCCTTTCCGTCAGGGGTGAGGATTACTGCACCGTTGTTCGCAATAAGATAGTCACAGCCGAACTTCTTTTCTTCGTAAAGCTCAAGCACACCGTCGGGGCCTCTGCCGCTGACAAGGGCAAAAACATTGCCTGCTTTTCGCCATTTTTCGATTGCCGCAAGCTTTTTGTCATCTATTCCGCCGTGATTAAGCGTTCCGTCGTAATCACTGCCGATTATTTTCATTTCAACCACCTCATTCTGACTGATAGGCTCCCCTTGCCCAGAGAATCCATTTTGAACGGTCAAGCGGATTCACACCGCGTCTGGGGTTAATATGCTCCTCGCCGTCGCGACACTCACGGTAGCCGTAAAACGACTGCGAAAGCACGGCCTTGCCCGACGAAAGAGTTGCAAGCCTTTCGGGGAAATTCATTGAAGTTGCAACGGGTACGATCGCTTCAAGCGTTGCGATGCCCGAACGGATTACGGGCGCATCGTATTCACCGCCCATTTTCACAACCTCGGAAAAAACTTTGCCCGAAAGCTCCTCGGGAGCAGTCACTCTTATTTTAAGAAGCGGTTCAAGGATTGTTGAACCGATTTCGGAAAGTCCGTTCATAAACGCCATCGGCGTACAGACAAAGAAGTCCAGCGGATGCGTGTGTATCGTGTGATGCTCGCCGCCGACAAGCGTGCATTTGAAATCCGTCACTTCCCAGCCGTAAAGCCCCTGCTCCAGGCAGGAATTGAACGAGGTTCTGATATGCGACTGGTACCTATAAAAGCATTGGTTTGACGGCAGCCTGCCGTGGTACGAAACACCGTAGCCGCGCGGCATCGGCTCGAAAAGGAAATCCACCACCGCCCAGCAGGGCTTCGGCATCGTATACCGCGCCCTCGCAAAGCCTTTACCTGACGGCGTTTCTTTATAAATAACTGTCGGCGGAGAAAACTCTGCCGAAAGGTCGTAGCGTTCTTTCAGAAGATTGGAAAGCACCTCGAGCTGAATTTTGCCCGTCGTGCTGATTGTAATTTCTTTCTGTCCGTTTTCCCACTTGGCGTCGATGTAAGGCTCTTCGTCCGAAAGCTCGCCGAGCGCCGCCGCAAGTTGAGGAACTTTAAGCGGATCGGAGTCCGACGGCATTACCCTGACGCGCAGGAACGGATTGACAAGCTTTGCGCTCTCGCTGACTGCGAGAGAACCGACGAAATTTCCCGTCCTTGCTGACGGAAGACCGCAGACGGCGGCAACGTCACCGCTTCTGATAATTCCGACGTCGGTGCTTTTTGAGCCGCAGAATTTTTTGATCTGCGATACTTTTTCTTTTTTCGGAGGTTTTGCCTCGGTTTCAACAGCGTCCGTCTGAACGGTTATTTTTTCTTCGGGGACAAAAATCTCAACCTCGTCGCGGTTGGCAAGTTCTCCGCCGAAAAGCCTTATGTGTGAAATTTTGCCGAGGGTTTTATCGTGTTCGATTTTAAAAATTATTCCGCACAGGGATTCAGTTTCCCTGCGTGTTGAATCGGGCATATATTTTATAAGAGTATCTGCAAGCTCCTTGATTCCGATTGAATATTTTGCACTGCCGAAGACAACGGGAGTCAGCCTGCAGGCTGAAATTTCTTCGCGGACAAGCTCGTCTGCCCTCTGTGCGGAAAGAAGCTCGTCGCAAAGGAACGCGTCGGCAGCTTCGTCGCATATATCGGCAAGAGCTTCTGTTGCACGCAGGCGGAAAGTTTCTTCACTGACCGTACTGACTGTCAGATTTTCTTCGCCCTCGTTTTCAATTTCCGAAAGGACAAGGTGGGCCTGAGAGGTTATTCCTTTCAGCTCCTCAATGACGCGTGCCGTATCCGAACCCGTTCTGTCGATTTTATTGATAAAGACAATCCGTGGAAGCTTTGCCGTATCAAGGGATTTGAGAATGTTTTCCGTGTGCGCCCTTACTCCCTCAACAGCCGAAACGATAACGACGGCATAGTCAAGCGCAGAAAGCGCCCTTTCAACCTCGCCCGCAAAGTCGATGTGACCGGGGGTGTCGATGATGTTGATTGTTGTGCCGTTCCACTCGGTCGAAGCCGTCGCGGTGCGCACGGAGATGCCCCTCTGTTTTTCAACAGAAAGGCTGTCTGTCGCCGTTGTGCCTGCGTCAACGCTTCCGAGGTTGCGGATAGCTCCCGTAAGGTAAAGCATCTGCTCGGTAAGCGTGGTTTTGCCCGAGTCAACGTGCGCAAGTATTCCGATGTTGTGAAAAACTTCGGACATCACGTTTCTCCTTTATATGTCAATAAAGTTATTGATTTTTCTGTACTTTTTATCAAAAACCTTTCTGTCCTGCAGAAGGTTGTTTATATATTCCCTGAAGGCATCGTATTCTTTGTCCTTCACGTAATGCTTTGCGTAGCCGTTACTGCCGTATTTCTGACAAGTGTGGTCGAAGGCGCGGTCAAGAAATTCCTTTTCCGTACTTTCGGGAAAATGCTTGAGAGTATAGGCGTGAGTACGGCGCAGGAACTCCTCCGCATCCGTTGAACGGTCGGCAGAAGAAATGATTTTTCCGTAGTCGCTCCTCGGCTCACGGTCAAGCGATGCGCGGTGATCCTCGATCGCTTCTTTTATCAGAAGTCTTTCTTCCTTAGAAAAAAACGTTTTCATTTCTTCATCGGCATAAAAAATCTCTGCGGAAAGAGTTTCGTGATTTTTCTTGTCGATGTGGTGTGCGATATCGTGAAATACCGCAACGGTATATATTGTGTCGGGGTCAATATTTTCAAACTGCTCCGCAAAAGCCAGACACCGTCTTACGACGTACTCTATATGCTCAAGCGAATGTCCCGCATCGTTCTTTTCGTACTGCGGAAGAATATTTTTTTCAATATAGTTTCTGAGTTCTGTGTTCATAATTTTTCAGCCGATGTGTTCAAGTGTTTTGTCGACTGCCTTTTCAATATCCACCGTGCCGATGCCGAAGATTGAAGTATGGATCTTGCCGTTGATCGGCTTTTTCCAACAGTCATCAATGCAGTCGATTCCTCCGCGCATACCGAGAACCGAGCCTACCGTTGCACCGTTGCAGTCCGTGTCAAATGCAAAGCTTACAGCAGTACCGATCGACTTGCCGAAATCGCCCTCACCGTAAAGCAAGGCGGCAACGACGATCATCGCGTTGGAAATTACGTGGCACCAGCCGTGGTCTGTATGCTCGTCATATTCGGAATGGATGAACTTATAGCACTCCTCGACGGTGACGCCGTTTTTGTAGCCGTCAATGATTTTCATAATTGCTTCGTAAAGTCTTGACGTTGACGGAATCTGTGCAAGACCGCCGAGAATGATATCCTCAATATTATCCGTCACAGCGGCGCAGGCAATCATTGCCGAAACAAACATTTCGCCGTAAATACCGTTCTTAACGTGAGAAATTCTTGCATCTCTGAACGCGAACTCCGCCGCCTTTTCAGGGTTGCCGGGATTTATGTAACCGAAATAGTCGCCTCGTATCTGTGCGCCGATCCATTCGCGGCATACGTTTTTGTACATCGCGGATGCAGGAGGCTCGATGCAACGGATAAAGTTGACATATGCGATTCTTTCCGCCGTAAAGTAGGCAGAAACGGACTGATATTTAAGCCACGCGCTTGCCACGTCTTCGGAACGGAAATCTTTGCCGTATTTTTCAACAATCAGCTGTGCAAGAGCAACGTAGTTCGTGTCGTCGTCAATGGGCATACCGTCAGCCGTATCCCCGTAGTCTCTTCTGCTGAGCGAATCTTTCATCTCTCCGCAGGTTTCGTCCGTAATGTCCGTGCTGAGGATATAGCGATGCATCGGATAATTTCCTGACTTTTCAAGAAGCGGGTTCAGAACCTCACTGCGCAGTCCCTCCGTGGGTTTGCCGAGAAGGCAACCGCAGGCTCTGCCCGTCCAGGCACCGAGCAATTTTTTGCGAAGCGTCTCTTCGTCGGGTGTTTTTCCGTTGGTTTCAAATGGCTTGCGAAGCGCCTTTATTTCCTCAAGCTCATTCGGCTCGTTATATTTATAATCTGTTCTGATTTCAGAATTGACAACCGTTTCAAAAACCAGGTCGCTCATACGGTTTTTGATTTCTCCGCTTTCCATTGCGGCAACGGCTTCGAACAAAGCCTTGTGCTTTTCAACGTCGATGCCCTCTTCCATTGACTGGTTGTACTCCGCCATTATGTCGTTCGGGTATCTGTTGAATTCTTCCGTGTTGTCATAGTTCATTTTTATTTCTGTGTTGTAAATCTTTGCAAACATATTAAGACTCCCTTACTAAAAAACGTCTTATCCACATTTTAAGCGTTTACTATTGTAATGTCAAACAAATTGTTGCAAAAACTCAGAGTTTCCTTTACAATAAAAACCGAGGTGATCGTATGAAAATTGAACTTGTCGGAAAAACCGAAACGGTTATGTCCAACCCTCACAGCAAGCACAATTATTTCGGCTGGCCCACCGTTGCCAGACTTCAGGACGGCAAGCTTGCCGTCGGCGCTTCGGGTTTCAGAATTGAACACGTATGTCCGTTCGGAAAAGCTGTTCTCTCCTACAGCTTCGACGGCGGAAAAACATATACTTTCCCTGCTCCCGTGATCGACACTCCGCTTGACGACAGGGACGTCGGAATCTGCCCTTTCGGCAAAAACGGAGTTATCGTAACAACTTTCAACAACTCGGCAGAATTTCAGAGGGAAAACAATCAGGATAACCCTTATGCACAGCGTTACATCGACACAATCACCAAAGAGGACGAAGAAAAATATCTTGGCTCTCTTTTCCGCGTCAGCCACGACTGCGGAATAACTTTCGGTCCGATTTACCGTTCGCCCGTAACGTCCCCTCACGGTCCGCGCGAGCTTCGCGACGGAACAATCCTCTGGGCAGGCAACAAGTTTGACGATACCCTTGACGGAATTGAAATCGTCAGGCTGAATCCAGAAAACGGAGAGACTGAACACGTCGGAGAAATCAGGATTGACGATAAAGAAATTTTTCTCAACGAACCCAACCTGATTGAAATGCCCGACGGCAAGCTTATATGCCATATCCGCGCAGAAAACGATTCCGTATTCACGACTTACCAGAGCGTTTCTCTCGACAAGGGAAAAACCTGGACTGCGCCCGAAAGACTTCTTGACGAAACGGGCGGTGCTCCGCCTCACCTTATTCTCCTGAAATCGGGCGTTCTGCTTTCTACCTACGGCAGGCGCAAGCTCCCATACGGAATTATGGCGATGGTCAGCCTTGACGGCGGCGAAACCTGGGAAAAGGATCTCCGCCTTTACGAAAACACGGAAAGCGACGACCTCGGATACCCGACAACGGTTGAGTTCGAAGACGGAACGCTTCTTACGGTTTTCTATTCACGAAAAGATGAGGAATCCCCCTGCAATATTCTTCAGCAAAGATGGAAGTTAGTTTAAAAAATTTAACGGATGACAGTTTTTCTGTCATCCGTTTTTTATACTGCATAAAGAATATTAAGATTGCGCGTTTCGGGGTCTTTGATTCTGTCGTTCACGGAGTAAGCGTGCCGTTCAAGGTCAACCGAATCTACCCTCGTCAGCTTTTGCGCAACAAGCTCGTCAATTATTTTCGCAGAAATTTCTTCAACAAGCTCCTGCTTTTTCTGCGCTTCATCCTTTGTGTTTCCGCTTGAAATCAGATATTCAAGGCTATCGTACAGACAGCTGAGCTTTTCAAGCTCCCTGAGCGCGCGGAAAGTCCATTTATAGTACGGCATAAATTTTTTGTTGAGAAGGAAAATCACTTTAAGCGCCGTGTTGACAAACTCCGTCAGCGCAAGCTGAGCCGCCGCCGTTTCTCCTCTTTGGATACATCGCGGATAATTGTACTGTCCCGACTGCGCCATAAGCACAAGATTTCCCGCAAGCTTTTTAAGGCGGACATCCTCGGGCATATAGGAAATTTTTTCGCGCAGCTGAGTCATCAGTCCGTAATTGTCACAGAAAATTTTTCCGTTCGTTGCCTCAAGCGGAAACTGTTCGGAAATACAGAACCAGCCGACGTCAGGGATGTCGGCATTTTTGTCGCCCGTTTTAGCTTCAAAAAACTTACTGATTCTTATAACACCGTGACGGTTGCCGCCGACGGGATTGAGCGGACTTCTTTTGTACCCCATAAATTCTTTCGGGAGCTTTGCGTATGCGCGCTCGAGCGCAAATTCCGTTCGCGAATCGATAATACTTTCGTCAGGAATGAAGATACAGAAGCCCGGTTCGAAGTCGTGATCCTGCGAAATCTCATCATCATAGCCGAAACATTCCGAACCGCTTCCGACAAGGCCGACAGCAAGATATTTTTCAACGTCAGCAAAGTTTTCTTTGATCATCTTCTCGCCGTATTCATAATAAAATTTTTCAGAAAGTTCAAGACCTTTCATAAATCTCCCTTGCTCTCCTGTCCAATTCTTTTTCGTAAAGAAAATATCCGAAATATCCGAAAACCGA
The DNA here is from genome assembly GCA_017625835.1 of Clostridia bacterium. GTDB lineage: Bacteria > Bacillota > Clostridia > Oscillospirales > Acutalibacteraceae > CAG-488. The sequence continues at coordinate 99,549 of JAGAKF010000051.1, forward strand.
AGCACATTTTTCGCAGACGAATGCATAATAGCCGTCCTTATTTTCGTGCTCATCAAGAATCTTCATTGCTTTTTCAACGAGATCTTTTATTTCTCCGTCGCTTTCGACGGCGCCGAGCTCCACCTCTTTTGCGCTTGCGATGTTCAGGTAAGTAATCGCAACTTCAAGCTCGCCGTCTTCGACCTTTTCCATAACGGAAATCGCCTTGTCATAAAGCTCATAAGCTTCACGGAATCTTTCAAGATCCACAAGAGCGAGCGCCATATTGTTGAAAAGTCCGCCGAATCTTTTGTCCGTCGGGTCAAGGGAGCTTTCGTAAACGCTCCGAGCTTTTTCGAACAACGGCAGAGCCTTGTCCGCCTTTCCGAATGCTTTATATACCGTCGCGCAGTTGATGTAAGTCGTGCCTGCGCCGATATTATTTTCAATCCCCATTTCTTCAACAAGACTGAGCAGGGAAGAAACGGTATCGAGCGCATTGCTTTCTTTGCCAAGCTTACGGTAAAGTCCTGCAAGCTCATTGAGGAGAAGAAGCGCACTGCGGTTATCGTTAATCATTTTTGCTTCGCCAAGCCAATATAAAAGATGTCTTTCGGCAGCGTCGTAATCGTTTCTGCCGAAGTGTTCGTCAAGCTTTCCGAGCACTCTTTCAACAGGAACACGTTCCATCGTTCATTCTCCTTTATTCACTTAAAGTTTTTGCTGTTTTTATTACATTTATAATGCAGAAAACCGCATAACAGCACACAGCCGTTGCAACAGTAGTAAGCCCCAGCGCCCACGGCAGAGTGAATTTTGTTCCGCCGAGGTCTATCGGATTTCCCGAAACGGCACCGAGGAGCGAAAACAGCGCGATAAGCAATACGACCGATCCGATCAGTCCCGTCGGGAAAAGTGTATTTTTAATGTTGTGCGAAATAAAACGTTTTTTTACGGCAGAATTTGCAAAAATTTTGTGTCCGTTTTCTGCCCTTGCGCCCGTTGCCGTTACGGAATATGAGGCAAAGATGACGTCGAGACCCTTGCCTTCCTTTGCGGTGACGTCCGTCTGCACCGTGATGATGCCCTTTGACGAATTCAGGTCAATTTCAGTTATAAAATCAAGCGGTGTGTGCAGGCTTTTTTCACTTCCTGCTATCTGCTCGGGGAAAGATTTTTCCTGTTGTTCCTGTAAGGTAGTGCTCTCGAACGGTACTCTCGTGCGGTGAATTCGCAGGGTGTGCGATCCTTTTTCAAGCGCATCAAATGTCGCCCTGCCGTCCTCTTCAACCGTCTGACTTTTTCCATCAAGAAAAACTGTGATAGTGTCACCCGACAGATTATCAATTCTTAAATTCGCCAAAAAATCACCACCTTTCTTAAAATTTTACCACAGCCTCGTTTTTTTTCAAGTGTAAAAGCTGTAAAAGAGCTACGCCTTGTGTGAAGATAATGTAAATTTTCTCTAAAGTGTTGAGTTTAAACTTCTTTCCGTGTTATAATTACTGTATATATCATATTTTACCAAAAGGAAGGAGGAAGAATATGAGCAATGAAAACCTGAACAAACGATTTAACTGGAGCCTTATGATGATTCTTGTCACGGTTTTCCAGATTATTACGGCAACCCCCGTAATCACAAAAGAATCTGTCAACATGAAGCTTCTCCTTATTTTCTCGGTTTACATAGTTGCCGAATGGCTTTACTTTTTTATAACCTCCGTTTTCTTCGGGCAGAACAATTTCGAGCTTGAAATAATCGGTTTTCTGTTTTCGGGAATCGGACTGACCGTTTCCGCAAGCGTTTATGACGAATATGCGCTCAAGCAAGCGCTTTCGATCCTTCTCGGGCTTTGCGTTTTTATCGCGCTGATCATCATTCTTCGGCGTACGGATATCGTAATGAAGCTGCGAATGCCGATTGCCTTCGCCGCCGTCGGTCTGCTTGCACTCAACCTTCTTCTTGCAGAAACGACAAACGGCGCGCTCAACTGGATCACCATTGCAGGATTTTCCATTCAGCCTTCCGAAATCGTCAAGCTCGCTTTCATTTTCGTCGGCGCGGCTTCGCTCGACAAGCTTCAGCGGACAACGAGCCTTACAAAATACCTCATTTTCTCCGTCGGCTGTGTCGGCGCGCTCTTCCTTATGCGCGATTTCGGTACTGCGCTTATCTTCTTTTTCACTTTCGTTATCATTGCTTTTATGCGCTCTGGTGATATGCGAACAATCGCTCTCGTCTGTGTTGTTGCCGCGCTCGGTGCAGTTATGATAATCCTTTTCCGTCCGACGGTTGCTGCAAGATTTTCAACCTATCGCCACATCTGGGAACAGATGAACGAAGCGGGAATGCAACAGACACGCGTGCTTATTTATTCCGTCAGCGGCGGTCTGTTCGGCCTCGGCATCGGAAACGGAAACCTGAAGCATATTTTTGCTTCCACGACCGACCTTGTTTTCGGTATGCTTTGTGAAGAATGGGGAATGGTCATCGCCCTTCTCATCGTTCTTACTTATGTTTTCATTCTTCTTTATGCAATCAAGGTCGCGCGTACAACACGATCTGCATTTTACGCGATTGCCGCCTGCGCTGCGGCAGGGCTTATGCTTTTCCAGACGGCACTGAACATTTTCGGCGTAACGGACATACTTCCGCTTACGGGCGTTACGCTTCCGTTTATCAGCCGCGGCGGTTCAAGTATGATCTGCTCGTGGGGTCTCATCGCCTTTATCAAGGCTGCGGACATCCGCACTTATCCGAAGCTTTCGAAGACGATTCTTCCCGACCATCCTCTGTATCCGCCCGATATCCGTATCGGCAGAAGAGCGCCGAGACAGAACCGAAACGTCAGCGGTGCACCGACACGCACTCAGCCGAGGAGACAGCCTGCCGCCCCCGAAAAAGCTACGGCAGAAAGAACGCCTAAGGATATTCCGATAACACCGCGCAACAGACAGCCGTCGCAAAGACAAGCGGTCCAAAGGCAGAGCGCTCCAAGGCAGGCAACTCCAACGCGCCAGACTTCTCAGAGGCAGGCTTCGCCAACCCGACAGGTTTCACAAAGACAGGCCTCCGCAAGGCAGACTTCTTCCCGTCAGGCTTCACCGCAAAGGCAAGCTTCACAACGCCAGTCGTCACACGGACGAACTCCGGATAACAGGAGGTCATCACGATGAATAACACGACAAAAAGAGCTTATGTTCTCTATGTTTTCATTCTCGCGTTTATCGTGGGACTCGGCTTTATGGTTTTCTCTTTCTACACCAACGGTTCCGAATGGGCAGCCAAAACCGTTAACCGACACATTTATTCCAACGGTCAGATTGCGAACGCGGGTTCAATTTTCGACCGTAACGGAGTAACCCTTGCATACAGCGAGGACGGCAAACGCAAATACAACGAAAGCAAAACAATCCGCAAAGCGACTCTTCACGCCGTCGGCGACACTTCTTCCTTTATTGCGACGGGAGTTCAGTCCATTTACAGCACACAACTTTCAGGCTACGACTTCGTCGACGGAGTATACAACCTGAAAAAATACGGAACGGGAAACGACATTACGCTCACTCTTGATGCGAATGCCTGCAAGGCGGCTTATGAAGCCCTCGGCAGCAGGAAAGGTACCGTCGGCGTTTACAACTACCGCACGGGCGAAATAATCTGTATGGTTTCCACACCGACTTACGACCCTGCAAACAAGCCGTCGGATATGGCTGACAATCCGAAATATGAAGGCGTTTACCTTAACCGTTTCATTTCGGGTGTTTACACTCCCGGTTCAACATTCAAAACCGTCACGGCAATCTGCGCGCTGCAGAATATCCCCGATATCGGCTCAAGAACATTTAAATGTACGGGCAAATATCACACGGCATCGGGCGACGTTATCTGCAACAATGTTCACGGAACTGTTAACTTTGAAACAGCTTTCAACCGTTCGTGCAACAGCGCCTTTGCAGAACTTGCAATCGAGCTCGGTAAAGATAAGCTCACCGCAACGGCACAACAGCTCGGCTTCAACACCAAAGAAAGTCTCGGGCAGACTCCTGTTGCAAAGAGTATGTTTGACGTCAGCAAAACCAATGCCGTTGACCTCGGCTGGGCAGGCATCGGACAATATACCACCCTTGCAAACCCGTGCCACATGATGACGATTATGGGCGCAATCGCAAATTCAGGAACGGCAATCAAGCCGTATTATATTGATTCAATCACTTCTCCGTCGGGCAGAGTTACTACGATCGGACAGACGGAGCAAAGCGAAACCGTCACGATTGATCCGAACATCGCAAACCGTATGAAAGAATATATGCGGTCGAACGTTGCCAACTATTACGGCGATTCTACCTTCCCGGGACTTAAGATGTGCGGAAAAACAGGAACGGCGCAAATCGACGACGGAGAGTCACATTCCTGGTTTGTAGGCTTCTCTGCGAACCCGGAAACACCATATGCTGTGGTCTGTGTTGCCGAAAACTCAGGATCTGGCCTTGCCACCGCAGGAAAGATTTCAAACACCGTTTTGCAGGCAATCTGCAAGAAAAAATAAGTTTTGAAAAAGTTTATTTATTTTCTTTTTTAGAATTATAATCATTATTCCTTGTGCTAATATATAGAAAATACGTCACTGTCTCTGTTAATTCAGTAAAAGTGCGTAAATTAATAGCGCGAAAGCGCAAAAAAAGTAAAGGAGAAATCTACTATGAAAAAGATTTTAGCAATCCTTCTCTCTGCAATCATGGTTTTCTCACTCGGTCTTACAGCTTTTGCTGAGGGCGAAGAGGGCAGCACAGGCATCCTTCTTCCTGAGTTCCCGGCACAGACAGAGGGCGAAATCTACTTTGTAAGCGAGAACACATACGTTGAAGCAGGCGCTACATATGATATCCCTGTTTACATCGTATCAAACTACACACCGTCAGTTGAGGGTTACACTCTCCTTGGTATCAACTTCGGTCTTGCAGGCGCTGCTTTCGATGGTGGTTATATGACTATCACAGGCATCAGAGCTTCAGAAGAGGCACAGGCTCTTGCAGGCTTCGAGCTTATCGCTGCTGACGTTGCTTACATGGACGACCCGTACTGCAATATGTTCGGTTTCAAGTGTGACGACATGAGCATCTACAATCAGGAAGCTATGCCTATCGCTTACGTAACAGTTGCAGTTGCAGAGAATTATCCCGGCTACAACGAAGACGGCACAGAGATGGACTGCCAGCTTGATATCGGCGATCCTCAGTGGTGGAACTACATGGATAACGAGTATGCAATGTTTGCATCAGGTTCTCCGATCGAAATCACAAACCCGGATACATTTGATTACGAGACAATCTTTGCAAACGACGGCGTTCTTTACATCGTTTCAGGTCACGTAATCCAGACTCCTCCGGTACCCACATGGGAAGAGAGACTTAAGGCTTGGGCTATCGAGCAGGCTATTAAGATCATCACATTCTTCCAGGGTCTTAACGAAGTTCTTCTCGGACTTCTCCCCACTCTTTAATCCTTAAGAGTTAAATAATTACATAAAGGCTGAGCTTCGGCTCAGCCTTTTCTTTTTGTATCCGACCTGCGAGGAACGATATATTCTTTCCCAAAAAACCGCGTATTTTCAAGGTTTTTCGGGGCAGAATCAACATACTTTAAAATACCTCTATTTTATTGCAAAAACCGCTTGACTTTACCACACTAATGTGGTAACATACCGTCATATTCTTTTAAAATGGTGATGATTTATGAACATCAGAAACGAAAATATCGACAAGGTTTTCGAGGCCATTCTCTCCCTCGAAAACATCGACGAATGTTACCGCTTTTTTGAGGATATCTGCACAATCAAGGAGATTCAGGATATCGCTCAGCGTTACGAAGTCGCACGTCTTCTGACAGACAAGAAAAACTACAACGAAATAACCAAAGCTACGGGCGCATCCAGCACAACGATCACCCGAGTAAACAAGTGCCTTATGTACGGCAACGAGGGTTACAAAATGGTTATCGAGCGAACACAGAAGGACTGAGGTGGCACAATGTTCAACAGCAATATACTTAAAAATGAAGAAAAGGCCGTCTTTGCTCTGCGTTCCCTTTACCGTAAATACGGTTACGCACCGTTCAAGATGAGCAAATTTGAAGAATACGACCTCTACGTAAGGAATAAGGATTTCCTTGTTTCCGACAGCGTTATCACTTTTACGGGAATGAACGGCAAGCTCCTCGCCCTCAAGCCCGACGTTACGCTTTCAATCGTCAAGAATACAAAGGACCTTCCCGACACCGTGCAGAAGGTATATTATAATGAAAACGTTTACCGTGTTTCCAAAAACACTCACGAGTTCAAAGAAATTATGCAGACGGGTCTTGAATGTATCGGCAACATTGACGTTTACAATATCTTTGAAGTAATCTCTCTTGCCGCAAAGAGCCTCGAAGCAATCAGCGACAGTTACGTGCTCGACCTTTCGCATATCGGCATTGTTTCCGCAGTTCTTGATTCGATCGGCTGCAGCAGGGAGACAGGCAAGAAAATCCTTACCTGCATCGGTGAAAAGAACCAGAGCGGAATTGAAAAAATCTGTTCTGAAAACGACATTTCTGCCGAAGACTGCGAGAAGATCGTTTCTCTCGTCGGCACATACGGCAAGATTGAAAAGGTTCTTCCTTCGCTTCGTGCAATCTGCGACACTCCCGAGCTCAGCGCGGCTCTTGCAGAGTTTGAAAGCATATGCTCGCTTCTTGTTTCAAGCGGACTCGGCGAAAGAATCAACATTGATTTTTCAATCGCAACGGATATGAGATATTACAACGGCGTTGTTTTCCAGGGCTTTGTTGAAAACGTGCCGACGGGCGTTCTTTCGGGCGGCCAGTACGACAACCTTATGAAGAAAATGGGCAGAAAATCGGGTGCTATCGGCTTTGCCGTCTACCTTGATACACTCGAAAGGCTCAACCTTGTTGAGAAAAAATACGACGTTGACTGCATCCTGCTTTATGATGAAACCGTGCAGGCGGCTGACCTTGCAGGCGCAGTTAACAAGCTCGTTGCAGAAGGCAGAAACGTTATGGTACAGAAAACTCTGCCCGAAAATATAAAATACAGACAGCTTCTGAAGATCAACGGAAAAGAGGTGGACGAGCTTGAAAACAATGATTAACGTTGCTTTGCCCAAGGGCAGACTCGGTGAAAAAGTTTACGATATGTTTGAAAAATCCGGTTACGAGTGTCCGTCCATCAAGGAAGTTAACCGTAAGCTTATTTTTGAAAACGAAGAAGCAGGCGTGCGCTACTTCTGGGTAAAGCCCTCCGACGTTGCAATTTATGTTGAAAGAGGCGCTGCGGACATCGGCGTTGCAGGCAAGGACATCCTTCTTGAATATGCGCCCGACGTTTACGAGCTTCTTGACCTTAACCTCGGCAAATGCAGAATGGCAGTTGCCGCTAAAAAAGACTTCCGCGACAACACGGAAAACACTCTCCGCGTTGCAACGAAATTCACAAACATCGCAAAGGATTATTACAGCAAAAAGGGCCGCGACATTGACATCATCAAGCTTAACGGTTCAATCGAAATTGCTCCGATTCTCGGCCTTTCTGATGTTATCGTTGATATCGTTGAAACAGGAAAAACACTTCTTGAAAACGACCTTGAGCCGAAAGAAACGATCGTTCCCATCAGCGCAAGGCTTATTGCAAACAAATCCAGCTTCAAATTCAAAATGGAGCAGATCGAAAATATTAAAAACAGTCTGAAAGCTCAGGTGAAAACAGATGATTAAAATCATGAAATACGGCGAGGTTGACAACAAGGACATCTTTGCACGCGGAACAGCGGCAACCAGCGTTGAAGACATCGTCTCAGCAATTATAGAAAACGTTAAGGCAAACGGCGACAAGGCTTTGTTTGAATACTGCGAAAAGTTTGATAAGGCAAAGCTTTCCACACTCGAAGTTTCTGCAGAGGAAATCGAAGAAGCATTCAATGCGGTTGAGCCGAAGTTTGTTGAAATTATCGAAAAGGCTGCCGTAAACGTAAGAGAGTTCCACTCACGTCAGGTAAGAAACAGCTTCATCCTCAACGAGAAGGATGGCGTTGTTATCGGTCAGAAGGTTCTCCCGATTGAAAAGGTCGGTCTTTACGTTCCGGGCGGCACAGCCGCTTACCCCTCAACGGTTCTTATGGACAGCATTCCTGCAAAAATCGCAGGCTGCAAGGAAATCGTTATGGTAACTCCTCCGAACGCAGAAGGCAAGGTTAATCCCGTTATCCTCGCTGCGGCAAAGATTGCAGGAGTTGACCGTATATTCAAGCTCGGCGGCGCTCAGGCCGTTGCAGCTCTTGCTTACGGTACCGAAAGCGTGCCTAAGGTTGATAAAATCGTCGGCCCGGGTAACGCATTCGTTGCAGAGGCAAAGAAGCAGGTTTTCGGTATGGTTTCAATCGATATGATTGCAGGCCCGTCTGAAATCCTCGTTGTTGCAGACAAGACCTGCAACCCGAAATTTGTTGCCGCAGACTTGCTCTCACAGGCTGAACATGATAAAATGGCAAGTGCTGTCCTCGTGTGTGACGATATGGACTTTGCCGAGGCTGTCAGCGCAGAGCTTGAGAGGCAGATTCCCCTTCTTCCGCGTGAAGAAATCGCAAGAACTTCAATTGACAATAACGGCAAGATCATCGTTGCCGACGACCTTCTTAAGGCTATCGACATCGCAAACGAAATTGCTCCCGAGCATCTTGAGCTTTGCATGGACAATCCGTTTGATTACCTTGATAAAATCAAGCACGCAGGTTCAATCTTTATGGGCAAGTACTGCCCCGAGGCTCTCGGCGACTACTTCGCAGGTCCGAACCACACATTGCCGACAAGCGGAACAGCACGTTTTTCAAGTCCGCTTTCCGTTGACGATTTCGTGAAGAAGACACAGTACACATACTATACAAGAGAAGCACTTTCAGCCGTTGCGGATGACGTCGCTTTCTTTGCAGAAAAAGAGGGACTTTCCGCACACGCAAGAAGTGCAACAGTAAGATTTGAGGAAGACTAATGAGCAGATTTTTCAGTTCAAAATATTCATCTCTTGAGGCATACACCCCCGGTGAACAGCCCAAGGATATGAAATACATCAAACTTAACACAAACGAGTCGCCCTTTCCTCCTTCGCCGAAGGTAATCGAATACGCGAAGGCTGAAAGCGAAAGACTCAACCTTTATTCCGACCCCGAAAGCCGTGTGCTGACTCAGAAAGCGGCAGACCTTTTCGGCGTTAAGTACGAAAACGTGCTTATGACAAACGGCTCGGACGAAATTCTTAACTTTGCTTTTATGGCATTCTGCGACGAGAAAAAAGGTATTGCTTTCCCGTCAATCAGTTACGGTTTTTATCCCGTTTTTGCAGAGCTCAATCACATTCCTTATAAGGAAATTCCGCTTAAGGACGACTTCAGCATCAACGTCGAGGACTACTGCAATATCGGAATGAACATCGTTATTGCAAATCCCAACGCTCCGACGGGTCTTGCACTGACTGCAGAAGAAATCGAAAAGATCGTTACAGCAAATGCTGACAGCGTTGTTATCATCGACGAAGCTTATGTCGACTTCGGCGCAGAAAGCGTTGTTCCTCTTACCAAAAAATACGATAACCTTCTCGTTACGCAGACTTTCTCAAAGTCACGTTCGCTCGCAGGAGCAAGACTCGGCTTCGGCATCGGCAACGAGGCGTTGATCGCAGACCTGAATACAATCAAGTATTCAACAAATCCGTACAACGTTAACCGTATGACCTCGGCAGCAGGCATTGCCGCAATCGAGGACAACGATTACTATATGAACAACTGCAAAACGATCGCAGAAAACAGAGAGTACACAAAATCTGAACTTGGAAAATTGGGCTTCGAAACTCTCGAATCAAAATCCAACTTTATCTTTACCCGCTGTGACAAAATCGGTGGCGGCGAGCTTTACCTGACACTCAAAAAGATGGGTATTCTCGTCCGTCATTTCACAAAGCCGTCAATCAGCGATTACGTAAGAATCACCATCGGCACAAAAGAGCAGATGGACGCGCTTCTTGAAGCAACGAAAAAAATTCTTGAGGTGAAATAAATGAGAACAAGTGAAATTAAAAGAGATACAGCTGAAACAAAAATCAGCCTTACTCTCGACCTTGACGGAACAGGCAAAAGCGACATCGCAACAGGCTGCGGTTTCCTCGACCATATGCTTACTCTTTTTGCAAAGCACGGCAGATTTGACCTTACGGTAGACTGTGACGGCGACATCGACGTTGACGACCACCACACAGTTGAAGATATCGGCATCTGCCTGGGCAAGGCTTTCAACGAAACTCTCGGCGACAAGAAAGGCATAATCCGTTACGGAAACTTCACTCTCCCGATGGACGAGGCACTTATTATGTGTGCCGTGGACATTTCGGGCAGAGACTACCTTGCTTACCGTCTTGAAATCCCGACAGAAAAGGTCGGTACTTTTGACACAGAGCTTGTTGAAGAATTTATGCTCGCGTTTACAAGAAACGCAGGGCTCAACCTGCACATAATTCAGCTCAGCGGAACAAATTCCCACCACATTATCGAAGGCACATTCAAGTGCCTTGCGCGCACACTCCGTCAGGCTGTTAATATTGATGAGAAATTCAAGGACGAGATTCCGTCCACTAAAGGTGTTTTATAATGATAGCAATAATTGACTACGGCGTTGGCAATCTTTTCTCTCTTAAAAGTTCGTTCAATGCCATCGGCGCAGACGTAATCGTTACGGACAGCGAAGAAAAAATCCGTTCTGCGGACAAGATAATTCTCCCCGGTGTCGGCGCTTTTTCGGACGCAATCGCAAAACTTCGTGCAACAGGGCTTGACAAGGTTCTTATCGACGAAGCGAAGAAGGGCAAGCCCGTTATGGGTATCTGCCTGGGTATGCAGATGCTTTTTGAAAAAAGCTTTGAATACGGTGAGTACAACGGACTCGGACTTCTTAAGGGTAACGTCGTCGGCATGCAGGGCGTTCTTCCCGAAGAGCTTAAAATTCCGCATATCGGCTGGAATGCGCTTCACTTCAGACAGAAAGACTGTCCTCTTTTCAAGTACATAAAGGAAGACGACTGCGTCTATTTTGTTCACTCGTATTTCGCAGAGGACTGTGACGAAAGCGTTGCGGCAACAACGGAATACGGCAAGGAACTTACGGCTGCAGTTGCATACAAAAACATTTACGGCTGTCAGTTCCACCCTGAAAAAAGCGGTGAAGTCGGACTTAACATCCTTAAAGCATTTTGTGAAACGGAGGCAGAGTAATGAATATTTTTCCCGCAATTGACCTTTACGAGGGTTCTGCCGTCCGTCTTTTCAAAGGTGACTACAACCAGATGACGGTTTACGACAAGAACCCGCTGAACATCGCAAAAAAGTTTGAAGATTGCGGTGCAGAGTTTCTGCATATGGTTGACCTTGAGGGCGCCAAAACAGGACTTACACCGAACCTTGAAACAATCGAAAACATAGTTAAAAATACTTCTCTTTTCGTCGAGCTCGGCGGCGGTATCCGTTCAATGGAAACCGTTGATAAATACCTTTCAATCGGTGTTTCACGCGTAATTCTCGGCACGGCGGCAATTACCGATGAGGCTTTTCTTGACGAAGCAATCGCAAAGCACGGCGAGAAAATCGCCGTCGGCGTTGACATTAAGGACGGTTTCGTTGCAATCAAGGGCTGGACGGAAAAATCGCAGTATACCTTCGAGGATTTCTGCAAAAAGATGCAGGACAAGGGTGTTAAAACTCTCATCTGCACAGATATTTCCAAGGACGGCGCAATGAAGGGCACAAACCGCGAGCTTTACAAATCGCTCAGCGAAAGTCTGAGCCTTGATATTATCGCTTCGGGCGGTGTTTCAAGCATCGACGACGTAAAAGCTCTGCGCGAAATGAACCTTTACGGTGCAATCATCGGCAAAGCATACTATACAAACGCAATCGACCTGAAAGAAGCAATCGAGGTGGCAAAATGATTACAAAAAGAATTATCCCCTGCCTCGACGTCAAGGACGGCAGAGTTGTCAAGGGAGTAAACTTCCTCGGCCTTGCAGACGTTTCTTCTCCCGTCAAGCTTGCGGAGTTTTACTCTTCCTGCGGTGCAGACGAGCTTGTTTTCTACGACATTACTGCTTCTGCCGAGGGCAGAAAGCTTTTTACAGATATCCTGACGGAAGTTGCAAGTAAGGTTTTCATTCCGCTTACTGTCGGCGGCGGTATCAACACCGTTGACGATTTTGACCGCGTTCTTAAATGCGGTGCGGACAAAGTCAGCGTAAACTCAGGCGCTATCCGCAACCCCGAGCTTGTCCGTGAGGCGGCTCACAAATACGGCGACCAGTGCGTTGTTCTTTCAGCCGACGTCAAGCGCGTTGATGGTGAATTCCGAATCTTTGCAAAGGGCGGCCGTGAGGACACGGGTATGGAAGCGATTTCGTGGATCAAGCGTTGCGTTGATATAGGCGCAGGCGAAATCGTCGTAAACAGTATCGACACAGACGGTGTCAAGCAGGGCTTTGACCTTGAGATGCTCGAAGCTGTATGCAACGCGGTCAACGTTCCCGTAATCGCATCGGGCGGAGCAGGCTGTATTGACGACTTTACAAAGCTTTTCAAGGCTTTGCCGAAAGTTGACGCAGGTCTTGCGGCTTCGATCTTCCATTTCGGAGAAGTTGAAATCAAGGATCTGAAAAAAGAACTCAGGAAAAACGATATCATAGTGAGGTTATAAAAAATGAATTTGGACGAATTGAAATTTGACGAAAAAGGACTTATTCCTGCCGTTGTCGTTGACGCGAAGAGCAAGAAAGTTCTTACCGTTGCATATATGAACAGAGAAAGCCTTGAAATCAGCATCAAGGAAAAGCGCACCTGCTTCTGGTCGCGTTCACGTCAGGAGCTCTGGCGCAAGGGCGAAACAAGCGGCAACGTACAGAAAATCGTAAGCATCACAGCCGACTGCGACAAGGATGCACTTACCGTCGTTGTCGAAAAAGAAGGTCCTGCCTGCCACCTCGGCACAGATTCCTGCTTCAACAACACAGTATGGGAAAACGACGAGCTCAGCGAATTCTCCTACGAGGGACTTCTCAAGCTCATCGAGGGCAGAAAGATAAACAAGCAGGAAGGCTCATACACAACATACCTTTTCGAAAAAGGTATGGATAAAATCCTCAAGAAGGTCGGCGAAGAGTCAACGGAAGTTATCATCGCCGCAAAGGATAACGACAAAAGAGAGACAGTTTACGAAATTGCAGACCTTGCATACCACGTAATGGTGCTTATGATTGAAATGGGCATTTCGCTTGAAGATATCTTTGACGAGCTCGCTTCTCGCCATGTTATCGACCACAAGGTCAAGCAGGAAAAGAGCACAGCTTCCAAATAAAAAAATAAACGGAGAAACTTCGAAAAGTTTCTCCGTTATTTTTATGTGCTTTTTATGCAATCTTTTTAGCAAATTCTTCTTCTTCCTTCTTGCCGATGTTGTAAATAAACTTCATTGAAAGGAATGCGATTACGGAAGCAACCATCAGAAGAACGATATAAAGCGTTTTTACCTTGTCGCCGAAGCCCGGATCCTGCACAGCGTTTTCGCCTTCCTTGAAGTTGATTGCAACAAGGCCCCAGGAAACAACAGCCTGGCCGATGCCCTGAGCAAGCTTACGGAAGAATGAATAGAGAGCGTAAAGCGAGCCTTCCTCACTCTTGCCTGTCTTTCTTGCGCTGACTTCAATACAGTCTGCGACGATAGCCCATACGGAAATCTGGAAAACTGCATTACCGACGTTAAGTCCCATAAGGCAGACAATATACAGGATCATACCCTTTGAGTCGGGTGAAATCGGTGCGAAGAGCGACAGAACGCCTGCAACGGCACCAATAAACATTGCTGTAACAAGAACATTCTTCTTGCCGAATTTTTTGGTAAGCTTGCCGATTATCGCCATAACAATAATCATCGGAGCGTAGCTGCCGATCATCGCGATACCTGTCTTGCTCGCATCGTTAAAGAAGAACTGGAAAACCATATTATTAAGAGACATCGTCGAGTTGATAAGACCGACAGATGCAACTGTTGCAATCGTTGCGCCGACCATCGCACGGTTTGTGAAGTACGACTTGGTGGAAGATATCATTGCCTTGAAGCCTGTTGTGTTTTCAGCTGTGTTGCGGACAACGCGTTCTTTTACAAGCTTTGTTGTTCCCCACAAAACGAAGAGCGCAATAACGGACATTATCGCTGCAACGGGAAGAAGGGTTTCACCCTTGAGGATCTGAACCTCTTCACCTGCAGAGTTTGTCTGCTTGCTGTAAACAATACCGGGAAGAACAACCATAACAATAATTGCAGGAAGAGCCGCACCGATGCTGCGGAATGTTGAAAGAGTAACTCTCTGCTGAGGGTCGTCCGTAATAACAGAATGGAGAGAACCATAAGGCACGTTTACCATTGTATAAGCGATTGACCACAGGCAGTACGAAATAAGGCACCAAGCATATTTGCCTGCGTAGGGGAAATTCTTTACAGGGGCAAAGAGCATAACGCTGAATACAACAAGCGTTATCGCACCGAGAATAATCCACGGCATATATTTACTCTTTTTGCCGATACGCTTTGTATCCACAAGGTTACCGATAACAATGTCGTTGACAGCATCAAAAGCCTTGGAAATAAGGATAATCGTTGCATAATGTCCGGATTCAATTCCGATGTACTGCAAATAGAAAAGCTGCATAAACGTTGATACAAGCTGGAAAGAGAAATTACAGCCCATATCACCCATTGCATAACCGAGCTTATCCTGCCAGCCAAAGGGACGAACGGCATTCTGCGGAGCCTTTTCTTTACCCATAAAAATCATCTCCTGTTGATTAATAAAATTATTAAATGTTCATTTATATTCTAACTTAACAAATTGAGAAAATCAATATAAACTTCGCATAATAATTCAAAAACTCTGCAAAGACAAAAAAACAACGACCGAATTCTCTCGGTCGTTGTTATGTAATGTTATTTAAGCAGCAGCTTCCTCTGTCGGCCAGATGATCTCGTAGTTTGCTGTTGAGTTGTAGTTAAACTTCATCGGAACAGTACCTACGCTTGCAAGTGTGCCCTGACCGGTGATTTCAGTTTCGATTGCTACTGAACGGCTGAGCTCAAGCTTTGTAACGTGGTCAGTCGCCTTGTCAACAACCATCTTGACTGTACCGATACCGTAAGTTGCGTCGTACTCTTCAGCTGTTACAAAATCCTTAATGCTGTCAAAGTTCTTGAGGATATCCTCGTCCTTTGAAATCTTGTAAAGCTTGCCGTAAACGCTGTCTTCCTGCTCGGGGTTTGTTTCGGGGTTGATCTTGATGATGATTGTGTAATGTGCATCGCCCTGGTTATCTGTGATAATTGCAGAACGTACATCTGCAAGGTCAAGTGCGCCCGCTTCGTCTGAACCCATTACGGGGAAGCAATCCTTCGGTGTTACGGGATTCTCTTCGTTTGCTGTTGAAATCTCGAAGTTAACACCTGTCATTTTATCTGCAACTGTTTTGAATGCAGCCTTAACGTATTCATTTTCACACTCGCAGTCACGTGCGTCCTGGTCAAGCCAGTATTTCATTTCTTCGTAACCTGATGCGTTCTTTGTGTCTGCCATAAGCTTGTTGAACTTTTCAACAATTTCAGCCTTTCCTTCAGGTGCTTCTGAAGCGTAAGGAATTGTTGTAGTTGTTTCTTCCTCTGTCGGGCTTGTTGAACACGAGCAAAGAGAGAACACCATAATTGCTGCCAAAGCAAGAGAAATTAATCTTATAAGTTTTTTGTTCACGAACAATCCACTCCTTGTTAAGTTCTGTATATTGTTGATTATAACACAAATATCCTACAATTCCAATAGTTTTTGGAAAAATTATAAAATTCCCTGCTCGTCGAACATAAATGCAGTTTCAAGTGCGATTTTAAGTCCTGTTTCAAGCATTTTCGGGTCAAGATTATCCTCTGTGTCAAGGCGTGTATGATAATATCTTGCCGGTGTCGGATCCATTGCAGTGAATGCTGCTGCAGGGATTCCTACCTGTGATATTGCTGCGGCGTCGGTTGAGCCGAGCTCGATTGTCTTGATCGGCACGTCGTGTCCTACTTCCTTTGCTGCCTGCTGAAGAAGCTTTGCAACGCGCTTGTCGTTCTTGACCATACCTGTCATATCCTTGTCGTAAATCGCCATAAAGTCGATTTCACGGATTGTATCAAGAGAAATGAAAATTGTTTCAACGCCGTCTTTTTTGATTTCGTCAGCGTGTGCCTTTGCCCAGGCCTTTGATCCGCGGAGACCTGCTTCTTCGCCGCCTGCCATAAGGGCAACAACGTCTGTGTTTTCAAAACGGATGTTGTTTGCATCCATAAACTTGATTACTGCTGCTGAAAGCATACAGCCTGAAAGGTCGTCATTTGCGCCTGTTACGGGGCGCTTATAGTTGCAGAAGAAAATTGCTGCACCGAGAACGGGAACGGTAACGTACATTACAACAGAAATAATTTTCATAGCAAGGTCGTCGCCTGTCCAGATTACTCCGAATCCGTCGCCTGCGAGAACTCCGTAAATACCTCCACCGATGCTGAGAAGAACAGCGATAACTGCTGTTACAATAATTCCTGCAACGGCAACTCTTCCGCCGTGGTAAGTGTATGTCCATTCGAAAGCTGAGTCAACATGGCCCGAGAAGATAATTCTTCTCTTTGTTTCGCCCGATGCTTTGCGTGTACCTGTTACGTTCATTGAAGTTTTCTTCGGGAAGAAGATATCAAGAACGGGTTTGTAAAAAATGAACTCTGCAAGAATTGTGAAAAGCGTAACACAACCCAGAACAAGAGAAACTACCGGAAGACCGAGAGTAAAGAATACTGCAGAAAGAATAAGAAGTGCTGCACCGAGTGGTACCCAAGCCATAAATGCCTTGTCCGAGCACTTGTATTCTTCTCTGTCAACTGTGTCGCAGATTGTCTCAAGCTCTTTTGCAAGATATTCCTGCGTTTTCAATTCAGCCTCACTGCCTACAGGACGGGGGCCAAAATTTTTACACATTGTTTTTATATGCTTGATAGCATAGTTCGTGTAAAGTCTTACTTCGGATTTATAATTTCCGACGCTTTCTGTTGATTTCATTTTTCAACATTCCTTTCATTGGGTTTTATTGCTAAGCCAGACTTAAAGAAAATTTTTCTCTTTCCTTGACAATGGCTCAAAATATGAATAAAATATAGTATAATTAATTGATGTTAAATCAAAGGATGATTCTATGAACAAAAAAATCACACCGCGCGTTATAAGAATAATCGCTCTTCAATCCGTTCTGGTTATAGTTGCCGTAACCATACTGGGAGGTGCCGTTATCACACACCAGAAATACAAGGCAAAACTTGAAAATCCGGATAGTGCTCACTCTAATACTGCCGATATTGAAGAAGGCACTCAGGCTTCAGATGCGGAAAAAAACGACCCGGAAGCAAGCGCTTCATCATCAACAACAAAAGTTCCGGAAACTACGTCGTCTCCTGATGAAGAAAACTATCCTTATGCTTATGCAGGCTTCACGCCGAAGGTCACCGACGTAAACGCTGATCTTTCAAAATTTATCGTAAACGGTAAATATTCTCTGCCTGCCGATTACAAGCCGCAGCTTGCAGAAGCGGTCAAGGGCTCGGGAGTTTACCTTGATTACCGTGTTGCTCCGTACTATCAGCAGATGTACGACGCAGCCAAGGCTGACGGAATAACGCTGACACCGATTTCGGGTTACCGTTCATACAACCGTCAGAAAAACAACTTTGAAAACAGAATCAAAGAAAATATGAACAAGGGAATGGATAAAGTTGAGGCTACAAAAACAGCCGCAACGGTAATTATGGTTCCGGGTTCCAGCGAACACAACGCAGGCCTTGCAATGGACATCTGTTCACTTTCCGAAAGCTTTGAAAATTACAAAGAATTCGAGTGGCTCAATGAGCACGCAGCAGAATACGGTTTCATTCTCCGTTATCCCAAGGATGAACGTTCAAGAGAAATCACAGGTGTTGTCTACGAGCCGTGGCATTACAGATTCGTCGGAGTTGAGGTTGCCAAGGAGATTAAATCAAAAGGCATAACCTTTGAAGAGTATGTCGGCGTTGCATAATATTGAATAATATCAAAGAGTGGAGAAATCCACTCTTTTTTATTTGTCGCTTATATCGGACCGTTTAATAACCTTAATAAAGGTCTTGAATATGATCTGCAAATCAAACCAAAAGCTCTGTTTTTCAACATATTCCTTGTCGAGTAAAGCTTTTGTTTCGTCGTCAATATTGTCTCTGCCGTTGATCTGCGCATAGCCTGTAATTCCCGGTTTTACGCTGTAAACACCGTACTTTTCGCGAAGCTCGCGGATTTCCTTTTCCGCAGGGATAAGCGGACGCGGACCGACGAGACTCATTGTTCCGTTGAGGATATTGAAAAGCTGCGGCAGCTCGTCAATGCTCGTAAGCCGAAGGAGTCTGCCCGTTTTGGTGATTTTTTCGTCTGTATCCGAAAGCTCTGACGTTGCGATATCACCGATGCCGTTACGCATTGTGCGGAACTTATACACAACAAAAATCTTGTTATCCTTACCTACACGTTTCTGCCTAAAAAGCACGGGGCTTCCGTCCGTAATAAGTATCGCAAGCGAAACTGCAAGGAAAAGCGGGGAAAGAATTATCAACGCAAATACGCTGACTGTCAAATCAAAAATACGTTTCAAAACTGCACCTCCGTTCAGATGCATCTTAAAAGCTTTGTCAGGTTAATCTGTTCCAGAGAATATAGTCGTCAATCAATACTGCTCTTACGGGAGCGCCGTCAATCGCGCCCATTTTCACGGGCAGGGCGATAAGGTAATAATCACCCGGCTCAACGGCTGAAAGGTCAAGATTTTCCAGAATCGCAACACCGTTCTGAAGAAATGCCTTGTGAGTCTTAAGCTGTCCGCCTGACTTTCCGACCGAATCGGCATCCGTGCCGATAAGGCAGATTCCCGTATCAAGCGCTTCGTAGGCTGCACTTTCCATAAAGAAGGACTGCGCATCACCTTTTATTAAAAGTCTTGTGCATTTTTTCGGAAAATATTTATTGACATATTCGCCCGTTATAATTCCCGGAGGAACTTCAATTACGGTACACTGGCCGATGTACTTGTTCAGGTCAACCTCGTCAATCGTTTCTCCGCCTTCAAGGAAATGGTACGGAGCATCCGCGTGAGTCGCCGTATGAACGCAGGCATAAACAGCCGAAAGGTTGCACTCGTCGCCGTTTTCAATTCGCTGAACGGCGTCAAGCCTCGTTTCGGGGTCGCCCGGATATTCAATTGTCGTAAGCAACGGTCTTGAAATGTCAACGATGTTCATATCTGAACTTCCTTATTTTTATTAGTCTTTGTTAAGCTCCGAAAGGGACATCTGCTTGAGGTAAGCATTGATGAAACCGTCGATTTCGCCGTCCATAACAGCGTTGATGTTGCCGATTTCAAAGCCTGTTCTGTGGTCCTTTGCAAGAGTGTACGGCATAAAGACGTAGGAACGGATCTGGCTGCCCCAGCCGATTTCCTTCTGCTCGCCCTTGATATCCTCAATCTTGTCAAGGTGTTCTCTTTCCTTGATTTCGATGAGCTTGGATTTAAGCATTCTCATCGCAACTTCACGGTTCTGGTGCTGGCTTCGCTCAACCTGACAGGAAACAACGATGTTTGTCGGGAGGTGAATGAGACGTACCGCAGATGAAGTTTTGTTAACCTTCTGTCCGCCTGCACCTGAAGCACGGTAAACTTCCATTCTGATATCTTCGGGGCTGATGTTTACTTCGATTGTATCGTCAATTTCGGGCATAACCTCAAGAGAAGCGAATGAAGTGTGTCTTCTTCCCGAAGAGTCGAACGGTGAAACACGGACAAGACGGTGAACACCTGCCTCGCTCTTCATATAACCGTAAGCGTTTTCGCCCTCAATACGGAGAACTGCAGACTTAAGACCTGCTTCATCACCGTCAAGGAAGTCAACCATACTTACCTTGAAGCCGTGCTGTTCGCCCCAACGGGTGTACATTCTTACAAGCATCTGGTTCCAGTCCTGAGCCTCAGTTCCGCCTGCACCTGCATGGAAAGTAAGAACAGCATTTTTCATATCGTATTCGCCCGAAAGAAGTGTGCTGAGTGTCTGCTTGTCGAGCTCCTTTTCAAACTCGTCAACGCTCATCTTGCATTCTTCAAACATATCAAGGTCTTCCTCTTCGTCGGAAAGCTCGATCATTGTGAGCGTATCCTCGTAAGAAGCCTTGAGGCTTTCGTATTTTGAAATTTTATTTTTGAGTGCGGCAATTTTCTGCAAAACAACCTGAGTGTTTGCAATATCGTCCCAGAAGCCGTCCTGCGCAGTTTTCTCCTCAAGAGAAGCAACTTCCGCTTTCATTTCTTTTAATCCGAGAGCTTCACCAAGTTCGCCGAGTTTTTCTTCAAAACCCATAAGATAAAGCCTTAATTCTTCAAATTGTACCATTGTTATACCTCTCTATGTTACAGCACATATTTTTACCAAATAATTATACTAGAAAAATCAACTTATGTAAAGACAAAGATTTTAATATTGTTTTAAAAATATTCAAATTTAGTATACACTATTGTAAAACATTGTGATATAATATAAACGTAAAATTTTACAACCTGGTGAAATATAATGTTTTATGACAACAAAGTGTGTGACGGTTGTTCTGAAACAATGCACGAAAACGACGACATTGTTGTTTGTCCCGAATGCGGAACTCCCCAGCACAGAGAATGCTACAAAAAGAATAATCAATGCGTAAACGCTCATCTTCACGCCGAAGGTTTTGACTGGAAGGCAGCTCACGCAGAGCCTGAGGAACAGAAAGAGCCCGAGCCCGTAAAAGAGACTGCGGAATCAGAAGCAACAGAGCCCACCGCACGTCAGATATTTTCCGACTTTGCTTCGGGTAATGATGTTTCCGAGATCCCGTTGCCTGAATTCCATATTGACGGAATTTACATCGACGGGCAGACTTACGACGCAAACGAAGACATCGGCGGTGCAACGGTCAAAGAAGTCGTGACCTACACTCAGGTGAATTCCCGTAACTATCTGAAAAGATTTATAAGGAACCGAAACAAGAAAAAGTTTGTTTCGTGGAACTGGGGCGCATTTTTCTTCGGTCCCGCGTGGTTCTTCTACCGTAAGCTTTATAAAATCGGCGCTTTCCTTCTTGCACTTGCAGTTTCGGCAACGATTGCGGTTTCTCCGTTTCTGGCGACGATCAACGCCGCGGCAGCCGAACTTGAACCTCTTTACGATCAGTTCCTGACGGCGCTTGAATCCGGTTCAGCAGAGGTTGATGAGGAAAAACAGGCAGAGGTTGAAAAGCTTGCTGCCGAAATCACACAAACTGCAAAAGCCGTTATGCCGCAGACGCTGGCGGTTTTCGGCGCAACGTACGTTGTGTCTCAGATTTTCCCCGCGCTTATCGCCAACTATTTTTACCGTAAAAAGATGTTGGAGGATATAAAATTTGCAAAAGAAGCGACTTCGGACCCGAAGGTGCTTAATTATTCCCTGATTCGCCGAGGCGGCGTTTCGTTCCTTGCAGGTCTTTTTGCAACGCTTGCAGCAAGTCACCTGCCAAATATTATTATGACTATCGTTAGTTATTTTTAAACTAATTTCAGGAGGAGTTTACAATGAAAATCAAAAAGGCTATTATCCCCGCAGCAGGCTTGGGCACAAGAGTTCTGCCCGCATCAAAGGCAGTTCCGAAGGAAATGCTCAATATCGTTGACAAGCCGGCTATCCAGTACATCGTAGAGGAAGCTGCTGCTGCAGGTATCGAGGACATCCTTATCATCACAAACCGCGGCAAGGGTGTTATCGAAGATCATTTCGACCACAGCTATGAGCTTGAGGACAAGCTTTCAAAGAATCCTTCAAAGAAGGATCTTTACGAAGACGTTCTTGCTTGTTCAAATATCGCAAATGTTTATTTCATCCGTCAGAAGGAAACAAAGGGTCTCGGCCACGCAATTATGTGCGCAAAGAGCTTCGTAGGCAACGAGCCGTTTGCAATCCTCTACGGTGACGACGTTATCATCAACGATGAGTACCCCGTAACAAAGCAGCTTGTTGACGTTTACGAGAAGACAGGCAAGGGTGTTGTAGGCGTTAAGGAAGTACCGAGAAAGGACGTTCCGAAGTACTGCTCACTCGACGTTACTCATCACGAGGACAACGAAAAGGTTATGGACGTTCACAACATCATCGAGAAGCCGACAGACGAGCAGATTATGTCCTGCTATTCAATTCTCGGCCGTGTTGTTGCTCCCCCGCAGGTATTCGATTACCTTGAGGAAGACCTTGCAAACACACCCGAAGGCGAAGAACTCTACTTCACAGATACACTCACACGTCTCGGTAAAGAAGGCAACCTTCTTGCTGTTGATTTCGACGGTATCCGTTATGATATGGGTAACAAGCTCGGCATTATGAAGGCTAACTGCGAAGTTGCTCTTGCTCACGACGAAATCGGCGAAGATTTCAAGGCTTACATCAAGGACCTTGCTGCTCAGCTTTAATAAAACATAAAAAATAAGGACGGGAAATCCCGTCCTTATTTTTATGCCCTTAACAATTGAGTTTTCAATTTGCTCATAAAACCCAGTCTCCTGAACAGCACTTCAGCAAAAATTATTTCGACCACGATCATTGCAAGTGCCTGCCAGAACCTCGTTACGATCAAAGCTTTGAATGACGAGTGATACATAATCGCAAGCCACCACGTGTTAAGCAGAAGGCTGCATAATACCTGCTCAGCAACAACACTGATAACAATTTTGGACGTTGTGCACTTTCCGCTGAAAGCAAGGCCGTAAATAAATCCCGAAAGAACGGCGGTTACCGTGAAGCCCGGGAAAAATGCACCCGACGGGAACAGCAACGCTCCGATCAGGTCGCTGACAAGAGCAACGATAACACCGCCCGAAGCGCCGTAGATATAGCCCGCAGCCATCAGTGGCACAAAGGAAAAGCCGATTTTGAGAAACTGCAGATTTATTGAAAGGAACCTCGAAAGAACAACCTGCAAAGCAATCAGCAGAGCCATCGTTGCAATTTTCACGGTTCTGTTTTTCATTGTTTTTGTTTTTTCGGTTCTGTTACCCAACAAAAATACCTCCCATCATCCTTGTGAATAATAGGGAGGTATCGCTATCTCGATACTATTCAGCGGGATGCGACCGTTGCACTTACATCCGACGGACAACTCCCCGTCCCGTCGGCGATTAACGCACAACCGTCTACTCTGAAATTAAATTTGAAACCATTATATACCTGTTTTTGAAAAAGTAAAGTCTATTTTTCAGAAAAGCCTTCAACTTTCATAAAATCTTTTGACTTTGATTTGATATAAACCGTAAGTGCTATGCCGAACGGAATCGCAAGCACGGTCATAAGCTTCTTCGGCGATTCGGAAATAAACTTCGGATTTTTGCCGATGATTGAACTTGAAACGTAATGGATACAGTTTCGGAAAACGTCCTTTTGGCTGAAATTGCATTTCATGCTTTCTTTCCGCGCAAAGGCAAAGCCTTTCGGGTTGCGGAGATACTGCCTGAACATATTTGTGCTTGAGCCGTCGGCACGATATTCAACAACGCAGACAGGCTCGTTGAGGATAATCATTGGTGCGATCAGGTCAACCTGCTCGTATTTATAGCCGAGCGAAACGTATTTTTCACCCTCAAAAACGGGATAAGGCGGAGTGGATTTTACAACGTCCGTGCGGTAGATAATTTTCTTATCTCCTCTGCCACCACCCTGAAAATAGCCTGAAAATGTTGTAGCAAACCGATCGGATTCAAACTCCTTGCCGATAATCTTGCCGTTATCAAACATATCAAGGGCGAAGATTCCTGCATATTTATCCGACCCATATTTATGCCAGCAGTCGAGAATTTTTTCAACCGCGTCATCTGTCATATAGTCATCGGAGTCGATACAGGTATTCAGCTCGGTGTCGATGTTTTCGTACGCGGTGTTGTGTGCCGTGTGCATACCGCCGTTTTCTTTATAAACATATTTTATTTCGAAGCCGTTGTCCTTCGTCTGCCACTCTTTGATCAATTCTGCGGTATTGTCCGATGAACCGTCGTCAACGACAAGCCATACAAAATCCTTGCAGGTCTGTCTGCAAAGACTTTCGTAGCAATTACGGATGCAATATCCCCTGTTGTATGCGGGAGTAAAAACCGTAAGCGTTTTCTTTTCAGGGCTCATCTTCAACACCTCCGAAACAGTGTAAAAATATTATACCTTTTTTATACCCTTTTGTAAAGGCATATAAGAAACACGAAATCAGCAGAACAACCATGTTTCCACCCCTACAAATTCGGGTTTGTAGGGATGATTTACATATGAGTTCAAGTTGAGCAAAGCCTCCCTTGCCTAAAGGGAGGTGGATTTTGCGAAGCAAAAGACGGAGGGATACTTCGTGAAAAGCTTGATTTTTCATAGTTTTTTGTAA
>JAGAKF010000052.1 GCA_017625835.1 Clostridia bacterium
AGAAACCTGAGCCCTCATTTACTATACAACGGATTTCAAAATAACCCTTGCAGTATTGCTCCCTGAGAGAAACCATACCCGTATACCAGCCTTCACCGTAAAGACCGTCTTTAAGGTATTCACCGGAGATGATCATATTGCCGTCTTCAATTTTTATCTGACTTTCCGCATTAAAACCGCCTCTGCGAGGACCGTTTCCTCTGTACTTCCAGACATCGGTATTAAGAGTGTTTCCTTCAAACTCATCTTCAAACACAAGACTGTATCCCGTAAGGTCAAGCTCCTGTCCTCTCGGAGTTGTCGGAGTGTCAAAAATTACGAGACCGAACATTTCAATAATTGCAAGAATGGTTGCAAATATTTTTTTAATTGAAAATCCGTCAAAGAAATTGCTGAAATAATAGCCGAGCTGTTCAACGCCCCACATCTGCCTCGGTGCAAGCTTTAAAACTTCAATCAAGAATTTTTCAAACATAAACTCACCTCAAAATCAAATTAAAGAAATTATATTTCTTTTTCAGATTATAACATACAGAAACCAAAACTGTCAATAAAAGTTAAGGCTGACAGATTTCTCCGCCAGCCTTTAAATATTCAATATGATTATCTGTTAAGGATAAGCTTTGTGAGCTCAACGGGTTCAACGATTGTGTCGCCCTTGTAAACTCTCATGTTACCTGATGCGATTTCGTCGATGAGGATAACTTCGCCGTTGTTGTAGCCGAACTCAAACTTGATATCCCAAAGGTCAAGACCGATTGTCTTGAGGTCATCAGCAACGATCTTAGTAATCTTAAGAGTCTGCTCCTTCATGCTTTCGAAAAGGTCGGGAGTCATAACGCCGAGAGCTGCAAGACCTTCGCCTGTAACAAGGGGGTCGCCCTTCTCGTCGTTTTTGAATGTGCACTCAACATATCCGCCCTCGAGAACTGTGCCATCCTCGATATACTCGCCGTAACGACGGATGAAGCTGCCTGTTGCAACAAGACGGCAGATAACTTCAAGGCCGTGACCGAAAACTGTTGCAGGAAGAACTTCCATTGTTGCGTTGTCGATATCAGCGCTTACGTAGTGAGTTTTGATACCTGCATCCTTGAGCATTTCAAAATAGTAAACTGATGTTTCAAGATTTGCCTTTCCGATACCATCAATTGTCAAGCCGACTGAATTCTCGCCGGGATCAAAAACACCGTCTTTACCTGTGCAGTCATCCTTGAACTTGAGCATTACGTTGCCGTTTTCAAGCTTGTAAACGTCTTTTGTCTTACCTTTGTACATCATTTCCATGGTTTCAATCTCCTTAATGTATAGAGTTTAAGAAAAGCAAAATCAAATACATTTCTTACAG
Source organism: Clostridia bacterium (assembly GCA_017625835.1). Classification (GTDB taxonomy): domain Bacteria; phylum Bacillota; class Clostridia; order Oscillospirales; family Acutalibacteraceae; genus CAG-488. The sequence continues at coordinate 1,349 of JAGAKF010000052.1, forward strand.
AAAAAAGGATATCACTTTTATATTTTATTGTCAATAAAATTTGAAAACGAGATTGTAGAAATAATGCTGAAATATAAAAAAATTTTTATGCAAAATGAAAAAGATTTGAAACAAGCGAATTTTATCACTTTAAAGCATTGAAAATTGATAACATTAGGCTAAAATACCCACATTCGTATTTTATTTCAAGAAGTGATTACATGAAAAAAATCTTACAAAAGGCATTTGTTGACACTATACCCGTAATGACGGGTTATATCTGCCTCGGATTCGGCTTCGGAATACTGCACCATTCTGCAGGTTACGGCATATTAACGGCATTTATTACAAGTCTTACGATGTTTTCGGGTTCAATGCAATATATCGGTGTCGGTCTTCTGGCAAGCGGAGCTTCATATGCAACAGTTGCACTTACAACTTTACTCGTTCAGGCAAGACATCTTTTTTACGGCATTTCCATGCTCGAAAAGTACAAGGATGTCGGACTTAGAAAACCCTATCTGATTTTTGCACTGACGGATGAAAACTACTCTCTTTTGTGCAATGACCACTCGGACATCCCACTCAACAAGAAAAAGGATTATTACCTTGCCGTTTCGCTGCTTGACCATTTCTACTGGATTTTCGGATGCGTTCTCGGTGCAACAGTCGGCACTCTTGTTAACTTCAACAGTGAAGGGATCGACTTTGTTCTGACAGCATTGTTTGTTACAATTTTCCTTGAGCAATGGCACAATACAAAACGTCATACCCCTGCCCTCATCGGAGTCGGTGCTTCAGTTTTGTGTCTTGTTATATTCGGAAGCGAAAACTTCCTTATTCCTGCTATGGCGGTAATCGCCACGTCGCTGTGCATTCTTCCCGATGAAAATACAGACACAAAAAGGAGGCACAGATAATGACGGACAAACACTACTGGATCTCCCTTGCAATAATGGTCATCATTACGGCACTCCTGCGTTTCCTGCCGTTTATAATATTTAACGGCAAGCGAAAGACACCTGCAATCATCGAAAAGCTTGGCAGAACGCTCCCGTTTGCTGTTATGGGTATGCTTGTTGTATATTGCCTTAAAGGAATCAGTTTTTCTTCTGTTTCTGATTTTCTTCCCGAATTGATCGGTTGCCTTGTTGTAGGGCTTCTGTACATCTGGAAAAAGAACACTCTTCTCAGCATTTTAGTCGGAACGGTAAGTTATATGCTGCTCGTACAGTTAGTGTTTTGACAAACTAAAAATTATATGATATAATTATTTTGAGAAAAGAGGTGTTATTAATGTTACTTTCAATTTTTGCCATTCTCAGTGATCTTCCGCTTCTCCTTGCACAGTGGATTTCAAACCTTACAGGTGCAGATATGTCAGGTTTTGTAACTGAGGCTCACGCATTTATCGCAGACGCAATCAATGCATTCGAGCAGATGTTTGCATAAGAAAAACAAAACAAGAAAGATGTCTCGTAATGGGGCATCTTTTTTCTTTTATATCCATGTGCGTCATCAAACCGACCGAATAGTTCAAACTTATTGAAATTACTTTTTGAATAATATATTATGACCGTGCAAGGAGGAAAAAGCTATGAAACTTTCAATCTTTATCGGTAAAGAACACGAGGAGGAGGTCATAATTTACGCACATAAAGAAACTGAACTTGTTGAAGAAATACGTGATCTTATTGCGAACAAGCAGGACTTTTTACTCGGATACAGCAACAATGAGATTGTAAGGCTGAACACAGCTGAAATCGAATGCTTTTCCGTAGAGAACAACAAGGTTTATGCCCTGAACGGCAAAATCCGATATCGGATGAAAGAAAGACTTTATCAGTTGGAATCACAACTGCCTGATAATTTCATAAAAATTAATCAATCCTGCATTGCGAACATTAATAAAATTCGAAAATTTGATGTTTCCTTTTCAAGCTCACTTACAGTTATTTTCAAAAGCGGTTATCGCGACTACGTTTCAAGAAGAAATATGAAAAAAGTTAAAGAAAGGTTAGGTTTATGATATGAACAAATATTTAAAAAGTTTTTTACACCGAGGTCTGATTTTCGGAGGATTCGGCCCCATTGTTGCCGGAGCGGTTTATCTGTTTGTTGAGATGTTTCATTCAGCAATTTCATTAAATGCAACTCAGGTTTTCCTTGCTGTTGTTTCAACTTATCTTCTTGCTTTCATCCAGGCAGGCGCAAGCGTTTTTAATCAGATTGATCACTGGCCGTTACCAAAATCACTTTTATGTCATTTCAGTTCAATATATTTTGCATATTTACTTTGCTACATTATAAACAGCTGGATTCCCTTCAAATCAGGCATTGTTCTCATTTTTACAGGATTTTTTATTGCGACGTATTTCGTTATATGGACTGCGATGTATTTTTCCGTAAAGTCGGCAAGTAAAAAAATGAACAATAAATTAAATTAACCCAAGCACTAAGCTGCCGAAAAAACGGCAGCTTTTTTGTGCATTTTTTAGCCAACAAATATTACCATTTGTGTTGAAAAATAGTTGTACAATGTGCTAAAATAAATTCAATCTTATATCAGCGTTCAAGGAGCGTGTAAAAATGAAAAAAACTTTCAAAAAAGTAATTGCACTCTGTCTCTGCCTTGCTATGATTCTCTCGATGAGCATCATCGGCGCATCTGCAACAAAGAGATACACAGACTGTAACGGAGATTGCGAACACTACCCTGCAATCATCGTCCCCGGCCTCGGCCAGTCAAACACCTGGATTGTTGACGATAACGGCGATTTTCTTTTAGACGATGAAGGAAACAAAATTTCAAGTTTCCCGGCATACATTCAGCTTGATAAGATTATTGCAAGAATAGCTGCTCCGGCGCTTCTTTCTCTTGCTCTTCAGAAGGATGCAGGTCTTTCTGATGCTGCCGCTGACGTTATCAGACTTTGCTTCGGCATCAACACCTGTGACGAAAATGCACAGACCAGCCCCAACGTTGTAACCGAAAGATATCCCTACCCTGCTTCCGAATATAAGGATTTCGAAGCTGAAGAAGTTTTCGGTCACGTTCCTTTCAATCTTTATGAAACCGAACAGCCCTATGACCATATGTACTACTTTACATACAACTCCTTCGGCAACCATATTGACATTGTTGAAGAGCTTTATGAGTACATTCAGATGGTTAAGGAGCAGACAGGCCACGACAAGGTTACACTTATCCCCCTTAGCCAGGGTGCTTCAGTTGTAAGCGCAATGATTGACTACAAACCCGAAGTACACGACGATCTTCATAAGATTATTTTTGTTGTTCCCGCTCTTGACGGTTCAACTATCATCGGTGACGTATTCAACGGAAGAATTTCTTTCCTTAACAAAGAGTATCTTTACAATGGTTTCCTCGGTGAGTTAGGTCTTCTTGATAAGGGCACAGCCGCTTTAATCGAAGTTCTTCTCCGAATTCTCCCCGACGAGGTTATCACGGCTGTTCTTGAATCGGCGGTCGATGTGCTTGTTTCGGAGGTTATGACAACAAGTACGGGTATGTGGGCACTCTGCCCCTCAGGCGACTATCCGACAGCAGCTGAGAAATATCTGTCCACTCCAGACAAAGCAAACATCAAAGCTCAGACAGATAAATACTATCAGGCTCAGCTTCACGCAGATGCTAATATCCAGAAGCTCGTTGACAACGGCGTTCAGGTATTCTGCTTTGTTGAATATGACACTCCGATGATCAATGTCGGCGAAACATGGAATACTCAGAACGCTGACTACATCATCCACACAGATTCAACCTCAATGGGCGCTCACTTTGCAAACGTCGGCGAGACACTTCCCGAAGATTACGTTCAGCAGAATACACATTGTTCTGACCCGACACATAACCATATCTCACCCGACAGAGTAGTCGATGCCTCAACAGGACTTCTCCCCGATACAACATTCTACTTTGACGGTCAGCGCCACGACCTTACAGCAAGAAACGACGTTATCCTCAAGCTCGCACTCAACCTTATTGAAAGCGACAGAATTCAGGACGTTTATTCTCTTCCCGAATTCCCGCAGTTCAATATCGCAAGAGGTTCAGAAAAACTTGTTATTCTTGTTAACCAGGCTAAGGCAATTGATCCCGCTACCCTTTCAGCTGAAGATGCCGCAGAACTTGCAGCCGCAATCGCTGAAGCAGAAAAGGTAATCGACAGCACAATCGGTGTTGTAGGCGAAGTTGAAGCTTCCGAAGCAAGAGTAACAGCTTGCCTTGTTAAAGCAGGCGTTATGGAAGCTCCCGAAGAAGACGGAGTATCGCTTGATATCTTCACTCAGATAAGTCCGTGGATCTATGAAAACTTCGGCACAGACGGTTATTCTGAAATTGCTGTTCTTATGACAATGAAAGTTTTGCAGACTGTAGTCGATACAGTTATGAATTTCATCTGAACAATATAATCTTAAAGGCAGACACGTTGATGTGTCTGCCTTTTTTCACACCTGCGCTACAACTCATACAAAACAAACTTATTGACAAAAATATCCGTCAAGTGATAAAATCAAATAAAGTACTGAATGATCCGTTGCGGATCGGAAAGGATTGCTTATGAAAAAACTCACAAAGCTGATCTCTTTAACTCTGGCAATTATCCTTACATTTTCCGTTTGCCTTGTTCCTGCTTTTGCAGAAAGTGAGCGCACCATAGACAAGAGCGGATTTGCGACAGACTATCCTTATATTTTCGTGCACGGAATGGGCGGTTGGTCCCCTTCTAACGAATTTTACAAGTTTTCACCCTACTGGGGCGGCGGATTGTCAATCTCCGACACCGACCTTATAGCTATGCTCAACGAGCAAGGAATTGAAACCTACGCTCCCGCGGTCGGACCTCTCAGCAGCGCGTGGGACAGAGCGTGCGAGCTTTATGCACAGCTTGTCGGCGGCACAGTTGACTATGGTGAGGCTCATTCAAAGGAACATGGCCACGACAGATTCGGTTTCACTTACGAGCCGATTATGGGCGAAAGCTGGAACCTTGAGGATAAACTGAACCTCGTCGGCCACTCTTTCGGCGGTGCAACCGTTCGTCTTTTCACTTCACTTCTGGCTTACGGATGTGAGGAGGAAATTGAAGCAACAGGCAAAGACACAAGTGCACTTTTCACGGGCGGTCACGACAGCATACACGCTTGCATAACGCTTTCTGCTCCGCATAACGGCACCCAGGTTTCCAATATGCTCTATGATCTTACAGGACCTTACTATGTTATCGTTATGCTGTACAACATCATCGGCACATTCCTCGGAAACGATTTTCTTGTATTCTCTTTGCAGATGGGTCACTTCGGTCTTACCCCGAAGCAAGACGAAAAGCGAGCAAAGTTCAGCTTTGACAGCATCCGTAATTATTACGAATCAGGTGACAATTGTTACTATGATATGACATTGCGAGGTGCGGCAGAGCTCAACGAAAGCATCAAACTCAGCGAAAACACTTATTACTACTCATACACAACTGAGGCAACGAAAACCGACCGTTTCGGCAAGCAGTTGATATACAGCACAGTTACTCCCATTTTCTATATTTCTTCAGGAATGCTCAGACTCTCCGAGGGTAAGACCTACGACGGTGTAACGATTGAGGGTGAATGGGCGGTAAACGACGGAATCGTGCCTCTCAGATCCGCAAAATATCCGCTTTGCGATGAAGCAACCGCACTCAATTATGAGGACAGCGTTGCTTCGGGAAAAACAATCGAAAGCGGAAGATGGTACTATATGAATCCGCTTGTCGGAACAGATCATTTTGATTTCTGCGGTACCAAAGACTACCCGACATCATTCGAAGATTTTTACTATTCAATGATCGAAACGGTTAACTCAAGATAAACCTTTTACAACAGCAAAGCAGCCTGTCCTTTCGGACAGGCTGCTGATTTTTATTAAGCTACACCGTAGAACTCGAGCAATGCAGGATTTATGATAGTATCCGTATAGTCAAAACAGCTGCCGTGACCGCCGCCGACTATCATTATTTCCTGAGCATTCGGAATGTTTCTGGTAATGCGCTTTAAATGAATTCTTTTGATCATATCGTGTTCTCCGTAGATGTTGAGAACAGGAACTTTAATCGTCTGCAGATCTTCAAATGTGAGATTCGGCTGATAAACCATAAGACCCTGGATATCTCTGCGTCTTATATCCTCTGCATCACCCGTGAAACCTGCTTTGATTGCCAGACCAAGATACTTCCAGATAATACCTATCTGATCAAAAGTTTTCGTTCCCAGGGGGTTAATATTAGAGCCCATTATAACAAGAGATTCAACTCTTTCGGGATGTGCAACCGTGAACACCATACCAAGGTTACCGCCGTCGCTGAAACCGAAAATCTTTGTTTTTTCAACATTGAGGTAATCAAGAAGAACGATAAGATCCTCGCTCATTATTTCAAATGTAAGTCCGTCATCACCCATATCGGAATTTCCCGTATATCTCGGTGACACCGTTATAACCTTGAAATGTTTTGACATTTCGGGAAGGATGCTTCCGTCAAAGCAGTGCATATCTCCGCCGTTCGGTGGCAACAAAAGCAGCGGCTCAGCATTGAGATCGCCGTAAATACCGTACTCAATTTTCACGCCGTCATTCTCAACAAAACCGTACTGTGTCAGCTCAGGTGTCTGCGCTGCCAACGATACAGGCATACACGTACCGACAACAACAATCGTCATAACGATCGCAACGATAACTTTCAGAACTCTGTTTTTCATAAGGTTCCTCCTTAATTGCAAAGATATTTTTCCATATATTCTTTCATCTGTTCATCTGACAATGCTCTTACGTCAGGATCACTTGCAAGGCCATGATCAGAATTGGGGAACACATTAAAAATATGTTCAACACCATACTGAGTAAGCTTTTCGTCAAGTGCAACAGCGTTTTCAAAAGGAACTACATTGTCCTTTGAACCATGATTAATAATTGTAGGAACCGTATTTTCGTCTACATAGTAAAGAGGCGAAACTTTTTTGATCTCCTCTTCAGCCTCGTGACGTGTTTCGTAAGTTATCCTCTTTCCGCAAGCCCATGAAACAAGATTTGCAATAACATCCTTATCACCTATAGCGTTGTCAAAATAATACTTTTCCTCGGTAAGATCTGTCGGTCCGCAATCACTGACAACTGCGACAGGTTTGATAGCAGAAACATCATCCCTGGAATAAGCAAAAAGAAGCGACATATGAGCTCCGGCCGAGCCTCCCGTCAGAAGCATTTTATTTATATTCACACCGTTTTCTTCGCCAAGCTTTTTGATACACTCAACGGCAAGCTGAACGTCATCCATAAGATCATTGAGATCAATCTCATCACATATGTAACGATAATTAATCGCCGCACAGGCATATTCCCCATCGTTGGCAATATCTTTGAGCATATTTGTATAACCTTCCTTGTCGCCGCCGATCCATGCACCACCATGAATAAAGAGTACAAGACCGACTTCATCCTTATATTTAGGAATATACAAATCAAGTGTATGTCGCTCATGAGTACCATAGCTATAATTCTCATAAATATAGTTGTTGATTTCAACTGTTCCTACCCCAAAAAGATTAAGAACAAAAGTTATTATTGACATAAAAAAAGCAATAATTTTCATAAACATAAAATCACCTCATCAACAATTTTATAGCTTTATACCTTAATTGTCAATGAGTAATTTATAAATCTCAGTACATTAAATGTAATAATCGATACAAAGAAAACGCTCAATAATAAATTATTTATCTTGACAAAGTAAATCGGGTTTGATATAATGTAGAGCGTTGCAAACAGACAACATAAATAATTTATCGAGGCGTAGCTCAGTTTGGTAGAGTGCTTGCTTTGGGAGCAGGTAACGGAGCCGAGCGCCGCCGGTGGCGGATTCAGCGAGGCGGAGGAAAAGAAAAATAAGGAGAATTGCGATGCGCTCCAAGCGAGCAAGGCGACTATATTTTTCTTGGTAGTCCGCAGGTTCAAGGAACCGTAAAACATAATATTTTATCGAGGCGTAGCTCAGTTTGGTAGAGTGCTTGCTTTGGGAGCAAGATGCCGCAGGTTCAAGTCCTGTCGCCTCGACCAAAAATACAGATCTGTCTTTAGACGGATCTGTATTTTTTTGTGCCACAGAATTTAACCTGTGGTATTTACAGCTCACAAAGCAACTTTGGGAGCAGGTTTCGGAGCCGACCGCCGCCGGTGACGGATGAAGGGAGGCGGAGAAAAAGAAAAATAAGAAGAATTGCGATGCGCTCCAAGCGAGCAAGACGACTATATTTTTCTTGGTAGTCCGCAGGTTCAAGTCCTGTCGCCTCGACCATACCAAAAGAAGTCATCCTTTCGGATGACTTCTTTTACTTTTTCATCTCAATATACTTATTTATCGTAGTAAGTTCCCTTATGTACAAACTGCGGACGTCGGGAGTTTTCTCGTCAAACGTGCCGAAGATTGCAAGGGCATCTTCGATTTTCACCCATTCGGGCACAATACCGTGTTCAACCTCAATTTCGGTAAGGGTCTGCTTGCCCTCGCCTGTTACCTCACAGATGAAGTAATTGCTGACATACATCGTTTCAAAAGAGTATTCGTTGATTTTAAGAAACTGAAACAGCGGTTTTACTGCATATCCTGTTTCTTCCATAATCTCTCGCGCACAGCATTCTTCAAGCGTTTCGCCCTCCTCGAGTCCGCCGCCCGGTGACATATAAACGCCCGTATTCAATTCGTGTGAAAGCAGAATTTTGCCGTCACGCACTACGATACCCCTGCCTGCAACACGCACTCTTTCGGGCGGATCGGAATAAGTTTCCGCATATTGGTTGATTGTCTCAAATTCGTTCATTTTACTTCCTCTATTCATACCCTGTATGACGACAGAATTTTGTTAATATCCTCATGGTAAATATTACTTCCGAGGATATCGCCGTTTGCGCTGAAGCAGATCGCTCTTATATCCGTCGGGTCTTCCCAATAAGGATTTTGTTCTTTTTTGCTCAGATCAAAATATTCGCTAAAATATTTAAGAGCATTACCGCTCGGGAATATTACGTTGCCTTCGCTCATTCCGATACCCATTTCATTAAACTCTGCAAGCAATTCTTTTGTCCTGACGTTATAAACATTATCGTCTTCGGGGCTGACAAGCCATGCAGGATGAACCTGCAGTTTAACACCAGACACATTTACTGCTGTTGCAAATTCTTTTACGTATTCAAGAGGGATTGTTTCCTGATGAAACGCATCAACCGAAAGCAGAATTTCGTTAACTCCGCTTTCAATTAACATATCCGCGACAAGCTTTATTTTATCGCAATCTTTGCTGAAAAAGCCGTTCGTTATCAGTTGCCTTTGCGGAATATTCATTTCCTTTGCCGCTTTATGTATTGCGCAGACAGTCTCGGGACAAAGCAACGGCTCACCGCCGAAGGTCATAACCGAATTGATGTTATACTCCCCTGCTATCTTGCGAACCGCATCTGAGGCCAGGTTTTTATCAATATTATCGTTGCTTCTGTGCTCACCCTGCGAACAATGCTTGCACCTGCCCGTGCACGCCATTGTAACAACAAACTCTATTCGGTTGAGATTTTTTAAGTAAGTGTTCATTTGATGTTAAATCCTCTTCATCAATTTAAAATACTCACCGTTTTCGTCCGCACCGTCGAACAGGACTTCGGTGAATCCGAATTTTCGGTACAGGTGCAGGGCGTTGGTGTTATCTTTATCAACGCCTATGGTCATTTCGGAATATCCCATAGCTTTTGCTTTATCAATCAAAAATTTCAGGATTTCACTTCCGATGCCACGGTTACGGTATTCCTTTTTGACTATCATCCGCGACACATAAACCCTTTTGCCCGAGACGGTATAATCAGGATCACCGGTATCGAGAACCAAAGCACCTTCGCCTATAAATTCGCCGTTGATTTTATATATATAAACAAGACGGATGCCCGAAGCAATTTCCGCACGCCAGATTTCTGCAAGCGGTTGAGTTTTCATATTCCATATATTTGAACATTTATGATAATCTTCAGGTTTTAAAGGTTCGATTGTGAAATTTGTCTCATTTTTTCTTTTAAAAAACATATTCAACAGAATCCTATTCTTACAAATCTATTTCATCATAATTAATCTTAACTATCTTTGTGCTGTTGAGGGGGATGCCGCTGCCATTCGAATGGTAATATGCAACGAGGAAGCCGTCGGCACATCCGATAATGGCGGGATAACAGTATCCGTTTGTAAGGTCATCTTCTATATAGAACACATTTTCTTTTGAGAAAGACAGTCCCCCGTCCGTGCTGACAGCGATTACATAAGGTGTTCTTCCCCATGGTTCTGACTCTTCACGGAGAAGATGCTCCGGTACGGGATTGAACACCGCGACGGTCAGCTCACCGCAATCTTTAACGTGCATCGGTGAGCATGCTGAAGAGAAGAAAGGATTCGGGTGCGGAGTTGTCCATGTGGTTCCGCTGTCAAACGAAAAACATTCAAACTGAAAGCCAAGGCTCGTTCGTATATAACACCATAATGTACCGTCTTTTCTTTCGTAGATACCCGGTTCTTCATAACCGTCGGGGTTTGACGGGAACGGGCAAAGAATTTCGGTTTCTGTTTTATACCAGGAATTGCCGTCATCATCAGAGACAAAGAAACATATAACACCGGGTGTGAAATCAAGTTTGGTATTAAGAACTGTATGCCTTGCACACGGAAGGATAATGCGTCCGCTTTCAAGCATTATCGGGCGGTCATTGTTAATAACATAATAATCCTGCTCCGCGAGGCAATCAAGGCAGTTTTGGGGCTCTGTCCAGGTTTTACCCTCATCAGAAGAGCGGGTAAGCATAATACGGTCCGTACGGTCAGCAACCTTAAGAATATAAAAAGCGCCTATATCGCCGTTTCGCATACGAAGAAACGAGAAGCTCATTATATTTACGGCATCTTTAGGTTTTCTGAAAAGGATTTCAGGCGAAGACCATGTTTCACCCTCGTCTGACGAATATATCGCAGAAATATTTGCCGTTGCTTCGTCTTCCCAATCGTTTCCAAAAAACTCGGTATAGGCAAACATTATTCTGCCGTCTTTGAGGCGGATAAACGAGCCTTCACCGTTGCGAAGATTATTCTCTTTTGCTTCAATAAACAATACTTCTCTGCCGATTTTTTTCATAATTTTCACCTTAAGTTCTCTATAAATTCATCTGCTTCTTCGCGTGACTTAAAAATTATAATCTGTTTATCTTCTTTGTACCTGTCAAGTAAATCATATATCTTCGGTAAAGATGTTTTCGAAAAATCCTTGATAAAGCCTTCGAATTCGGGGTCGAGTTCATTTTCGATCCAAGGCAAGTCGTAACGACCTTTACCAAGGCGTTCGCTTGCTCCCTGAATACACACTTCAGACGGAAGATCAAAAAGAAAAACCGTGTCACACTGCTGAAGTCTTGTTTCGATTGTTCTGTTGTAATTGCCGTCAATTATCCATTCAGGAGTGCGGAAAATCTCGGACAGTTTTTCGTCGTATTCTTCACGTGTAATATGAGTTCTGTCAGGCTTATGCCATATTGCATCAAGGTAATACAACGGCAAGCCTGTGCATCCATTCAGCTTTTCTGCGAATGTGGTTTTTCCCGAACCCGGACAGCCTATAACTATAACTTTTTTCATAAATCTTTTTCCATTATAACGCTTCCGTCGTAATCTTCAATTACTCTGAAGCCGTTCCTCTGATACATACCGTAGGATATCGGTGAATGCTTGAATGCATTCAGAACCATTTTCGGAAAGCCCTTTTCACGTGCATCTTCCTGCAACTTTACAAAAGCACTTTTACCGTAACCCTTTCCGCGGTATTCTTCTTTAATAACGTTTTCAATGATGAATGCAGCGTTTTCTTCAAATGGACTTTTCTGATATCCGATTACACCGATTTTCTCATTATTCTCATTTGTTACGATATACAGATAGTTATCTTTCGAATCAGCTCCGTCAGGAAACACGTCTTTAAACTCATCTTTCGCGTCCTTTAATGCCTTGAGTCTGCATTTTTCCGTACCTGAATCCACAAGATTTTCCGCATAATTCTTCGCTGACCATTTCGCATACGCTCTGAATTCTTTCTGATTGATTTTTACAAGATTGACTGCGGGATAAACATCGGACTTTGCCATTGACTACACCTCTCATCTTTGTAATTAACCGTCTGTAAAAAGTTAAGGCATCTCCCGAATCAGAGACGCCTTGCTATTACAGAAAGATATAAAACACATCAATCGCAAACGGACAAAACGGCACTCCGATTTTCAAAAAATCGTTCCACTGTCATTTCGTCCACCTGCCTTCGTTTTTATCATTTTAGCAATATTAAAGTTGTTTGTCAATACAAAAACGGCCTATGATGTCATTTCACCATAAGCCGTTTAATTCAGAATATTGTTTTAATGCACGGGACAGAACAGATTATTTATCGAGTTCCTTCTGAAGAAGATCGCGGATAACGACGGGATCGCCTGTACCCTTAAGCTCACGCATAATGAGGCCGAAGAGAGCCTGCATAGCCTTTGTCTTACCACTCTTGTAGTTAGCAACGGCATCAGGATTCTCAGCGACAACACGCTGAACGGTTTCAAGGATAAATCCTTCATCAACCTTAACGTTGAGTCCGTTTTCTTCACAGTACTTATCAACGTCAACATCACTTTCGAATACTGCTGAAAGAACCTTCTTACCTGCAGGACGTGTGATTTCGTTTGTATCAACAAGCTCGATGATTCTTGCAAGCTTAGCTGAATCAATCTTAAGCTCATCGAGTTCAAGACGCTTCATATTACCCATACACTCTGTAAGAATCCAGCTTGCTACTGACTTCGGAGCTCTGCCGAGAGCAACAACTGCATCAAATGTATCAGAAAGCTTTCTGTCAGATGCGAGTACCATTGCTTCCTTCTCGGGAATACCCATTTCTGTATAACGGAGGCTCTGCTCCTCTGCTGTTGCAGGCATGCTTGCACGGATAGCCTCAAGCCATTCGTCGTCAATTACGATAGGCATAAGGTTCGGGTCCGGGAAATAACGGTAGTCAGCCGCAGTTTCCTTGTTACGCATCGGGAATGTACGTCTCTTTGTTTCGTCCCAACGGCGTGTTTCCTGCTGAAGAATCTCTGTATGACGCTCAAGAGCATCTACGTGACGAACCTTTTCGAATTCGATTGCATCCTTGATTTCTGAAAGTGAGCTCATATTCTTGATCTCAGCACGGACGCCGAATTCTTCTGAGCCCTCGGGACGGACAGAAATATTGACGTCACATCTCATCGCACCCTCTTCACACTCTGAAATGCCTGCAAACTGAAGGCTTGACTTGAGCTTTTTGAGGTATGTGATAACTTCGTCAGATGAACGGAAATCAGGACGGCTTACGATTTCAATAAGCGGCACGCTTGTTCTGTTGTAGTCAACAAATGATGTGTTTGTTGCATCATCGTGAACGAGCTTACCTGCGTCCTCTTCAAGGTGAATCTGCTTGATTCCGATTGTTCTCTCACCGATTTCTACACTACCGTCAACACAGATCGGGTTGAACCACTGTGTGGTCTGGTAAGATGCAGGGAGGTCGGGATAGTAATAACTCTTCTTATCGAAGGTTGTATACTGGTTGATCTTACAGTTGAGCATAAAACCGGCTTTTACTGCAAGCTCGATTGCGTGCTTGTTGGTAACAGGGAGCATACCCGGCATACCGCAGCAAGCGGGACATACGCAATCGTTAGGCTCTTTCGGGCTTGAATGACCGCCGCAAGAGCAGAAAAGCTTTGAATCTGTTGAAAGCTCAACGTGAGTTTCAAGACCTATAACAAGTTCGTATTTCATCGTTTATGCCTCCAATCCTTCAACGCTTTTTGCAATGCTCAGAAGAACATTGTCTTTGTATGAATCAGCAATAAGCTGAACACCATTTGTTACCATTGCGGGAATACCTGTGATGCTCGGAATTGCTGTGAATACGCTTTCTTCAAACACCTTTTCAAATGATTCAAGAACGTCGTATGCCTTATATTCAACTTCCTTGCAGGCAGGTGCAAGAATTGCATCATAAGAAGCAAGAACTTCCTTGACCTTTGTTGAAACAACGCGGCGGATACGAAGTGACTTATCATAGCAAGCCTCGTACTTGCCCTTTGCAAGAACATCTGAACCGTAGATAATTGTTGCCTTTGTAAGGAAACCGAAAGCCTCTGTACGGCTCTTTACGTAAAGCTCGTCAATGTTCTTATAATCAGCTGTACGGTGACCGTATTTAACACCGTCAAAACGTGAAAGGTTGTTTGTAGTCTCAGCTGACATAAGAATCTGCCATGCTGTCTGAGCTTCTTTTACGCAGTCAAGAGAAACAACTTCAACAGTAGCGCCGAGAGCCTTAAGAGACTCAACGTACTTATCAAGGTTTGCCTTAACCGCATCGGAAGCGAGGTCGTAAAGCTCCTTTACAAGAGCGACTTTCATACCTGAAACAGCAACCTCTTCATAGTCATATTTCTCAGCAGGAAGGCTTGTGCCGTCCTTTGAGTCGTGACCTGCGATAACTGAAAGGATTTCTTTTACAGAATCAGCATCAGCCGCTGTTACACCAATCTGTTCACCTGAGCAAGCAGCAGCGATAACACCGTAACGTGAAACAGTACCGTATGTCGGCTTGATAAAATCAACACCTGCTACAGCAGCTGCACGTCTGGGAGCACCGTTAAGGTCAACGCAGAGGGCAGCCTTTACATCACCGTTTTTAACAAGTGTTGCTGCTGCGCCTGCGAGCTTACCGTTAACTTCAGTTGCTCCGAAGTATGATGTTTCGCCCATAAGGTCGAGGCCGAATTCGCCTACGTTTGTTTTACCTGAAATTTCGTAGCCGGACTTTTCAAGTCTTTCAACCACTTCGGCACTGAAAAGCGGGGTGAAATTTTCAAGCATCTTTGAGCCTGCTGTTGCAGGAGTTCCTTTGATAAGGATTGTATCGTCAACGGCAATGTTGCCTGCTGACTTGATTTCATTAATAAAATATCCCACTTTTAACACCTCACTTTACAAGTCTGGGAACCTGCCAGCTGTCTTCCGTGCTCTGCGGAGCACCTGCAAGAAGATCCTTACGCTCGAACGGCTGGTTTCTCTTATCTTCACGGATAATGTTTGTCATCGGCATAACATATACCATGGGATCAACGTCTTTTGTATCAGTATTTCCGAGGTCTGCCTCATTCTTGGACATAAGCTCGAAAATCTTATTCATCTTTTTCTTTTCATCGTCAGTGAATGAAAGTTCATTTACTGACTCGAGGCTTGCAAGCTTATCCTTCTCCGCCTTTGCCTGAGCCTTCGGTGATTTAGCAGCGGGAGCTGAACCGTCAGAAAGGTCTGAACCGAGCATTTCTGAACCGCCTCTGCCACGGATACTGACATTAGCCTCGTAAAGCTGAAGCTCTGTAACCTCACTGGGTGCACCAAGCATCTGATCCTGAGCCTGACCGTCAAGCGGGAATGCAATAACGTCACGGATTGTTTCTGTATCAGCAAGAAGCATTATGATACGGTCAACGCCGGGTGCCATACCTGCGTGCGGCGGTGCACCGAACTGGAAAGCGTTGTAAAGAGCACTGAAACGCTTTTCGAGCTCCTCTTCCGGATAACCTGCAATTTCGAAAGCCTTTCTCATAATCTCGGGGCTATGGTTACGCACAGCACCTGATGCAAGCTCAATACCGTTACATACGAGGTCGTACTGGTATGCAAGAATTTCTGTCGGCTCCATTGTTTCAAGAGCTTCGAGACCGCCCTGAGGCATTGAGAACGGGTTGTGAGTAAAGATAATCTTATCTGTTGTTTCGTCGCGCTCGTACATCGGGAAATCAACAACGAAGCAGAACTCGAAGCTGTCGTTCTTGATAAGCTCAAGCTCATTACCGAGCCATGTGCGTACAACGCCAGCGTTCTTGTCAGCGATGTCTGAAGAATTATCGCAGATGAAGAAGATTGTCTCGCCTTCCTTAACGCCTGTAAGCTCGACGATTTCTTTCATTTCTTCCTTGGTCATAACCTTGCTGATAGGATCATCCTTGAAGCCGTAGTTCTCAGCATCAAGAAGTGTGATATGAGCAAGACCTGCCATTTTAGCCTGTTTTGTAGCGAATGCAAGAGATTTGTCGAAGAACCATCTTTCATTCTTACAGGGAGCTACGATACCTCTGACCTGCTTGTTCATAAAGGGCTTGAATTTAACTCTCTTGAACATATCTGTAAGGTCACAGATGATAAGCGGGTTACGAAGGTCGGGTTTATCAGAACCGTACTTTGCCATTGCCTCTCTGTAAGGAATGCATCTGAACGGTGTTTCTGTAATTTTCTTATCAGAGAATGTGTGGAAAACATTGCTTACAACGTCTTCGCAGACTTTAAGAACCTCTTCCTGAGTGGAGAAAGCCATTTCAAAGTCAAGCTGATAGAATTCACCTGGTGAACGGTCAGCACGTGCGTCCTCATCACGGAAGCAGGGAGCAATCTGGAAGTAACGGTCAAAGCCCGATACCATAAGAAGCTGCTTGAACTGCTGAGGAGCCTGAGGAAGAGCGTAGAACTTGCCCGGATGCTTACGGCTCGGGACGAGGAAGTCTCTTGCGCCCTCGGGAGATGAAGCTGTAAGAATCGGAGTCTGCATCTCAAGGAAGCCTTTTTCTTCCATAAGCTTTCTCATATGGCGGATAACATTTGAACGAAGAACGATGTTCTTATGAAGCGCAGGATTTCTCAGATCGAGGAATCTGTGCTTAAGACGGATGTTTTCGTTCGTATCATTTGAACCGATTTCAAAAGGAAGGTCACGGCTGCAAACACCGAGAACCTGAAGAGTATCGGCAACAAGCTCAACAAGACCTGTGTCAATCTTCGGGTTAACCGTACTCTCGTCACGCTTGGTAACCGTACCCTTAACGGAAATAACGGTTTCCTTGCTGACACCCTTAAGAAGATTTTCGTCGTGAACGACAACCTGTGTAATTCCTGTGTAGTCGCGCAAGTCAACAAATAGAACGCCGCCGTGGTCACGGACAACGTCAACCCAACCGGCGAGTTCGACAGTTTCGCCGATGTGTTTCTCTCTTATTTCGTTGCAGAGATGAGTTCTATACATTGTTATCTACCTCCTGATAGATTTTTTGTAAAATAAAAAGCCCCGGGAATTATAAAACTATAATTCCCGGGACGAGTAAATAAAATAACCCGCGGTGCCACCCGTATTGATACAATGGAGTATCCGCTCTTTTATATTCAAATGGTATACAAACGAAGTGTTGCCGTACTTACTACTCATCTTAAGCGCGCTTTCAGCCAATGACGCACTCTCTCTTTTAGACTTTCCGTTTAAGTCGGGTCTTCGCAGGTCAAAAGAATTTTCACCTTTTAACACAAAAAATTATATCACAATAAATTCAAATGTCAATAAACTTTTCAGAACTTTCAATAAAAAGTATATGGTAATTTTGGTTAAATATTCAATGTTTAATAGTGAATACTTAGTTTTTGTGTTTTTATGCGCAAATTCGGGTTTATGTAAAAAGATAAAAAGCAAAAACTCCGCAACACAAGTGTTGCGGAGCCTGATCATATAATCTTATTCAGCGTAGTCATAACCTGACTTAAGAGCTGTTTCGTTAACACCGAGAAGTTCGATCTTACGTGCTGAAACAACCTTCTTAAGAGCAGCTTCAACATTATCAAGTGAGAAGCCGTCAACTTCCTTGAGAACCTTACCTGTGATGATCATATTGGCAAGAGTCTTGATGTTGTTATCATATGCCATCTGTGTTGCAGGGATATAATAAACATCAACGTCTGTTCTCTCAACTTTCTTGTCGATAAGTGTTGAGTCAACAAAGATCTTGCCACCGCTTACAACAGCATTCTCATACTTTTCGAGTGACGGAAGGTTCATAGCGATGAGTACATCGGGAGCATCAACGATGGGAGAACCGATCGGCTCGTCGCTGATGATAACTGAACAGTTAGCTGTACCGCCACGCATCTCAGGACCGTATGACGGGAGCCAGCTTACCTGCTTGTCTTCAATAAGGCCTTTGTATGCAAGGAACTTTCCTGCGAAGAGGATACCCTGTCCGCCGAAACCTGCAAAAAGCAATCTGCATGTCTTACTCATTTTGCTTCCTCCTCTGCATAGATATCTTTATAAACGCCGAGAGGATAGTACGGAAGCATCTTCTCATCTACCCATTCAAGAGCCTTCTCAGGTGTCATACCCCAGTTTGTCGGGCAGGTTGAAACAACCTCTACAAGAGAGAAGCCTTTGCCTTCGATCTGGTTCTGGAAAGCCTTTTTGATAGCTTTCTTTGCGTTTTTGATGTTCTTTACGTTGTTAACAGCAACACGCTCAACATAAGCTGCACCGTCAACATTTGAAAGAAGCTCACAAACCTTTACGGGATAACCTACTGTTTCAACATCTCTGCCGTAAGGTGAAGTCTGAGTAACCTGACCGGGAAGAGTTGTCGGAGCCATCTGGCCGCCTGTCATACCGTAGATTGCATTGTTTACGAAGATAACAGTGATGTTCTCTCTTCTTGCTGCTGAGTGTACTGTTTCTGCAGTACCGATAGCTGCGAGGTCACCGTCACCCTGATATGTGAATACGATCTTCGAAGGATCGCTTCTCTTAACACCTGTTGCAACTGCAGGAGCACGTCCGTGTGCAGCCTGTACAAAGTCGCAAGTAAAATAGTTATATGCCATAACAGCACAGCCAACGGGAGCAACACCGATTGTTTCGCCCTCGATACCGAGTTCGTCAATAACTTCTGCTACAAGACGGTGGATAATACCGTGTGTACAACCCGGGCAATAGTGAAGCACTGCATCTGTGAGTGACTTCGGCTTTTCAAATACTACTGACATCAGAACGCACCTCCGTTCTCGTTAACTTCATTGATCTTTGCAAGTACCTCTTCAGGTGACGGAATCATACCGCCGACACGGTTGCAGAGGTAAACGGGCTTCTTGCAACGGATTGCAAGCTCAACGTCTTCAATCATCTGACCCATGTTCATTTCAACGCAGATGAATGCCTTGCACTTATCTGCTGCATCTGCAAGAACCTTCTTCGGGAAGGGCCAGAGAGTGATCGGACGGATCATACCAACCTTGACACCGTTTGCACGTGCCTCGTTGATTGCGTTCTTTGCAACACGTGAAGTGATACCGAATGCAACAACGCATACTTCAGCATCGTCCATAAGGTACTCTTCGTACATTACTTCATTTTCTTCGATCGACTTGTATTTCTCGTATCTTTCGAAGTTCTTTACTTCAAGCTCTTCGGGCTTGAGGTAAAGTGAGTTTACGATATTATGTTCACGCTCGCACTTTGTACCTGTAAGTGCCCACGGCTTTTCATATGTTTTAACTTCGCCTACGTCAAGAGAAACAGGTTCCATCATCTGACCCATTGTACCGTCAGCAAGGATCATTGAAACCATGCTGTACTTGTCTGCAAGGTCAAAAGCTTTAACTGTAAGGCTTGCCATTTCCTGAACTGAAGCGGGAGCAAGAACGATGTTACGGTAGTCACCGTGTCCGCCACCCTTTGTTGACTGGAAATAGTCTGACTGAGAAGGTTGGATACCGCCGAGACCGGGGCCGCCTCTCTGAACATTGACAACAACAGCGGGAAGGTCGCAACCTGCAAGATATGAGATACCCTCAGCCTTAAGAGAAACTCCCGGGCTTGAAGATGATGTCATAACTCTTTTACCTGTTGATGCAACACCGATTACCATATTGATAGCAGAAACTTCACTTTCAGCCTGAAGGAAAGTTCCGCCGATTTTCGGCATACGCTTTGCCATATAAGCCGCAACTTCAGTCTGCGGTGTGATAGGATAGCCGAAGTAATGATGACAGCCTGCCTGGATAGCAGCTTCAGCAATCGCTTCGTTACCTTTCATAAGAACTTTTTCTGACATTATTTTCACCTCTCTACCGTAATTACGCAGTCAGGACACATTGTTGCACAGAATGCACAACCGATACATTTTTCAGGCTCTGTCACCTCTGCAGGGTGATGACCTTTAGCATTAAGCTTTGTTTCTGACAGTTTAACAATACCCTTCGGGCAAGCACCGACGCAAAGGCTGCAGCCCTTGCAAAGGTCTGTTTTAAATGTTACTTTTGCCATAATTCTACCTCTCTTAGTTTATCTTTTCCTGTAGTCTGAGTGGCATCAGATTATCCACTTGGCCGTACAGATTATTATACAACTTTTCGTCGACAGTTGTCAACCTTATTGGAAGATTAGTCGCTTCGGCAACCCTACGTGCGTAGTCGAGTGAATCAAGCACATCCTGCGCCGTTGTCTCTTCGCCTATATTTGAGTTGTTTACGATTGCGGTGAATTTCATACCGCAGGCTGTTTCAATTTCGTTCATAACCTCAAGAGTGCTTTCTACATCTCTTGTAAGAGGTCTGTACATATTGATTACCATAAACATCTCGTAATTATTCTCTTTTTTGATGCTGTCGGCATAACGGCCGAGGGCATACGCTCCCCTGTCGTCGCCGCCGATGTCCATAACAGCATATTCCGCATGGTTATCAACAATGGAATAAACGTCCTGCGGTAACGCGGGCAAGTCAACGTTTGAACTTGCATATTCAGACGAAATAAGTCTGATTCCTGCTTCACTGAGTTCTTTTTCGCTGTCCTTGGTACGGAAATACGGGTTAACTATATCAAGGTCGGCAATTACAACAGGCTTTCCGTCCTGCCTGAGCTTCAAAGCGTAATTGACCGCAATATTCGTTTTTCCGCTGCCGTAGTGGCCTGCAAAAAGAGTTACGCGTTTAGATTCCATTGTATCACCTGTTTTTTAAAATTAAAGCTTGTTACGGATAATCTTTCCGCTGATTGTCTTCGGAAGTTCAGTTCTGAACTCGACAATTCTCGGATATTTGTAAGGTGCCGTGTGCTCCTTAACATACTTCTGGATTTCCTTTTTAAGTTCTTCGGTCGGCTCTGTACCCTTTGTGAGAACGATACTAGCCTTTACGACCTGACCTCTGATTTCATCGGGAGCAGCAGAAACACCACACTCGAGAACATACGGAAGCTCCATGATAACGTTTTCAATTTCGAACGGTCCGATACGGTAGCCTGATGACTTGATAACGTCATCGATACGGCCGACATACCAATAATATCCGTCTTCGTCTTCCCATGCTGTGTCACCCGTATGGTAATATCCGTCGTACCATACGTCTTTTGTTTTCTCTTCGTTGAGGTAATAACCGAGGAAGAGACCGCAGGGAACTTTGTCGCTTGTCTTGATACAGATTTCGCCTGTTTCACCAAGGTCAGCAGGTGTTCCGTCAGCGCGGAGAATCTGGATATCGTAAAGCGGAACAGGTTTACCCATTGAACCCGGCTTCGGATTCATACCAGTAAGGTTAGCGATTGAAAGGGTTGTTTCGGTCTGACCGAAACCTTCCATAAGTGTAAGTCCCGTTGCATTGTAGAACTGTTTGAATACTTCGGGGTTAAGAGCTTCACCTGCAACTGTTGCATGCTTGATAGAACTTAAGTCATACTTGCTGATATCCTGCTTGATAAGCATTCTGTACATTGTAGGCGGTGCACAGAATGTTGTAATTTGGTACTTTGCAAACAACGGCAGAATATCCGCTGCATCAAAACGGTCAAAGTCATAAACGAAGATTGAGCCTTCGCAGAGCCACTGTCCGTAAAGTTTACCCCAGAGAGCCTTACCCCAACCTGTTTCGGAAATTGTAAGATGGAGACCGTCCTTGCTTACGCAGTGCCAGTATTTTGCTGTAATATAGTGACCGAGAGGATATTTGAAGCTGTGTGTAGCGATCTTCGGATAGCCTGTTGTTCCCGATGTGAAGAACATAAGCATCGGATCGTCACCGCACGGTGCATCCTCTTCTCTTCTGTAACGGCGGCTGAAGAGGCAGTACTCTTCGTCAAAGTTATGCCAGCCTTCTCTTGTGCCGTTAACCATAATCTTATTTTTAAGTGTACCTGTTACTGCATCTGCTAGTTCAGCCTGTCTTGCTGTGTCGCCGTCTGCAGTACAGATGATTGTTGAAACATTAGCAGCCTTGAATCTGTATTCAAAGTCGTGCTGAACAAGAAGGTTTGTTGCAGGAATGACAACAGCACCGATCTTGTGAAGACCGAGGATTGCGAACCAGAACTGGTAGTGACGCTTCATAACGAGCATTACCGTGTCACCCTTCTTGATACCGAGTGACTTAAAATAGTTCGCCGCCTGGCTTGAATGTTCTTTTATATCCTTATATGTGAAGATTCTTTCGTTCTTGTCCTTGTCAAGGTGGATCATAGCACGCTTGTCCGGTGACTTTCTGCCGATGTTATCCACGATATCAAATGCGAAATTGAACTTATCCTCATTATTGAAATCAATTGCAACGAGATTTCCGTTTTCATCTTCGGTTGCATCAATAAACTTCTCACAAACGAGGCTACCTGCTGTTTTTGTTCCCTTGACAGCTCTGTCGTGAACGATTTTTTCAACAGGTTCGTCTGTTGCCATAATCATTGCAAGGAAAACACAGTCTCTGCCGTCGATAGCGATCATACCGTGAGGAGTCGAGCTGTTGTAATAAATGCTGTCGCCCTCTCCAAGGATCTCCTCGTGATTACCGATCTTAACCTTGAGCTTACCGCTGATAACGAGGTCGAACTCCTGACCTGCGTGAGTAGTTGTATGGATCGGCTTATTTTCAAGTTCTGCCGAATACTCATAACGTACCATATACGGATCAGAAAGGCGCTTTCTGAACTTCGGAGCCAGATTCTTAATTTCAATGCCGTTTTCACTGGCAGTTGTCTGACCCTTACCCTTTCTTGTTACCGTATATGAAGTAAGCACAGCACTGTGTCCTTCTAGGAGGTCTGTAAGGCCGATATCGAACGCAAGAGCACACTTGTGAACAAAAGTAAACGGAAGATCAACTTCTCCTGCTTCGTAAATATTATACTGTTCAACTGAAATCTCAGTCTTTTCAGCCATCTCTTCTACGGTGAAGCCGCAAATATCGCGCATTTCCTTAATTCGCTGAGCCACCTCAAAGAGTTTATTGGTTGTGTTGTTTTCCATTAAAATACCTCCTTATAATGTACCAAAATTTTCCTCGTACAAAATAAAAAACCGTCCCAAAGTCTTAAACTTTGAGACGGAAAATATAATCCGCGGTACCACTCAAATTGCACTCAGCTATCGCTTTGTGCCACTCATCAGGATCGAACAATCCCTTAACACTAACGTAGTCATACGGAAGAAACTATTTGCACGACGCTTTCATCTCTCCGGCTCAGAAGTGATAGGTTATTTTCGCCACGAAACTGCCGGACTCGCACCAACCGCCGACTCTCTTGAAGTTCCGAAAAACGCAACCGTCTTCGTCACAGCCTTTATCAACAATCACTTGTTGCGCTATATTATAAACTTATTGATTAGTATTTGCAAGATACTTTTTGTAATTTATTCATTACATTATGTAATGATATTCATTACGCAGTAACAACCGAATTCGCCTTCTGGAGGCCGTACTTTTCGATTGCGTTTTCGCGCATCTTATACTTAAGGATTTTACCTGCGGCGTTCATCGGGAATTCTTTTACGAAGTCAATGTACTTGGGCACCTTATGCTTTGCCATATGAGAAAGAACATATTCTTTCATCTCTGCCTCTGTCATTGTCTCGCCCTCGTGAAGAATAACACAAGCCATAATCTCCTCACCGAGTCCCTCATCGGGCACACCGATAACCTGAACGTCCTTGACTTTATCGTGTGTGTAGATAAATTCTTCGATTTCCTTCGGGTAGATATTTTCACCGCCGCGGATAATCATATCCTTGAGTCGGCCTGTAATCTTGTAGTTTCCGTCGGGAGTTCTGCATGCAAGGTCACCTGTATGAAGCCAACCGTCTTTATCGATAGCTTCAGCTGTTGCCTTGGGCATCTTATAGTAGCCCTTCATGATGTTATATCCCCTTGCAACGAACTCGCCGTTAACTTCGTCGGGACATTCAAGACCTGTTTCGGGATCGATCACCTTACACTCGATCTTCGGCAAAGGTCTGCCGACTGTTGCAACACGGACTTCAAGCGGATCGTCGGTGCTTGACATTGTACAACCCGGAGAAGCTTCCGTCTGACCGTAAACGATCGTGATTTCCTTCATATTCATCTTGTCAACAACTTCACGCATCTTTGCGATCGGACAGGGTGAACCTGCCATAATACCTGTTCTGACATATGAGAAATCCGTCTTCTCAAAATCAGGATGCTGAAGCATTGCAATAAACATCGTCGGAACACCGTGGAAGGCTGTGATTCTTTCGTTATTTACGCAGGCAAGAGATGACTTTGGCGAGAAATAAGGTAACGGAAGAACCGTACCACCGTGTGTCATCGTTGCCGTCATTGCAAGAACCATGCCGAAGCAGTGGAACATCGGAACCTGAATCATCATTCTGTCCGCTGTTGAAAGATCCATTCTGTCGCCGATGCACTTACCGTTGTTTACTACGTTGTAGTGAGTAAGCATAACACCCTTCGGGAAGCCTGTTGTACCTGATGTGTACTGCATATTACATACGTCGTCTTTCTTGACGAGTGAAGCCATACGGTAAACTTCCTCAACAGGAACCTGAGAAGCTTTATCAAGAGCTTCGTTCCAGGTCATACAGCCTTTCTGCTCGTAGCCGACCGTAATGATGTTACGAAGGAACGGGAGCTTCTTTGAATGGAGCTGTTCACCCGGCTTTGTGTTTTCAAGCTCGGGACAGAGTTCAGCCATAATCTCATCATAATGAGAGTCTCTGTAACCCTTTACCATAATAAGTGTATGTGTATCCGACTGTCTGAGAAGATACTCTGCTTCGTGGATTTTATAAGCTGTATTAACCGTAACAAGAACTGCGCCGATCTTTGTTGCTGCCCAGAAAGCGATGTACCACTGGGGAACGTTTGTTGCCCAGACTGAAACGTGAGTGCCTGCTTTTACGCCCATCGCGATGAGCGCACGAGCAAACGTGTCAACGTCGTCACGGAACTCGGAATATGTTCTTGTATAGTCAAGTGTTGTATATTTGAACGCAAGCTGGTCAGGAAATTCCTCAACCATTGTATCGAGAACCTGAGAGAATGTCTTTTCAATAAGCTCCTCTTTTTCCCATACAAACTTACCTGTTCTTGTTTTATTGTAGAAATACTTCTTGCCGCTCTTTGTGCTGCCCATAGCTTCCATAAAGCTTTCGTAATGGGTAAGGATGATTTCAAGATCATCAATCTCGCTCACCCACTCAGGATCCCATTCAATGCACACAAAGCCTGCATAGTTGATTGAGCGAAGTGCATTTGTCATTTCCTCAACAGGAAGCTTGCCTTCGCCGATGAGTGTATGCTTGCCGTACTCCTCAGCGTCTGTCATATGAACAAGCTTAACATATGCACCGAGGTTTTTGATTGTTTTTTCTGCATCTTCTTTTGCCTTGAAATATGTTTCATACATATTCCAGTCTGCGCCGATGAAATCGCTTGCGAAACAATTAAGAAGATCGCAGAGCTTATCTGTATCTGCATAAATGCCGATTGTTTCAACGAGGACAACAACATTATTTTTCTCACAAAGTGCAATTACATCTGCCATAAAAGCGTTGACGTATTCAACAGCATTTTCGTCTTCACTCTCCGCATAAACCTTGATGTACGGAACATTGATGTTGCGTGCAACCGAAATTGCTGTTTCGATTTTCTGCATTGTTTCCTCTGCGTTATCCTTATCAGCAACGTTACAGCCGACGTTGATACACGCAATGGATTTCTTAGAATTTATAAGTGTACGCTTTGTTACGGATGCCATATCAGGGCTGAACGGTGAAGCCTTTCCTGAGAAAGCATCAGCTTTTATATCGTGAATTTCAATTCCTTCATAGCGGAGCTCGTCGGCTATTTTAATAAAATCGCCGAGACCTGAAGCTTTATGGAATTTTGTTGAAAAAGCTAAATCCACCTTTATTCCTCCTCATAAGCGATTTTGTTGAGTGCACTTACATAAGCTCTGATACTTGCACCGATAACGTCTGTTGAAATACCTGTACCTGAGTAAAGCTTGCCGCTTGCTGAACGGAGCTTGACAAGAGCCGAACCCATTGCCTCACGGCCTTCTGTAACTGACTTGATCTGGAAATCGTCAAGCTCGTAGTGGTGGCCGACAATCTGCTCGATTGCAAGGAAAGCCGCATCAATCGGACCGTCGCCTACGCTTACACCGCTGACAGCCTCACCGTCTTTGTTAAGCTTGATGTTTGCTGTTGCAGTGATTACGTTACCGCTGTTGATAACGTAGCTTTCGATTGTGTATGTTGCAGGTACCTGAAGCGCTGTTGAAGCGATGATTGCTTCAAGCTCCTTTGTGCCGACAAACTCTTTCTTTGCGGCAACACGTTTGAAAGCTTCATAAACCTTTGAATTGTCTTCCTCTGAAAGGTCGTAGCCGATCTTTGTGATAGCCTTGATTACTGTTGAAATATCGTCATTCTTATCGAGAGTGAGCGTTTCTTCGCTGTCGTTAACACCGTTTTCAAAGGGTGAAGTCTCGCTCTTTGTTGTGTTAACCATTCTCTTCATCTGGTTTACAACGCGTGAAAGCTCTGTTGTACGGATTTTGCTTGAAATGCCGTTTGAATCACCGCGAAGCTTGAATACGCTCATAACGTCTTCGATTGACGGGAAACTGAAGCCCTCAACAGTTGTTTTGATCTCCCCTGCACCTGCACTGATTGCTGCGAAAGCACAGGCAACAGCCATATTGAGCTGGTCGCTGAGTTCAACAGAAAGAGTTACATCCTTGAGCTCGGGAACTGCATCAATCATATCTTTTACAAAGTTGTAAATCTCTGACGGCATTATTGTACCTTCGGAATCACAGATATTGATGCGCACAGCTCCTGCTGCGATTGCCGCACGGATTACATCGTAGAGGAAATCCTTTTCAGCTCTGATTGCATCTTCTGCAGAGAACTCGATGTTTTCGGTATATTTCTTACACTCGGCAATAAGTGAAGCAGCCATTTCCTTAACAACGGGCGGCTTCTTGCCGCACTTATACTCCATCTGAACTGCTGAAACAGGAACAGAAACCTTAAGAGAAGCTTTCTCTGCTGACTTAACGCTGTTCCATGCTGTCTCAACGCTTGCTGCATCTGTTCCGACAGGAACGCAGACCTCAGAATGTTTCATAAGAGAAGCAATCGTCTTAATCAAGAGAACATCTGTAGATACATTCTTGATTTCAGGCATTTCTATGCTGTTGAAATGTAGTTTATCCATCAGCTTAGCCATCTCGATTTTTTCCTTAAAGCTAAGCGAATGATCAACAGAATTTGAGCATTCTCTTAAAGTAATGTCTGATACATGAATCTTTCTCATAAGTATTCTCCTTAAATCATAATTTGAATAATTTATTATAGTATTGAAGCTAACCAAAAAAAATCCCTGAAACACTGTTGTGCTTCAGGGACGATAAACTAAATTACCGCGGTACCAC
The DNA here is from genome assembly GCA_017625835.1 of Clostridia bacterium. GTDB lineage: Bacteria > Bacillota > Clostridia > Oscillospirales > Acutalibacteraceae > CAG-488. Next base: position 29,015 of record JAGAKF010000052.1, read on the forward strand.
CCGTATTGCTGAAATCAGCCACTTTTCGGACTCTGACAAATCCTAAGCTATGGTAACGGTGCTTGCCGTGACTCCTTATGCAGTAAAAAACGGTTAGGGAATCAAGCTCAGATACGAGGCAGTCGATTCTTTCAAATGCCGACTTGCACCGTCCGTCAGCTCTCTGTAAAGATCCGGAAAAGACTTAATATCTTCAACGCTTTTCAAAAATATTGAAAATATTATATATTCATACGCGCGTATTGTAAATAGACAAACGTATCGTTTTGTCTAAATTATTTCAAGAGGTCTGCATTGAGTGTCTGACCGTAAGCAACAGCAACATCGATAAGACCCTGATCCTCGATTGTCTGACGGATCGGCTGACCGAGAGAGAGAATTCTGCAGTAAATTTCTGCTGACTTCTCGATTGTGTGCATAAGGCCGTAAGCGTTATCGAATGTATCGCCTGAAACGAAGAGACCATGGTGAGCCCATACAACTGCGTCATATGTTTTGAGAAGCTCACATGTTCTGTGTGCGATTTCTGCACCACCCGGGATCATCCATTCAACAACACCTACACCGTTCGGGAAGATGATCGGGCATTCTGTCATGCTCTGCCAGAGAACCTTTGAGAAAGCCTCTGATGTGAGAGGAAGAACGAATGTAAGAGCAATGATATTAACGGGATGTGCGTGGTAGATTACACGGCACTTTCCGTCTGTTGCTGCAACGCGGACGCTGTGGTTCATAAAGTGTGTCGGGAATTCACTTGTCGGGCCGCCGCCGTTAACAAGACCCCATACGATTCTGTAGCTATCGCCTGCGTCGTTGATTTCCACAATACAGATGTTTGCAGCAGGATCGAGGATTGCATTACGGAAGAACTTACCTGTACCTGTTACCATAAAGTATTCGTTCTTAAGGTTGTCTGCCTGAACACCCATGTTAACCCAGGGTCTGTCGTATGTAAAGTAAGGCTTGCAAGCCTCAACTTCTTCATTTGTCATACGGTATGAGAGGTTACCGCCGTTTCTCTCATGCCAACCCTCTGAATAACCGTCATCACATACCCTTACAAAACTTTTGATTACGTCAAGATCCAAAATACTCATTTTAATATCTCCTTATTTTTTGACTTTTTTCACCGCATTGATTTTAACACCACACAAGGATAATGTCAATATTAAGAAGAAAAGATGTATATAATTTCGGGGTTGTCAGGATAATTTAATGAAAGTCTATAAATTCTGTCGGCGGCAGCAAGCCACCGCCCTACGCTGTTTATTCAACTCATCACGTAGGGGACGGGTTTCCCGTCCCGTCAGATAATGCGCTGTTTTCGGTTCGGGAGACCCGAACCCTACGAACCTCTAAGTTGAAACCGTGTTCGTAGGGGAACATAATATGTTCCTGTAAAAATAACACATAATTGACGGGCAGATGATATCTGCCCCTACAACGTTGATTTTAAATCTGTTCTACATACCCGAATTTGTTTGATAAAAATTTTGTGTTATAGCTATGAGGAACCAAAAGCACCCTTGCGGGTGCTTTGAGTAATTTTTGATTTTGCGTATTGATGAAAAATCGATTTTTAAGCTACGGGGATATTATCACTCCAGCCATAGTATTCATCTTCATAATACTGACGTGTTTCTTCTACTATTCTTGCTTCACCATCTTTAAATACAATCTTCAGAATAATAGATTCACAACCTGTCGAATGGCCATATTCATCCTTGCAGCAATAATACATACTGTGAGAAAAAGTTCTTTCTTCTCCGTCTTCATCGTGCAAACACACAAAATTATATTGTGTTTTATCGTCTGCGTAGTAGCGTATTGCATTATTACTACTTAAAGAGTAGTCATAAATTACCCATGTCCTTCCTTCAACGGGTCGGTGCGCCTCCAGGGTATATGTAACCACATCATACTCATCAGGAGAGTACAAAAGCACCCTGTAATCCAAAGCGTTATATTCATCGTCAGCAACAGCATAATAAAGAAGACTCTGCGAATTTTCAGCATTGAATCTGACCTCTGCTAACTCATCTGCTGTCTGATCACCGCCAAAAACTGAAACACCTTTAAAAGTAAAAATCTGCTTGTCTCCTTCAATTCTGACATCCGAAACAGAAAACCACGATGCATCTTCTTCACATTCCCAAATAAGTCCGCTTTCTTCGTCATAAGGAAGTTCAACCTTTGTTTTGTCTGTACCCGTAATTGCACCACCAATCGAACCGAAAAGCATAACAAAAAAGAAAATCGGCAAAAAGAAAATCACTACAACTGATCCCATAAAAACACTCCTTTTATTTTGAGAAACACTTTCTTTGACTAGTATATTATAAATCCGTTCGGGTTTATTGTCAATACATCCAAAAGGATTTGTTTTAAAATATAGCAAATATCAAAGAGGATTGATTATTTTGTTTTATTTTCAAAGGCTCAAGGATCTGCGCGAAGATAAAGACTTGACACAGTCAGATATAGCAAAACTGCTGATGACTACCCAACAACAATACGGCAGATACGAAAACGGGTTAAGAGAGATTCCCGTGCATCACATCATAACATTATGTAAATTCTACAATGTTTCTGCTGACTATATTTTAGGCATTACAAATGAATACCGTACATTGAAATGAATCTGCGAAAAAATTACGCAGGTTCATTTTTTAATACAATTTGATTGATTTTAAATCATTGAATGGTATAATTATAATATAATGATTTTCAAAGGATGCAGTTATGAATAAGATACTTTTAATGCTCACGGGCGGAACAATATGCTCAGCTGAAAACGAAGACGGTAAGCGTGAGACGGATGCCCAAAGTGCAAAACTTAAAATAATATCAGAATTCAGGAAATGCAACTCCCCTTTTAACGGTGTTGTGTTTGATACCGTTATGCCGCTTGACACTCTTAGTGAAAATATGACTCTCCAAAAGTGGAATGTACTTCTTGATGAATTGAGAAAGGTTTATAGCGAGGATTACAGCGGAATCATCATTCTTCACGGAACGGATACTCTCGCTTATACTGCATCTCTGCTGTCGCTTGTTATGAGCGAAAAGAATCTGCCTGTCTGCCTTGTTTCAAGCCATTCACCGATAGACTGTGACGGTACAAATGCCAATGTCAATTTCAGAACTGCTGTTGATCTTATTATGAACGGGCTGAAGCCGAACGTATATGCCGTTTATGAAAACTCTGACAGAAAGACTTATCTTCATTACGGTGCTCACCTGCTTCAATGCGGAAATTACAGCAACGACTTTTTCAGCAAGGATATGATTGAAGTCAACAACTTTGAAGCCGTTTGTGCAGAAAGTCAGCCTTTTGAAACTGACTGCAAATTGCTGAGCAAGTTAAAGACTCTTAACGCAAATGTTCTTCTGTTAAATCCTTTTGTCGGCTTGGATTATAACAGCATCAATCTTAGCGGTGTTTCTGCTGTCGTGCATACAACTTATCATTCGCAGACTGTCTGTGTTGACGGTGATGGAAATTCATTCACAGAGTTTGCAAAAAGGTGCAAAAAAGAAGGTGTAAGCCTTATACTTACACCTTGCGATAAAGATTCATATTCTTATGTATCTACCGAGAAGGCACTCCGGAACGGTGTCCTCCCTGTAAGCAGTATGACAAATGAAACGGTTTATGTTAAAACAATTATTGGTTGTTCGTTGGGGTACAAAGACGATGAGCTTTGTGAATTTATCAACCAAAGCATAAATGCGGAACAGCGTTACGGCTCCATCTGATAGCCTACACATTGATAAACAGTTGAATCTTGAAACTTTGCAAGAATCAGATACTGTTTAGGTTTTTCAGGATGTGTATATAAACGCACACTTTCATAAAACATACAGTCACCTGATAAAAACTGTTCCAATACCTGCACTTTGACCGCCTCGTCTTCAATGACGTGGGCGGTTTCTGTTATATCAATTCGCTGTATCGTAGATTCAATTTGTCTGTCATCTACGTGTTCAGAATCAATCAGCAGAATATCCGTTACCTCATCCACGCCGACAGCAGGGAATTCATAACCTTTGCGAACAAACCATTCGTTATTTTTATAATCTGCAGAAATATCAAAAATGAAATCAGGATTTTCGGGATCTATGCCGTAAAAATAACGTTTTAAACCGCTGTTGTTTTCCTGATATCCCTTATTATCCACATAGTATCTGTTATAATGATAATAGTCCTCGGACATACCTTCATTGTATTCAGCAAAATTCTTACCATTTAAAACAAGAGTATTCACGCTGATGTAGTTTTCAGTATCAACGGCTCCTGCATCAAGGATATCACCTACCTCCAAATGATATTTAGCTTCCAGATCTTCAGGTTCAGTTTCGGGTTCATACTGAGAACTGCTTGGAGGATCTTCTGAAATAGCCACCATTAAATAGGTAACACAACCGAATAACGCAACAAAAATTGCAATAAAAATCCCAACTATAACATAAAAAGTCTTTGTCATTCCGTCACACTTTCTCTGTTAGAATTTCTTGTTAATGAAATCAATCAGTCCGTGCCAGTCATCACGGGCAAAATAATGATTACCGTGGCGGAAGTATAGTCCTATGCTTCCGTCATGCAACATTTTACCGCAGTTAAGGTAATCATCTTCCTCATAGACAAAGCCTTTTTTGCCGTAGAGTTCATAGACCTCGGATGCCGCCGCACAGCAAAGGAACTGCAGCTCGGGTCCTGCCCATTTGTCCTCTTCCGCAGAAGCGATATGAACAGGTCGGGGTGCAATCAAGGCGTGCATAAAGTGCTGTTCAAACTCAGTTTCGTTATCTTTACCGTAATAATTCTTATAATTCTCGCAGAACCAGAACTCAAAACGGTCAATGATATTGCCTATTGTTTCAGTTCCTGCCTGCTTGCCTCTGTTGAGTGAGTCACCACTGCAACCCGCACAGTTTGAGTGAATGCAGGCAAAGCGTTCGTCAGATATACCTGCAAGGAGCGCAGTTTTGCCTAGCCTTGAATGACCGCAGACGGTTACGCAATCAAGGTCGACTTCTTCACGTGTTTCAAGAAAATCCATAACGCGCATTGCAGCCCACGCCCACATTGCGATCTTACCAGGAGAGTAGAGTGTTCTTTCCTGATTTTTATAAATCACACCTGCAAGACCGTTTGTAAAATCACCGTCGTCGCTCGTTACATCCTTATAGCAGAAAGATGCAATTGCAAAGCCGTTGTCGATAATCTCCTCAGTCGGAATGTACTTATCAGGCACTTCGGGACGGAAATTGATACAGACAAAGGTTTTGATTCTCTTGCCCTTTGATGGATATACATATGTAAACGGGAAAGTAAAATCTTCACCATTTATTCTCGAGGTTATTTCGATATCGAGCCTTATTCCCTTTCCTGCACAGAAACGTTCATCAACTTCGATTACTTTAAATGAAACAATTTCAGGCTTTTCGGGAATATAACCGTACTCGCATTTATACATCATTTCTCTGACGATGGGTTTTATTTTTTCCCATTCTTCGACGGTTGTTGCTCTTTTGCCCGTTACCTCAAGCGGTGACGGAACATTAAGTTTTTCAAGACGTTCTTTTACTGTCATACTAACCACCTTATTTTTCTGAAGAAAGTTTAAATACATCTCCTGCTTTACCGATAACAACAATATGGTCGTCTGCCCTGAAAATATAATCAGGACCCGGCATTGTATCAAGTGAATTTCCTTTTTTAATTGCGATGATGTTCACCTTATAGTGCTGACGTACGCCGAGGCTTGCGATAGTCTTTCCCGTCCATACGGCAGGAGTCGGAATTTCATAAATTGCATATTCAGGTGTCAACTTGATAAAATCAAAAATGTTATTCGAATTATACCTTACTGCGAGTTTTTCGGCAATTTCTCGTTCAGGATACACAACCTCATCCGCACCGATTTTTTTGAGCAGATCAGCCTGTATATCCCTTTTAGCTGTAGAAACAACCATCTGCGCACCGTGAGTTTTCAGAAGTGATGTGACGACGAGTGAAGACTGAAAGTCTGAATCTATCGTTACAAAACAGATATCAAAATTGTCCACTCCGAGTGCCATGATAACATTTTCATTTGTACAGTCACCGATGTTTGCGTCGCCGTGTGCCGGTGACAGACTTTCGATAACATCCGGATCTTTATCTATTACCATAACTTCGTTTCCAAGCTCGAGCATTTTTGTAGAAAGATGTCTGCCAAGTCTGCCCATACCTATAACCAAAATTGATTTCATACTCTCACCTTAACCTATCATAATTTTGCCCGTAGGCCGTTTAAGAATTGCCGTCTTATTCCGTTTCATCAGAAGCATAATAAAAGACAGCGCACCGATTCGTCCGGCATACATAAGAACGATCAGAACGATCTTCGACGCAGAAGAAAGCGTTGGAGTAACATTCATTGACAATCCTACCGTAGCCACAGCTGACACAACCTCGAACAATACTTCACGAAGACCAATCGGCTCAATCCAACTTAAAACAAGTGCCGACACAAGAATCATCGAAAAATAAATAAAAGCAATCGAGCTTGCGCGCCTTACCATTTTGTCTTCTATTCGCTTTTTAAATACCGTTACGTTGTTATCCTCCTGAAGATAAGCGACCGTTGAAAGAAGGATTACGGCAATAGTCGTCGTCTTTACACCGCCTGCCGTTGAACCGGGACTTCCGCCAATGAACATCAGGACAATCGTAATAATACTGCCGGGTTCAGAAAGGGTTTTCATATCTATTGAAGCAAAGCCTGCCGTCCTCGGCGTTACCGCTTGAAAGAATGCGTTCAAAAGTTTATCTGAAATATTCATATCTTTAAACGCACAGTCATACTCAAAGAAAAAATACAAAACAAAGGGTACAACGGTAACAACGGCACTGACAACCAACACCAGCTTTGTATGGATTTTATAATTTTTGAAATTTGCTTTACATACGATAATATCATCCCAGACGAAAAAGCCTATACCTCCGATAATTATAAGGAGCGAAAGTGTAACCAACACCACGGCGTTGTCATTGAAAAGCATCACAGACGAGCCCGGCTCAAGATATCCCATCAGATCAAACCCTGCATTACAAAAAGCTGAAACTGCATGAAAGACGGAAAAATAAATTCCTCTAGCAATTCCGAATTCAGGCACAAATTGAGTAGCGAGAATTGCAGCACCGATCGTTTCAATAACAGCTGTTCCTCCAACAATTCTTTTAACAAGATGACCTATACCCGAAAGAGTTATCGTTCCGGCTGATTCCATAATCAGCATTCTGTTCTGAAGTCCGATTTTATGGCGCATAAACAAAGTTGCCATAGTTATAACCGTCATAAAACCTATTCCGCCAAGCTGAATCATAAAAAGAATCACCAACTGGCCAAAAAGCGACCAGTGAGTATAAGTATCAAACGGCACCAATCCTGTAACACAGGTTGAACTGGTTGCAACAAACAGGGCGTCGACGTAATCAGTAGTCTGTCCGTTTTTTGTTGCAAACGGTAACATCAACAAAAGTGATCCTGCAAACACTACCGCTAGAAAACCAAACGCAATAATCTGCACCCTCGAAAACTTTTTTATAAATTTATTCAACATAGTTTTACCTGTCTTCTAAAATATAATTATATTTTTATTATAACACATAGGTAAAAAAAATCAACAAAGGGACGGATAACCGTCCCTTTAAATATAAGATTATCTTTCCTCTCGGAAATATGAAAGACCGAGACTCTGCGGTGGCTGATGCTCCCTCTTTTTACGTACACTTGTAATGATAAGAACAAGGATTGTTACGACATACGGAAGCATTTTGAAAATTTCCTGTGAGCTTCGGCTGAGGCCCGGAATATAAAGATAAACAATATAGAGGCCGCCGAAAAGGATTGAACCGAGAATACTCGTATGCGGACGCCAGAGAGCAAAGATAACGAGAGCGATTGCGAGCCATCCGCGGTCGCCGAAGCCGTTGTTTGTCCATGCACCGCCGACGTAGTCCATTACGAAGTAAAGACCGCCAAGACCTGCTATTGCACCGCCGACACAAGTTGCAATGTACTTGTTTGCAGTAACATTGATACCTGCGGCATCAGCCGTTGCAGGGTTTTCTCCAACAGCACGAAGGTTCATACCCTTACGTGTTTTGTTGAGGAAAATTGAAGCGAGAATTGCAATAATTATTGAAGCATAAGCAAGGAAACCGAAAGAAAGGAAAACTTCGCCGAAGAGGCCGAGATCCTGTGCAAACGGAAGAGTCTGCTTATATGCCTTACCTGTTTCGATGAGAGAGATCGTACCGCCCTCACCGAGGATTGATGAAAGTGAACCGCCGAAGAAGTTACCGACGCCTACACCGAAAGTAGTAAGCGCAAGTCCCGTAACATTCTGATTTGCCTTGAGGGTTACCGTAAGAACGCAATAAATAAGCGACATTGCCACGGAACCAATGATTGACGAAAGAAGCGGAATCAGAACAAGAAGAACAGGGTTGAGTTCTGCACCCGAAAACTCATAAAGATAACCGCCGATGATTCCCGAGATACCTCCGATGTACATAATACCCGGGATACCAAGATTGAGGTTACCTGACTTTTCAGTGATGATTTCACCCGTTGAACCATAAAGAAGAGGGATACCCTGAATGATTGCCTGCTTTAAGAAAAGAGCTATTGTAGTAATCATTTATTGCCCTCCTTTTTGCCTGAGCGGAAGTTAACTTTATAATTAATAAAGAATTCGCTGCCGATAATGAAGAAAAGAATGATACCCGTCATAATTTCCGCAACACTTTGATTAAGACGGAGAATTGTTGCAATTTCGCCTGCACCGCGTGAGAGGAAAGTTATGAGAATTGACACGCCTGCCATTACAAACGGATTGAACTTTGCAAGCCACGACACCATAATAGCCGTAAAGCCCTGACCGCCGACTGTATCAGCCGTAATCGTGTGGTGTGTTCCCGAAACGAGGAGGAAGCCTGTAATACCGCAGACTGCACCTGAAACAAGAACTGTACGGATGATAACCTTTTTAACGTTGATTCCGATGTAGCGTGCTGTGTTTTCACTTTCGCCGACAACGGATATTTCATAACCGTGCTTGCTGTATTTAAGGTAAATGTACATTATTACGGTAATTGCCGTAACGATAAGAATATTAACAAGATACTTCTGGTCGAAAAGAGCCGGAAGCCAACCGCCTTCGGTAGTCATATTGATAATACCGACAGTGTTTGAACCCTTCGGATTCTCCCAGAATGTAATGCAGAACAGAACAAGCTGAGTTGCAACATAGTTCATCATAAGGGTGAAAAGCGACTCGTTTGTATTGAACTTCGCTTTGAATATTGCAGGGATAACCGCCCAGATCATACCCGAAACGACGCTCATCACAAACATAACAATAATGAGCACCGGTTGAGGAAGCTTGTCCCCGAGGTAAATCATACCTGCCGCAGTTGACAGAGCACCTATAAGAGCCTGTCCCTCAGCACCGAGGTTCCAGTATTTCATTTTAAACGCAGGAGTTACGGCAAGAGAGATACAAAGGAGTATTGCCGTATTCTGCACAAGGTTCCATATTTTTCTTTCTGTTTTAAAGTTTCCTTCGATCATTGTTTTGAAAACTTCAAGAGGATTGTAATCCGAAACAAGAACAATAAGGCCCGCACACACAACGAGAGCAAGAGCAATAGCAACCACTCTGATGATAAGTGATTTCCACCATACGGGAACGTCACGCTTACTGATTCGTACTAACGGATCTTTACGTTTTTTAACATTATTCATCAGCGTTACCTCCCTTAGCCTTAACCATCATAAGGCCGATTTCTTCCTTAGTTGTTGTACGCGCATCAACGACACCGTTGATCTTACCGCCACCTATAACCATAATTCTGTCGCAAAGGTCGATAAGCACGTCAAGATCCTCACCGACAAAAACAACAGCAACACCCTTTTCCTTCTGTTCATTGAGGAGATTATAGATAAGATATGAGGAGTTGATATCCAGTCCTCTTACGGGATAAGCCGCCATCAGGACGGTCGGTGACGCTGCAATTTCACGGCCGACAAGAACCTTCTGAACGTTACCGCCCGAAAGACGGCGAACCGGTGTGGATGAACTCGGAGTTACAACCTCGAGATCCTTGATAATTTTTTCGGCAAGAGATTTCGGTTCCTTTTTCTGAAGGAAAACGGACTTGCCTTTTTTATAGCTTCGGAGCATCATATTATCTACAATGTCCATGTTTCCGACAAGGCCCATTCCGAGTCTGTCCTCGGGAACGAATGAAAGACGGATGCCGAGTTCACGGATCTGAACGGGTGTTTTATCACGGAGATTATCTTCTTTACCTGTCTGGACATTGTGGTATATGATCTTACCGCTGTCAAGCTTCTGCAAGCCTGCGATAGCTTCAAGCAATTCACGCTGACCGCTTCCCGAGATACCTGCGATTCCGAGGATTTCACCTGAGCGGACCGTAAAGCTTACATTATCAAGAAGCTTCACACCCTCACGGTTTGTACAGTTGATGTTTTCAACCACAAGTCTGTCAACGGGGTTAACAGGCTCGGAACGCTCGATATCAAGGCTGATCTTCTTGCCGACCATCATACTTGTAAGCGTTGATTCGTCAGCCTCAGATGTCGGGATTGTTCCGACATATTCGCCCTTACGGAGAACGGAAACTCTGTCAGAAATCGACATAACCTCGTGAAGCTTGTGCGTAATGATAACGACAGACTTGCCGTCTTCCTTCATCTTACGCAGAATTCCGAAAAGTCGCTGTGTTTCCTGCGGAGTAAGAACTGCAGTCGGCTCGTCGAGTATAAGGATATCCGCACCGCGGTAAAGAACCTTTACGATTTCGACAGTCTGCTTTTCAGAAACAGACATTTCGTAAATTTTCTTGTTAAGGTCAATATTAAAGCCGTACTTTGTATTGATTTTTTCGATATCGGCAGAAATTCTCTTAAGGTCGAACTTCTTTCCGTCGTTGATACCGAGCGCAATATTTTCAGCTGCGGTAAAAATATCAACAAGCTTGAAGTGCTGATGAATCATACCGATTTTAAGAGCAAAAGCATCATTCGGAGACTGGATGCTTACCTCTCTGCCTTTAACAAAAATCTGACCGCTGTCGGGGTAATAAATACCCGAGATCATGTTCATAAGAGTTGTTTTACCGCTGCCGTTTTCGCCAAGGATAGAAAGAATTTCACCCTCATACACGGTAAGGTCAACGTCCTTGTTGGCAACGACCTTTCCGAAGGTTTTGGTAATCTTTTTCAACTCAATCGCTATCGGTTTATTGCTCATAATAACCTCCTCTGATTAATTCAGTTGTTAAAAACAATCATAAAAACTGTGATCATTTTTAGCAACTGAAAAAGATTATCGGGCGAGACAGATGAGTGCCCCGCCCTTTAATTTAAAAGACTGAATGAGAATTATTCGGGAATAACTCCTGTGATACCGTCGATCTGCATGAAGAAGTACGGTGCTGAACGGTACTCTGACTCGTGGTAATAACCGTCAGAAACAACCTTTGTATCAGCTTCGTAGTTTGCATCAGGAACAACGTCAGCAAGTGTATTCTCGTCAAGTGCCTTGCCGCCTACTGTGAAAGCAGATGTATCGAATACGTGAATTTCGCCGTTCTTAAGCTTTTCAATAGCTGCATCAAGAGCTTCCTGTGTACCTGCAGCTGCAACCTTTGTGTTGAGCTCTGTAAGCTGAACTGAACCTGTTGCAAGTGTTCCTGTGTAATCAACAGGGATTTCCTTGCCGTTCATAACAGATTCGATCATAAGCTTCATGTAGGGTTCCCAAGAAATCTTTGAAGAAATAAGAGCTGTGTTCGGGCCGATTGATGCTGTGTTGATGTTGTAAGCAACGTTCGGAATACCGTTCTCTTCGCAAGCCTTCGGAGCGCCTTCAGAGTCAGCGTGCTGGCTGATAAGCTTACAGCCTGACTGGATAAGAGCCTGTGCAGCTTCCTTTTCCTTAGCAATATCAAACCATGAGTTTGTATATTTTACTTCCATTGTAACTGTCGGGCAAACTGACTTTGCACCGAGATAGAAAGATGAAAAACCTGAAATAACTTCAGCATACGGGAAAGCACCAACATAACCCATTTTAGCTTCTTCAGCTGTGAATTTGCCTTCCTTGATCATCTCGTTGAGCTTCATACCTGCAGCAATACCTGCAAGGTAGCGACCTTCATAAATTGATGCAAAAGCATTGTGGTAGTTTGCTACGCCTGCTGTCTTTGCATTTGTACCTGTTGCGTGGCAGAACTGAACTTCAGGATGCTCCTGAGCTGCCTTAAGAAGATGTGACTCGAAGCCGAAGCTGTCGCCGAAGATAACGTCACAACCTGCGTCAACAAGTTCGAGAGCTGCTTCATAACAAGCTGCTGTTTCAGGAATGTTGATTTTGAACATAACCTGCTCATCTGTCAAGCCGAGTTCAGCCTGAACTGCCTTTGCAGCGTCAATGAAGTTTTTGTCGTAAGTTGAGTTTTCGTCGTGAAGGAAGATAAAGCCTACTTTGAAGTCTTCATCAACTCCACCCTTGTCAACCTCTTTGCCTTTCTCACCGCAAGCTGCGAGTGCGAAAACCATGACTGCCGCAAGAAGTAATGCAAGAATTCTTTTCATGTGTTTTTCCTCCGTTTTGGTTTTAATTTATAGCTAAAAAATTGCTACCGTGTTAATTAATCACAAAATGTGATTGTTCCGTCATCTGACATTGACTTAACCCTTGCAAGGGATTCAACACGGATTCCCTGCGAACGGATAAGCTCGCCGCCCTGCTGGAAGGCTTTTTCGATGACAATGCCTGCGCCGACGATCTCGGCACCTGCAGACTTAATAAGATTGATGAGTCCCTGCAGAGCACAGCCCTGCGCAAGAAAGTCGTCAATTATAAGTATTTTGTCCTCAGGATTAAGGAATTCCTGAGAGACAATAACATCATACGTTCTTCCGTGTGTGAACGATGTTATGGGCGTTGAATAAACATCAGCGGAAATGTTTTTACCGAGAGTCTTTTTAGCAAAAACAACGGGGACATCAAAATACTGCGCAACTATACAGGCAATTCCGATACCCGAAGCTTCGATTGTAAAAATCTTGTTGACTTCCTTGTCCCCGAAAAGGCGGTAAAACTCCTTACCGATTTCGTTAAGAAGCTTAACATCAACCTGATGATTAAGAAAACGGTCAACCTTAAGAACATTTCCCGGGAAAACTTTTCCATCCTTGATAATGCGTTCTTCAAGTAATTTCATAATTGATCTCCAAACACTTGTATTTCAACAAATGGTGTCATTGAAAAAAACAATAACCCACATTTAGACATTTTATAAGTTTATTTTATCACAATATCAACTTTTGTCAACAAGTTAGTTTTGTAAGGAAGTAAATGTATAGGCTAAGTTTTTGTTGAAAATAACGAGATTTTTCTTTTTTGTTCATAAAATATTAATATCAGCAATGTAGAATAGCCTTAGTTGATTTTTCCAAAAATTATGTTAATATATAATAAATCTGTACGGAGAGTAAATACTATGTCACATCTGATTGAACTTAAAGACGCATACAAAATTTATAACCCGGGTGAAAACGAAGTAAGAGCGCTTGACGGAGTTGACCTTTGCATTGACAGAGGCGAATACGTTGCAATCGTCGGTCAGTCAGGCTCGGGCAAATCCACGCTTATGAATATGCTCGGTTTGCTTGACGTCGTAACAACCGGAACATATATCCTCGACGGCAAAGACATCAAGGATATGGACGACGACGAGCTCAGTGCAATACGCAACAAGGAAATCGGCTTTATTTTTCAGGGATTCAACCTTATCCCGAGCCTTACAGCAAAGGGCAACGTTGAGCTTCCGCTGATTTACAGAGGAATGAAGGCTGAGGAAAGAGAAAAGCTTTCCACTGAGGCGCTTACAAGGGTGGGACTTGAGAAGAGAATGAATCACCTTCCCAGTGAGATGTCAGGCGGACAGCAGCAGCGAGTTGCAATCGCACGTGCCGTTGCGGCAAGACCACCTGTTATCCTTGCCGACGAGCCGACAGGTAACCTTGATTCGAACTCAGGTAAAGAGGTTATGAGAATCATCAACGAGCTCTGGGCAGAAGGCAGAACGATTATCCTTATTACTCACGACGATAAAATTGCTGAGAAGGCGCACAGAGTTATCCGTATCAGCGACGGCAGAATAATTGAAGACTATATCAACGAGCACGTTACACCACAGAGTAATCTTTAAGAAAATACCACCGGAATGCATTTGCAAACTGGTGGTTCTTTTAATTTATTCAGAGAATCGCCGACTGTATTTCTCAGCCGCGGTTGTATAGTATTGCTCCTGCGGACTAAGCATATGGTGAGCAAAGATTTCTTCACTGATTATACAGATCAAAATACTGTTGCACGGAACGTACCGCTTTAACTGTAGAGAAATCCGTTTTACCTCCGTTATACTTCCATTACAAAGAAAAGCTTTCCGCCATTTGTTATCTCATCGTATGTGACGGATGTACCGTCAAGCCTGACTGAGTTCAGATATATTTCCTTTATGTACGGATATTTCAACGGATCCTTATCGCACTCGACGGTGAATGTATCCGCAACGGCACACGGATGGTACTTTCTGTCGAGCTTCAGGCTCGCTTTTTTGACTAACGGTGAGTTAATTTCATAAACAGGTATACTCGGGCAAACCTGAGCAAGGCCGAGAGCAGACAGCACATACCACGCTGAAAGCTGACCTACATCCTCGTTTCCGCAAAATCCGAATGCACCCAGTCTGTAAGCTTCTTTCTGCACTCTGCGTGTCCAGTACTGTGTTCTTTTTGGCATACCCATATAGTTAAAATAATGGGACAAATTGTGACACGGTTCATTTGAATGGTTGTAATCACCATTCCAGAGAGCAGAAAAATCAGCCTTTTCAAAAAACTTTTCAAGAAGATCAATAAATCTTTCTCTGCCGAAAAGCTCCGCCAAGCCTTCTATATCATACGGAACAAACCAGGACTGCTGGTAGATATTACTTTCCACACAGCCGTCAGTATCATACTCAAATTCATCCAGAGGCATAAAGCTGCCGTCTTCGTACCTAGGTCCCATAAAGCCTGTTTCAGGGTTATAATTTACGGGATATTTTTTTGCAGTTTCATAAAAGAATTCAGCATCGTCATTCTTGCCGAGAGCCTTTGCAAACTCAGCGAGGGTGAAATTACTGAGAAGCTCTTCAAGCGTAACGCTTAACAGTTCAGGTTTGAAGCCTTTTTCATTGAGAAAATCGCATCTTTTACGCAGACAATTAAACGGTTTCCCGAAAAGAGTTTCGCTTCCCAACGAACCTGCCTTTGAAATTGCATAGGCTTTATTAACATCATAATTACGGATGCCCTTTATATAAGCGTCTGCAATAACAATTATTCCCGGATCACCGACCATACAGTCCGAATTAATTCCAAGGAGCTCCCAGCGCGGGAACGAACCGTTTCTTGCTTCTGCGATGCTTATGAGGGAATTCACTTCATCGTTAACCGTTTCAGGTGAAATCAGAGTAAGCAGCGGGAATTCACTTCTGTAAACATCCCAACCGCTGAAAACCGTACGCTGTATATAATCCGTATCTGTTTTAACCGTACCGTCAGGAGCCTTATATCTGCCGTCTGTATCCGCGCAAATTCTCGGATCAAGAAGAGTGTGGTACAGGCAGGTGTAAAAAAGGATCTTATCCGTCTCATTGTCGGTATCAATCGTTATGCATGAAAGTGCTTTTTCCCAGGTTTCAATCGCCTTTGCGTGAATTTCATCAAAAGTTTTTCCGTCAACTTCTGCAAAATTCTTCCTTGCACCTTCGATATCAACATAAGACACAGATGTTTTTATAGTAACTTTTTCTGCATTTTCAAAACCAAGAACAAGACCTATGTCTGCGCCTTCAACCTCGTTGTTGAATCCGATATATTCTTCATCGCTGAAAAATTCAGCCGTCCTGAACGATTCTGAAAGCTCACAGCAAAACCAGAGCTTATATTCAATTCTGCCGTGGCCGTGGCCGAATCCCCCACCCTTCGGCGAACACTCAATCACGCCTTCAAGGTGAGTACCGTCAATAATTTTCACGATCGAATTATCAACGCGTCCGCCGATACGGCGCGAAAAATTAAAAATAACTTTCGCATCGTCAGTCTCGTGATATGATAAATCAAGCACGCCGCAGTGCGGAGTTACAGTCGCTCTTACATCGACATTATAACGGTCAAGATGAACACCGTAATATCCCGCAGTCGCAGTTTCTTTTTCGTGGGTAAACGGTGATTTCCAACCTTCCGTACCCTTTTTAAGCGAAAAAAATTCATTTGTTCCGCTTCGAAGGTCTGTTTTGCCTGTAACGGGCATTATCTGAAGATTTCCGAGATCACCGTACCAGCCGATACCGCTCATACGGTTAAAGCTGAAGCCTTCAATTGTCGACTGGCAATAGTTATATCCTGTTCCGTTGTCGCCACCCGTAACGGTGTCCGCACAGAGCTGAACACAACCTCCCGGAAGGCAAGCGCCGGGGTGTGTTTTTCCGCCGCCGTGGGAATAATCCGAATCTTCGTCACCGACGTTTCCGATCGTCGGATCAACATATTTAACGCAAGACATTTTTTACACTCCTTGTGATTTGCTGAGAATATGATTGAATAACAGCAGGCACCACAAACGATGGTACCTGCGGATAAAATTAATACTGTCGTGAAAGCATTGACTCTGCCTGGTATCTTGTTATTTTACCTGCATTGCAGTCTGCCATAATCTGAACGTCCTTGTCGTTGAGCTTATAGAACATCCATACAGCAAGCGAACAGAGATAACCGATCGCAGGAACCATAACATAAACGAACCACAGAACATTAAGCGCGTGCGGAGACTGCTGAACATTGAGAGCCTGAAGCTGTTCAAAGTTTTCAGCTTCAACGCTTATCCAGCCTGTATATTCAAGTCCCATCCAGAGAAGACTAACAGAACCCGAAACTGCACCAGTAAGCTTACACATAAATGTCTGAATTGCGAAAGTGATGCCCTTTGCATCAACACCTGTTTTGAACTTGCCGTATTCAGCACAGTCAGGAGTAAACATAAAGAGAACACAGCCGAAAATTGACATCGGGATCGAACGGATAACCGAAATAACAGCGAAGGCAACGATACTCTTATATCCGACAGCCCACATAACAACACTTGAAACTATTATGCCGAGAGTACACCATTTAAAGAGGACCATTTTATCGATTTTCTTAAGAATTTTCGGTGTAACAATCGAAAGCACAACCGACGGAACGGCACTGAATGCACCCACAACAAGCGAAAACAAGCTGTCATTGAAGAGGTAGAACGATACCCACATATTAAGTGCATTTATAATATTCACGCTTGAATAGAAGAAGAAGCCGATGTAGAAAAGAAGAAGATATTTGTTTTTAAAAAGATATACAAACATCTTTGATATAGAAAAGTTTTCTTCCTCTTTCGGAGGCGTGTAACGTTCCTGAAGAGTGAGACAGGACGGAAGCATTGTAACAAAAGCAATAACTGCAACAGCGATAGCGGCTACAAGATAATTACTGCCGACTCTTTCGCTGATAAGAACGGGAACTACTACCGAAGTAATTGTGCCGCCTGCACCACCCCAAATGCTTTTGTACGCCATAATCGAATTTCGTTCGGCAACGTTTTTCGTCATTGAAGTGATGATACCGTAAATCGGAACGTCACAAAGGGTATAAACAGTATCCCAGATAAGGTAACTGATCGCAAACCACACAAGCTTCGTCGTACTGCTTGAATTGAACGGAGCCGCAAACATCAGAACAGTCGTTACGACTATAAGCACAAGCGAACCGCGAAGCCACGGCAGATACTTTTTACCGCTTTTAAACTTTACGGAGTCGAAGATAACACCGAAAAGGCAGTCGTTGACAGCGTCCCAGATTTTTATTGCGAGCATAATTCCCGTTGCCTTTGTAAGGTCAACGCCGATGAGCATAAAATATGTAGTAAGATATGAGGTTACAAGAGCGTAAATCGCATTCTGACCGATAAAGAAAGCATAATAACTCTTTCTTTCAAGCGAATTGGTTGCCCAACCTGACGGCGAATCTTTCAATAATTTTCTGATTAAATTCACGTTACCTCTCCTCTGCAAATTATTAAATATATTATATCAACACAGCCGTATAAAATCAATACTGCAAAGGGGTTGCTTTTCTGAATTATTTATGGTATCATTCGGATGTAAATTATCAATATATTAACTGCCACCGGGTAGTGTGATGCGTTGCATCCGTCTGCACATCGTTAGGTCTTTGAAGATGTGCTGCGGGTGTTATTTTTTTGGAGTTGATTTTATGAATATTTTAAAAGCTATCAAAAGCCTCAGCAAATTCGAAATATGCCTTTGGTCAAGTTCTGTTCTGATCATTCTTGCTTCCTTTTTCCTTTCGCACGGAAGCGATTATATTTCGTTGACGGCTTCGCTCATCGGTGTGACGTCACTGATATTCCTTGCAAGGGGTTTTGCTTTCGGCCAGATACTGATGATAATTTTCAGTACTATTTACGGTGTGATTTCTTTCAGATTCCAGTATTACGGCGAAATGCTTACCTACCTTGGTATGACTCTCCCGATGTCGGTAATTTCGCTGGTTTCCTGGCTGAGGCATCCGTTCAAGAAAAGTGCCGAGGTTGAAGTCAGCAGTAAACTCGGGGGTAAAAAGATTGCCTTTTTGATTGTTTCGTCAATCATTGTAACAGCAATATTTTACTTCATACTCAAAGCATTGGGTACCGCTAATCTCATACCCAGCACTGTTTCAGTGCTTACGAGTTACATCGCCGCCGCATTGACTGCCTTCAGAAACCCGTATTTTGCCCTAGGTTACGCCACAAACGACATTGTACTGGTTGTGCTGTGGATATTGGCAACGCTTACCGATATTTCATATCTTCCGATGACGGTTTGCTTTATTGTATTTTTCGTAAACGATATGTACGGTTTTATATGTTGGAAAAAGATGGCTAAAAGACAGAAGGGATAAAAATAGCAGCAAGTTGGCAACTTGCTGCTGATTTTTTAGTCTTCCATTTCCCAGTTGTGCCATACGTTCTGAACGTCGTCGTTGTCCTCGAACATATCAAGCATCTTGGTCATATTTGTAATATCGTCTTCGTTTGTAAGCTTTGTGTAAGTGCTGGGAACATACTCAACTTCAGCCTGAAGGAATGAGTAGCCCTTAGCCTCAAGCTCGTCACGTACTGCGCCGAGGTCGTTTGCTTCTGTACGGATTTCGAATACGCCTTCTTCATCTGTTATAAAGTCTGTTGCGCCTGACTCAAGAGCATCTTCCATAAGCTTCTCTTCGTCAACATCTTCTGCTTCAATCATGATAACACCGCAACGGCTGAACATGAAAGAAACGCATCCGCTCTGACCCATATTTCCGCCGAACTTGTCGAAGTAATGGCGGACATCGCCTGCTGTACGGTTACGGTTGTCTGTAAGTGTTTCAACGATAACAGCGATACCTGACGGGCCGTAGCCTTCGTACATGATCTCTTCGTAGTTATCTGAATTGCCTTCACCGGCAGCTTTTTTGATAATACGCTCGATGTTATCGTTAGGTACATTGTTCGACTTTGCCTTTGCGATTACATCCTTGAGCTTTGTATTAACTGAGGGGTCGGGGCCACCGTTTTTAACGGCAACAGCAATTTCACGGCCGATTTTTGTGAAGACTTTTGCTCTTGCGCCGTCTGTTTTTTCCTTTTTACGCTTGATAGTACTCCATTTTGAATGTCCTGACATATTTATCACCATTTTCAAAAAATTTTCAACTTTAAAATTATATACTACAAGGGTAATTTTGTCAACAGTGCAGTCAATATAAAAATCAGCCTGCGTTAACAACGCAAGCTGATAAGATTACAGATAAGGACGTATGTCAATTGCCAGTCTCTCTTCAAGATTGATAAGTCTTTTTGCAATATCCTTGGACTGTTCATCTGCCGCTTTGTACTGATTGAGGTACCTGCTGAGTGACTTTACGCCCATATTACAACCGTCTGTCATAAGGTCAGCAATCGTTTTGTCAGAATCATCAATCATCAGCTTTGCATTTGTTTTCACCCAGGACATACCCTTTGAAACTGCGCTCGGATCTTTGCCTTCATCGTCATAACATTCAAGTAAATTCTGAATTTCCTTATCGAGCTTTTCGTGTCCGCACTTGCAGTTTTCAAGATAATTCTTGAAGCCGTCGGATTCGACCTTTTCAATCACATCATCAATGGAGTCAACACCCATTTTTACACCTGCATCACATTCGCGCAAAAGCTTTATTGTATCCTGTTCAATCATACGGATCATCCTTTCATATTTCTATAAAAAGTATGCCCTTAAAATTGCATTAAATTCAAAAACCGTCGGCGAACCGACGGTTTTATTCTTATCAGCCGTTAAACATTGTCATTTCAACAATTACAGGGAAATGGTCTGACGGATAAATTCCGTTATGCTTTGTTTTATCAATCGAACTTGATGCAACACTCTTAACGTATGCATTTACAAAAATATGGTCAATCGGATTAAGTCCGACTGCAATAAGTCTGTAGTCGTTATACGTTGCGCCGACGTCATAATCCTCTGCAAGATATTTTGTATCTGCAAATCCGCAGGTAAGCACATCATCGTAGAAATCCTTGGTTTCGTTGAAATTGAAATCACCTGTGAGCACGACAGGAATATCAGGTGCAATTTCCACAACCTTAGCTGAAATAAGAGCAACGGACTCAGCCTGAGCAACTTCGCTTACGTGGTCAAAATGTGTGTTGAAATGTGCATAAACAAAGCCTGTCTGCTTATCCTTGAGAATTACATAAGTACAAACTCTGTAACAAGCACCGTTCCAGCTATTCGAAGGAACATCGGGAGTATCGGAGAGCCAGAAGTCACCTGCATCAACAAGATCATACTTGTCGTTTTTATAGAAAATTGTGCAGGATTCGCCTTCCGAGATGCCGTCATCTCTGTATGTGCCGAAGTGGTCGTATCCCGGCATAGCCTCATCAAGAAGACCTACCCAATTCTTGTCAGCTTCCTGCACACCGAAAGAATCGGGTGAATAGCTGTTGATAATTCCGCAAACACCGTCTTTTCTGCTTTCCTGAGAATATTTTCCTTCACCGCTGCACTTAAGGTTATACGTCATAACCGTTAAATCCTGCGCGATAACCTCTTCCTTGATCGGATTCGGATTAACGTTCACAAGAGGATTTGTCGCGTCAACTGACGGCAACGTAAAAAAAGATGCAATTGCTGTAAGTATTGAAACTATTACTTTTAAAATACCGTTAAACACAAATATCTGCCTTCCTTAATTAAAAAGTGAAAATCATCCTGATTGCATTGAACAAAGCTTCAAAGAAGTCACAGATGCTGTCAAAATAAACCATACCGTCTGTATTGCTTCCGCCTTCGAGGTTACCCATACCTTCAACGGGTGTACCGTCATAATCTGAAGTGAACTGTGAAAGCCAGGAAATCATACCGTCGGGATATGTAAGAGTTACCTCTTCACCAAGGCCGTTGACTGTTGACATATTCGGATATGCACCGTTTTCAACAGAGAACATATCATAGTTTACTGAGAACCATGCATGGTGACTGCTCGATGTCTTTTCACCTGTTGCGTAGCAAACTTTTGTAAGAGTTGAGAAACGGCAGTCCTCTGCTACATTTGAAGCGGCCATAATTCTGTTCCATGTCGGCGTTACAGCCATATAGTAATTAACGAGAGGATCGCGTGTACTTGATGTAAGCCAAAGAGGAAGATCTGCAAGGCAGCCTACATATTCCTCAGGAACAGACCACGCAGGACAGATCGGGAATGCAGCAGCAAACATTTCAGGATATGCAACAGACATTTTAAGAGTCATCTTGCCGCCCATTGAATATCCGCCGATGTAAATTCTGGTTGTATCAACGTTGCTGTTCTTTGCAATAAAATCTTCAATCGCAGCTCTCAACGGCTCAACAAGGTCATTATCCCAGAACTTGCCGTTTTCTTCACGTGAACGGGCTGCGAGAATGTATGCACCGCCTGACGGCTTGAATCTTGCCTGGAATTCGTCGCTTGCCCAGTAAGCGATTTCACTCTTTGAAACCTGCTTTCCGTCTTCGCTGCCGTCACCCATTCCGTGAAGCCATACAACGAGAGGATACTTTGTTGTATCGCCTTCATCTGCAGGTGAGAAATATCTGTAATCTATTGAATAATCGCCTACAACGGGACCTTCACCAAAAACGAATTCTTCGCAAAGAGCTTCATATCCGTCATTAAGCGACAACGCTGATGCAGTTGAAACACAGCTTAATGCAAACATAACTGCAAGAGCTACAGACAAAAACTTTTTAAACATTTTCATAAAATTACCTCCGCTATCAAAAGATATCTAGATTCTAGCACAACAAGGCCATATTGTCAATTTAGAACTAATACGTTGTGATATTTTTATTATCAAACGGTTCTTTTCCCGAAAGAATATTCTCAATATAATAATCACTTCTGTATGAGAATTCCTTGTCCACGTATTTCCAACCCTCTGTTCCTACTCCGTTCTCCTCTATAATAGTAGCTCTTTCAGAAAACAGATTCGTTCCGACACCAAGTCTTTCACCCTCAATTTTGACTCCGATGCTTGCAAGCATTGTCGGGAACATATCTCCGTTGAACCACCAACGGTTGAATCGTCTCTCCTGTGGAATATCATTCAATCCGTCAGCAGGGTTCAGAATAAGATTAAACGTTGTCCGAACATAGCTTTCATCAAAGTCAGCAAAAAAGTTTTTGTCCATACTAAGATGATCACCGATGAGAACAATAGTAGTATTTTCATAAAACGGTTGATCCTGAATCCAGCGAACAAATTCCGCTACTTCGGCAGCACTATATGCAATAACATTAGCGTACTGACTATCTCTGGGAGTAGGTGTGTTTGGTCCTACATAACCGTCCGGGAAATGTGTATCTGCTGTTTCCATTACGAAATAGAATGGTTTACCGGTTTCATCAAGTCTTGTAATCTCTGCTTTCGCAAACTCAAAAAGTTTATCATCTTCATAGCCCCACCATTCTTTGTAGTCCTGCGGAATCCAACCTTTTTCCTTCGCAGCCTCATAGTCCAGAATATTGAAATTTCCATGCTCCTCATAGAAACAGTTCAGACCTCCGAACTCAGCACTTGCGCCGAACATGAGCGACTGTTCATACCCTTGAGCTTCAAGTACATCTCCGATAGTAACAGCTCCCGGCAAAAAGCTTCCGCTGGTTCCGTAGGTATTTTTAGCAGAAGGCACTTTCATAGGAACTCCCGCCATCATATTAACCATTGCAGCAACGGACCAAACGCAACCTTTCGTAGCCAAAGGCCCACCAAGGCCCTTGTCTGATTGTGAAAAACTAACACCTTCATCAATCAGTTCCGTTAGAGGAGCAATAAGATTCTCATCCATATAACCGCCCAAATCTTTTGATGCATATGAATTCTCCATAGACTCCAGGTAAATATGGATCAGATTTCGCTTTTTCTCCGGAAATTGCATTTTTACTTCTCTTGGATCAGCAAAATTATCTTCTATAAACGTTGATTCTGTAAAATACATATCATAAAGCGTAAGAAGCTGAAATTCTTTTACACCGTACACTATACCGCCAACAAAAATAACCAAAGCAAGTATACTACTTACAATTTTTCTTAACCTGACCGAAAAAACACAAATCGCTTTTTCGCTTCTTTTAAAGAAAAGCTCTCGTTTTGAGAACACAAAAAAAGTGAACACAGCTGCCACAGTTACAGTGCGCAAAAAAGGACCACTCCAAAAAGCAGCCATCACTTCTTCGCTGGTACCTTCCGTTGGAGATGTTAAGTTAATGATCAGCTGATCCGGATCAACACCGTTAAAGCACTCCATGCCCCATACTGTTCCCGTAAAAGCAGCAGCACCAAGTGTTATCAACAGGATAGAGACAACCTTTAACCCCACACCGGATTTTCTTTTAGAATGTTCAACCTTTTCGAAGTAGAGTTTCTTGTCAAAGAAAGCAACTACAACAAGCCAGGACAATCCGATCAACAACGCAAAGGCGGCATACAGGATCGGGAAACCGGCTGAATGACTGTTGATCGGGAAAAAGGTTATTTGTGCAATAAAGCGAAAGTAGCTGTCCAATATGAACATAGATATGACATTAATACCGATCATATCAGCCAAAAGCAAAAGTATTGAGTTCTTTAAACCAGTTTTTCTTTTCAAAAGCAATATATCAATCAAACCTATTGTCAGACCAACAAAAAAAGCAATTAAAACAAACATAAGACATCACCTGTTGATTGCTAAACTATATCATTGAATAATCGTAAATTAATAAATTGTTATATTCTTATTATCAAACGGTTCGTTGTTTCCGACAAGAATTGTATTGTTGTACATATCGCTCTTACACGAAAAAGCATCATCAACGAACTTCCATCCGTCCATACCCTCACCGTTTTCTTCCATAAGTGTAGGCTTATCTGAGAAAAGGTTTGTTCCGAGACCGAGTCTGTCACCGTCGATGATAACGCCCATACTTGCAAGGATTGTCGGGAACATATCACCGTTGTACCAATAGCGGTTGAACCGTCTTTCCTCTGCGGTATACTGAAGATTGTTTGCAGGATTGAGGAAGAGATTGAATGTTGTTCTGAGATATGAAGTGTCCATATCCTTAAAGAACTTTTTATCCATGCTAAGGTGATCGCCAATCAAAACGATGGTTGTGTTTTCATAGAACGGCTGATCCTGAATCCAACGAACAAACTTTGTTACCTCGTCCGCACTGTACGCAATAACATTGGCATACTGACTGTCACGCGGAGTTGGTGTTTTCGGGCCGACATAACCGTCCTGACAGTGAGTGTCGGCCGTTTCCATTACAAAGTGGAACGGCTTGCCCGTTTCGTGAAGTCTCGTAAGTTCTTTCTTTGCAAACTCATAGAGCTTATCGTCTTCATAGCCCCACCATACTTTATAATCCTTCGGAATCCAGCCCTTTTCTTTCACTCCGTCATAGTCGAGCATATTAAATCCGCCGTGACTCTCATAGAAATAATTAAGTCCGCCGAATTTTGCTGTGGCTCCGAACATAAGCGTCTGCTCATATCCCTGAGCCTCAAGAATATCTCCAAGTGCAACAGCGCCCGGCAGGAAGTTATTCGGAGTACCGTAGTCATTTCCTCCGGTCGGAACTTTCATTGGGAGTCCTGTAGTCATATTTACCATTGAAGCAACTGACCACGTACAGCCCATTGTTGCAATCGGTCCGCCGAAACCTTCACTGCGATGTGAAAAGCTTACACCCTCCTCAGCAAGATCTGAAAGCGGTTTAATAAGATTTTCATCCATATATCCGCCAAGATCCTTAGAAAGATAAGTGTTTTCCATTGATTCGAGATAAATATGTATAAGGTTACGCTTTTTCTCAGGGAATTTCATTTTTACTTCTCTGGGATTTGCAAAATTATCTGCAATAAATTCCGACTCACTGTAATACATATCATAGAGAGTACCGAGTTGAAACTCTCTTACACCAAAAGCAATACCGCCCGAAATAAATGCAATTGCAAGAATCAGTGCAACTACTTTTCTGAGCATTACTGAAAAAATACGTCTTCCCTCTTCTTTTGTCTTGCTCTTCATATATAATGCGCGGGAAGAAAAAACAAAAAGAGCAAAAAGGAATGTTACTGCAACAGTCTGGAGAACGGGACCCTTCCACAACGTACCCATAATCTCACTGCTTGTACCTTCAGCAGGCGAGAAAATATTAACAATCATCTGATCCGGATCAACCTCACCGAATGTTTCTTTTGACCAGGTTGTTCCCGTGAAAGCAGCCATACCAAGCGCAACAAGAACAACAGAAAGAATACTCGTAAAAGTCAGAGTTTTTTTGAACTTAACTGTTTCTTTCTTACAGAACACTCTGCCGTCAAGCATAGCAATCGTAAGAATCCATAATAACCCTATTGCAAGAGTTAACCCTGCGTGAGCAAAGCAAAGACTCGTTTTAATCGGTGCCAACTTAAACAACGAACAGTCAAAGAAGACTCTGTGAATCAGATCCATTGCATAAACGGAAACAAAATTAGATGCGACCGTATCACCGAGGACCGTAAAAATTTTATTAACAGTTTTTTTGCCGCGCTTCAAAACGAAGATATCCAGCAGGCCTGCTAACAAGCCCGCAACCAGTCCCAAAGAAATAAACAGCATACATATCTCTCCCTTTAAATATAGATGCTGTTTTTATTCTACTATATACGACAATATTTTACAAGATAAAAAGCAAAATCATTTTTCCTGAAAAGATAAAAGCCGATACCGTAACTTTACGGTATCAGCTCAAAAAATCAGAATGCAAAATATTTTTCTCTTTGTCTTTTCATTCTTCCGTTAATTGCCTTAAGGATATCGGCCGCAGTTTCATCGCCACAGACATAATCCTTCATAAGTCTTCCTTCTTCAAAAACAAGCTCGTCATGAAGAGGAAAGAATTCACGAAGAAGGAAATCGCCGTATCTTATGAAACGTGTTTCTCCGACAAGTCTGTGCTCGGTGCTGATTGTATCAACCGCAACAGAATACATGTCCTTGATTGAAGAAACTATTCCCTCACGCGTGTTTTCATAAGCAAAAACAATTGTGGAAGCAACCAATGCCCCATCGTTGTGAACACAGGAATGGCTGTCCGTACTGCCTACAATCGGATAAAATCTTCCCTTTGCTCTGTCATCGTAATATCTTGCCGCTTGGAAACCGTTCTGCTGATAATAACGCTCACCGCCCAGAACCTCAAAAGCGTCAAAAGGCTGTGTTTCCATCATATACTCAACGAGCGTTTCGGGAACCTGAAATACATTTGAAATCCAGTAAGGATGGCAGAAAATTCCCAATCCGTCAGCTTTTTTGATGTGATTGAAAATCCATACGCAGGAAGCATAGACAAATTTTTCAATACCATCAGGTATATCAAGCGTTTCGGCAAGCTCATTGACCTGTCTTTTATACTCTTCAACACTGATTATTTCGGGACATTCTCCGTCAAGAGAGCGAAATTCTTTACCCGGGCCGACATCGATATGATGATCACCCGGCATAAGTGCATTGACGCTGTACTTTCCGCCGAAGTTTACGATATGAATATCGTTATCTTCAAGGTGGACTTCTTCACCCGTTACGAGATTATATTCGAGAGGTACGTCCTTGTAAGCATTTATAGCTTCAAGCGACGGATAATACGAATCGTGGTCAGTTATTGCGAGGAAATCATAGCCGTTCTTTCTGTATTCTGCAGCTACTATTGCAGGAGCCTGCCTTCCGTCGGAGCGGGTTGTATGCATGTGCAGATCACCACGGAACGGATAACGTCCAACCATATCATCGGCAAGAGAGTAAACCGAAAGTCTGACAACTCGCTTACCGTCCTTCATCACCTCGACAAAATGTTCCTGCTCATCGTGGTATGTATGGCAAAAACGGAGACATCCGTCCTCGTCGGGAGTAACCTTATACTCAACAAGGTTATTTCGTTCCTTATAATCTCTGATATTCCCCTGGGTAAGCGCCTTGACCCAGATACAGTACTCACCGTCGAAAGCAACGTGGGCACCAAGCGGTTTTATCGTAACCTCAATCTCTTTTTCACAAGAAAAAACTTTCGGAAAAATATCGTAATTGAAAAGTTCAAGCTTTACCATATTTATCACCCTTAAAACTTAATCTGTGCGTTATGATCATCGATGCCGTAGTTACCGACAGTGTGCTTGAGCAACTCATATGAATCAAGCACTTCACCCTGAGAACCCTTTAATGTTTTAAGGAACGGATGAATTCTCTTGAAAAGCCGAAGCAATACATCGCCCTCGGGTGTACCCTCAACAAACGGCTGATTGCCGACAAACACATAGCGTACAATATCGATTGCAAAATCAGCGAACTTAACCTTTTTAATTGACTTATCAACCTTGATGCAAAGAAGCTTTCCTAAAGTGCCGAGCGTAACCGTAGAAAGTTTTCTGCCCAACATACGCATCGGCTTATCCATAGATTCTTTGTATTTGATATTGATTTTTCCGCAGAATCTTTTAGGATCATTCTCAATCGAATTGACCATTGTTCTGATCATACGGTCGAACTGATCCTGAAGATACTGCTCGCCCGTTTTATCGCCCTTATCCCAATCAAATTCTGGAACAGGGATACTTTTTATGTCAAAAGTTTTTTCGTCCTTAACCGTAACAAGTCGCATATATGCGGGACATCCTATCAATGATCCTGTACAAACATCGTAGAACTTATTACCGCTGTCCGATTCGGTAACATTGATACTCTGGTTATGCATATGACCTGTAAAAATCAGTTGCACACCGTTATCGGCAAGTGTGTTAACGAGCTTTCTGCTGCCCTTTTGTCTTGCATCACCGATAAGGTTGAGAAGCGGCTGACCGGCAAGCACAGGATAATGCTCCATTGCAATCATAACTTTACCGTCTGCCTGAGCCTGCTTTGCCTGAGTCTCAATCCAACCGAGGAATTCATCGTCATATTCGATATTTTTCTTACCTGAAATATCGTTACAGATTGATATGAGACGTACGTCATCCGACAAATCTGCTACGTAAGACAGATGCTCCTTGTTGAATGCTATTGCATCTTCATAGCCGAAGTCCTTATAGAAATCATACAATTCGTCAAAGGTTGTACCCTCAGGGGTAATTCTTCCTGTCTCATTGAAAGCGAAGGGTTTGTCGTTGAAATCGTGACCTGCTGTTACAACAAAAACCTTCTTGCCTGTTTTTTCCTTGAAATCTTTGAGAAGCTTTGAAAATTCAATATGACTTTCCTTTTCTCCGTTGAAAGAAAGGTCACCCGGAATAATTATTATATCCGCCTCGTCACTCTGAGCGAGGTATTCAAAAGAAGCCCTGTTGATACTCTCTGTTTCAGCAAAGCATTTCTGCTCAAAATCCATAAACTTTTCATATTCCTCTCCGTATGCACCGAGAGAATTTTTGAAAAAGTGCGTATCAGTAATAACAAAAAATTTAAGTTCTTTCATATAAAACCCCTCTTGAATATTTTTGTACTATTTGATTTTATCATAATAATTCCTGTTTGTAAATAAAACAATTACAGTTCAATTAAAGCATCCCTGTGCATATACTTGATACGGACGGTGATTTTGTGATTATTGAAACTGTATTGAATTCTTTATCTAACCTTTTATTTTTTGCTCTGCATCTGTCAAGCGCAAGCTCGTTCCCTCCCCCTCTTTCTGCCAAGGAAGAAAAAGAGTGCCTTATCGCCTGCCGTAACGGTGACACCGAGGCTAAAAACAAATTGATTGAACACAACCTCAGGCTTGTTGCACACATTATCAAGAAGTACTATTCCAACTCTGCACAGCAGGATGACCTGATTTCAATCGGAACCATCGGACTCATCAAAGCAATCAACACATTCGATGTAGATAAAGGCACCCGACTTGCTACATATGCCGCACGGTGTGTTGAAAATGAAATTCTTATGCATTTTCGCGCACAGAAGAAGACTGCGCAGGATGTTTCCGTAAACGAACCGATCGACACAGACAGTGAGGGAAATCCGCTGACGCTTATGGATATTATCGCAACGGAAGACGAGATAATTGAAGACATTTATAAAATGACGATGATAAAAAAACTGCGTCAGGAAATCAAAAAAATCAACAATCCCAGAGAACGGACAATAATCATTCTTCGTTACGGCCTTGACGGGAATAAACCGTTAACACAGCTTGAAGTTTCTGAAAGGCTGAATATATCAAGGTCTTATGTTTCAAGGATTGAAAAGAAGGTGCTTACACGGTTGCGCAAAGCATTGGAAGACTAAAAAAGGAGCTGTTATACAGCTCCTTTAGTTTAGTTTTATTTTGTTTTCTTCTTGCGTTCTTTAGTAGCAAATCTGTCAAGAGCTGCCAACAATCCCGGAAGAATAAAGAGAATAAGAAGTATTGCTGACAGAGCTCCGATTGAAACCGTCTGACAAATCTGACCGATAGTCGGATCAATAGGTGAAAATCCGAGCACACCCGTCACGAATACCATAATCAGACCTGACGTAAAGATTGTGTGTGTTGAACCCTCAAACGCTGCCTGAAGTGCCTCTTTTATTCCCATACTCTTTCTGTTTTCACGGTAATAATTCGTGAAAAGAATTCCGTAGTCAATGGTCGCACCCATAAGAATACATTCAACAATAAGCAGTGCAAGATAATAAATACTGTAACCGCGGATTCCGCTTACAGAAACGGTGACATAAACACCCGTCTGAATAAGAAGAACCAACACAAGCGGAATGGCTATACTTTTGAAAGTAAGCGCTACGACAACGAAAATTGCAACTGCCGTAAGCAAAGTGATAAGCAGAAGCTCCTTGTCAAAAGACTGCTGCATTTCGTAACTCATAGCGGAATTACCGATTACATAATAATCGTGTTCAAGCGCACTGTCGCAATCCGTGAACAACTTGTCAAGGAAAGCTGTTGTTTCTTCGTTTTCAAGAGCAAGAGTTGTATCGATCATCATAAGGGAATATTTTTCTCCCCTCATCTGTGAAACGCCGTCTTCAAGCTGACCCTTTGCTCCGAGGATCTGTTCGCGCATTGCATCGTCGATCATAACAGAAAAACGTTCGTCATTGAGCATATTGTTATAAAGGTGGCTGAACAGTTCTTCGACAGTAAGCTTCCATTCAGGATTACTTTCCTTAACCGCTGAATAGTAAAGATACATAAGATTTACGGTATTTTCATTAAGCTGTTCGGAAAAACTTCCGAGCATATCTGCAAGTTCCTTTGCGGTGAACGACTTTGAATCAACTACAGCGTTGATAAGCTTTTCTGCCGTAACAAGCAAATCAGACATTCCGTCTTCAAGGAACGCGGAATATGTTTTATCGGGCAGAATATCTCTTGAAATAAAGCTTACAAAGTTCTGCAAGGAAAGCTTCCAGCTGCTTGTATCACCGTGCTCGGTCTTGTAGAGCATAAAGAGCTGGCGGAGCATTGATTCTTCGATTCCTACTGCATCGGCAAAATCGGATACAGTAAACTTTTCTCCGCTTACTACTCCGTTCACAAGAGCTTCACCCATTGTAATAAGCGCAAGATTCTCTTCGCCCATAAGCGGTGAGAATGTTTCAGTATTGTCACCGATGAATTTGATTGCCGTATGAAGTGAGAGCTTTCCGTCTGCTCCGTTCTTGTCGAAATCGTAAACAGAATAAAGAATTTTTATCATTACCGGTTCCATAGAAAGCATTTCAGCTGTATCTGTATATGCGAGCTCTTCTCCCGAAACAACTGCATCAATAAGCTTCTGCATCATCGGAAGCTTTGAAAGAAGCGAATTATCGTCTGCAGGAATAAGGCTTGTAAGACTTGCGGCAGAATCAATAAATTCTTCCAGAGACATTGTGCTTGAGAAGCCGAAAACGAGCTTAACAAGGCTTTCTTCAACGCCAAGCATTTCCGAAACTTCTGCTGCCGTACGCTGCTTCTGTACAGATTCCTTTGTTGCAAAATGTTCAAGCAAACCGACCTGAGAAAGCATTTCCTTATCAATCTGTGAAGAAAGCATCGGATTTGCAACAATTTCATCCGTAAGGTAATTTATAAACTGAGTTGCTGTCATTGATGGCGGAGAATAAGAATCCTGTCCTGAATAATAGTAAGCATAAAGCATCTTAGCCTGCTGTTCGTCTATGCCAAGCTTTGAAGCAAATCCAGAAGGTGTAATCTCTTCTGTGACTTTCTGTTTACTGCTGAATTCGGAAAGCATTCCGATCTGATCTTTCATTCCGTCATCGATGAAAGATGAATACATTTTATCCTTTGCAACTTCATTTACAACGAAGTCTGCAAACTGAGAAACCGTCATTGTTCCGGAATCTTCGTTTGTCTTCGAAGCATAGTAAAGCATCATAACCTGCTTTATCTGTTTTTCTTCCATTTCAAAAAGGTCTGCAATTTCTTTTGCGGACATCGGAGTTGTAAGAGCTTTTTTATCCGCAAATTTTTCGAGCATACCTGCTTTCTCTTTCATTGTATCGTCAATGTAAGAAGAAAACATTTCGTTAGTCATAACGTTCTGAGATAAAAATTTCAACACTTCGCTTATAGGAAGGGCTTTGTCTTCCTTTTGAGCAAAGCAGTCATAATACAGAACAGAAAGAAGTGATGGATCCAAGCCCATATCTGCGCCCATTGATTCAATCATTGAAACCATTTCATTGGTGGTGAATGCCTTGCCGAGCGTAGTTGAATAGCCGAGAACACTGTTAACCTTTTCGTGGTCAGTAAGGCTGTTTGCAATCGGTGCAATCTCCTCTTCGTCCTCATTGTTATAAATCATAACAACGGGATTTGACGTCGGAAACACTTCGGAAATCGCGTCTTCTTTTCCGATCGTATAAGTAATCTCAGTAATATTCTGAAGGAAATATGTTCCGATAAACAGAATTACAAATACAACCGCTATAACTTTTCTCGCCTTATAGCTGAAGCTTGCAACCTTCCCCATCGGAATATGAAGTTCTTTCTTTGCCGTTTTTGTAATAACCTTATCAAATATAAGAATAAGGACAGGTAGCACGGTAAACACGCAAAGCATGCTGAAAATAACGCCTTTTGAAAGCACGAGGCCAAGGTCCATACCGATCGTAAAGCTCATAAACACGAGCATAAGAAGACCGATAACAGTCGTCATTCCGCTTGACGTTACCGAGGAGAACGAATTTTTAAGCGCTTTTTTCATCGCTTCGTATTTATCGGCTGAAGTCTCTTTTTCCTGACGATAGCGGTTCATAAGGATAATGGAATAGTCCATCGAGAGAACAACCTGGAGAATAGAAGAAATTGAGAACGTCATCTGGGAAACGCTGTCAAATATAACATTGCTTCCCATATTAAGGGCAATTGCCACGCCGATTGTTGCCAGGAAAAGTACGGGTTCGAACCAAGAAGAACACATTACGAGAAGAACCAGCATAAGCAACGAGAAAGCAACAACAATAATCCATATCGGCAAGGTTGCGCCCATTGCATCGTCATTCTGATAAACAACATTTTTATCGCGGAATTCTCTGCCTATTGTTTCTTCAATTTTTATTTCTTCGGGGGTGTTGTATGCAAATGAGGTGCTGACGGTAAACAGAGTATATCCGTCTTTGTCGTGAATATCAGGATTATAGGTGACACTGTCAACATTTTCGATTTCACTCAACTGTATCTTAATATTGGTTTTTTCAACATCTGTGAGGTCCTTGAACATAACCCTGATGGTGTTTGGCATCTGCGTATCCGGAAATTCTTCGACAAGTATATTCATACCCTGTTTCATGGAAGAATCGTCAGGAAGATACTTCGTCATATCCGTATTTATATCAACAGCCGGTATCATACAAGCGCAGGCTACGCACAGCGCAAGCATAACTCCAAGCACCAGATATCTTTTATTTACGATGAAATCAAAGATCTTTTTCACACCATAGTCCCCCAAAATAATGACTATATACAGTATAGACCTTTAGCAAAAAAATGTCAATATTTTTAAACACTTTTTGCAAAAGTGGTGACAAAAAATGAATATTTAGAAATTTATCAAATTTTTAACTGCAAAAAAATACCGAAGCAACAAGTGCTTCGGTATTGATTACATTATATAATCAGAGTGATTATTCACCCTTCTTTTTGATGATGTCGTTAAGGATTACATAAAAATCCTCATCATCTACTGCACCCTTCTGAGGAGCTTTCGGTGCGCTTGTAACAACGGGAGGCTCGATCGGAGCTGATGTTGCTGAACGCATCGGAGCAGCAGGAGCTGCAGTTGCCTTGAAAGCAGGAATTGAACCGAAATCTGCTTCTGAACCGCTGTCAAAACCTGTTGCAACAACAGTAATAACGATTTCGTCCTCGAGCTTTGAATCGAAAGCAACACCCCAAGTGATGTTTGCATCCGGATGTGCCTTATCTGTGATTGACTCACAAGCTGTTTCGATTTCTTCAAGACCGATGTCAGGTGAAGACGTGATGCTGATGATAACACCCTTAGCACCTGCGATTGATGTTTCAAGAAGCGGGCTTGATGTTGCCATTTCAGCTGCCTGAAGGCTCTTATCCTTACCCTTAGCTGTACCAACGCCCATATGAGCATAGCCAGCATCTCTCATTAAGCTGCAAACGTCAGCGAAGTCGAGGTTAACAAAGCCGGGAACCTTGATGAGCTCTGAGATGCTCTTAACACCCTGTGAAAGAACTTCGTCAGCAACAAGGAAAGCCTCTGAAAGAGTCTTGCAACGGTCGCTGAGGAGCTTAAGACGATCGTTAGGAATAACGATAAGGCTGTCAACATGCTCTGAAAGACGAGCAATACCCTGCTCAGCAAGTGTGCTTCTCTTCTTACCTTCGAACTTGAAGGGCTTTGTAACAACACCAACAGTAAGAACGCCCATTTCCTTAGCAATCTGAGCGATTACGGGAGCTGCACCTGTACCTGTGCCGCCGCCCATACCTGCGGTGATAAATACCATATCTGAACCCTTGAGAACTGCAGAAATTTCTTCCTTGCTCTCTTCAGCAGCCTTTTCGCCAACTTCGGGACGGCCGCCTGCACCCTGACCGCGAGTTGACTTTTCGCCGATCTGGATTCTGTGTGTTGCCTGAGAATTAACGAGAACCTGCTTGTCTGTGTTTATAACGATAAACTCAGCACCCTGCATGCCCTGTGCAATCATTGTGTTAACAGCGTTACCGCCGCCGCCACCTACACCGATAACCTTTATCTGAACGGTGCTTTCAAAATCGTTATCAATTTCAAATGCCATTTTAAAGACCTCCGTTTTTAAAATCTATTACAGTGATACACTAGATATCATAGCATACTTTTATATGTATTTCAAGCTAATTTATTATAAAAAGTTAAAATTTTTGTAATCTTTTTTGCTGTTTCTGCATTAACCAGAAATTGGTCAGTCGTCTGACTCACCATTGGTATTTTCTGAAGTTGCTTCAGTGGAATTTTCTGTAGTTTCTTCCTGTTTCTGCGTTGTATTTTCCTGATTTCCAGAAGTCGGTTCTGTTGCATCTGTTCCGTCTGTCTTAACGTCAACAGCTGTCGTCGGTTCTTCTTCAGGAGGGTCAAGCGAATCAAGAGGATTCACAAACACCTTTTTCGGTATCGTGAGATTAATTTCAGCAATCAGCTCGGAATTTCTTTCATTTTCCTTTCCGATCGCCTCAGCTCCGCCTTTTATCTTTTCGCTGAGATTATCACGCGCTCCGAGAAGCAATCTCAGCCTTCCCTGATAGATGAGTTTAATCGAGCTTTGTTGAGTGATGTCCATTTCCGTTATATCCTTGAACAAGCCAACTGCTGTAAGTTCAGAAAATAACTCGTCGTATATTTTCTTTTCTTCCTCATCCGCAAAGGTAAAAGCTTCTCCGACTGTCGCATTGACTTCGCCCTTAACTTTAAGCAACATAAGCTTATGGTTTTCCGGAAGAGTTTTCTGAAGCTCGAGTGTTTTGCCCTGAGCATCAGTGATAATATATCCGTCGGTGTCGGCAACGGCAATCGCAGCCGTTGTGTCACTTATATTTATAGTAACCTTGCCTGAAAAAGTTTTAGTAATAACCGCATCCTTGACATAAGGCAGACTCTTTTTAATGCGTTCTTCCACCTTATGGAAATTGGTTGTTACCATATTGTCGCCGACGTTAAGTCCCGATGCCATTACAACATCATCTTTTCCGTAAGTCGTTCCCGGGCCTGCTACGTTGATTGCAGAAATATTAAAAAGCACTGTCATGCTGAGAACCAATGCTACCAAAAGCACGCCTAAAACCGCGCAGACTATTCCTAAAATCTTGCGGTTTCTTTTTACGATTTTCAGTCTTTTTTCGTACCGTTCCCTCGCCTCAGGCCTCATTCGTGCAACCTGTTCGGGTGAAAGTTCTTTCATAACTGATCCTTCCTTTGTATAACAGCACCGAGCGCAGACAAATTTTCCGCAAACGATGCATATCCTCTGTCTATGTAACTAATTCTGTCAACCGTCGTCGTTCCCTCAGCACAGAGTCCTGCGACAACCAGTGCGGCACCTGCCCGAAGATCCGTCGAATGAACAAAAGCGCCCTGCAGACAGTCGACCCCGTCGACAACTGCGATTTTATCCTGCACTTTAATATTGGCACCCATTCTTCTAAGCTCGCCGATATGTTGAAAACGGTTTTCAAATATATTTTCGCATATAATCGTGACACCTTTTGAGACCGATGCCACAGCCATCATTATTGCCTGGCAATCCGTAGGAAAACCCGGATAAGGCATTGTCTGTATTCGGTCGAATGCACACAGCTTCTCGGGAGATGTTATTCTGAGCTGTGTACCTGAGGTTTCAACCCTGCAGCCTGCCTGCTCAAAGCAGGAAAAAACAGGTGTTATATGCACAGGTATAACGTCATCAACTATTAACGTTGATCCCGTTACCGCCGCAGCAGCCATATATGTACAAGCAACAATACGGTCTGGCATAACGGCATACTGTGATGAGTTCAGACGATCAACGCCTTCAATCACTACCGTGCTTTCGCCTGCTCCCGTAATTCTCGCTCCGCAGGAATTCAGAAACATCGCAAGGTCAACAATCTCGGGTTCTCTTGCCGCGTTGATTATCGTTGTTACGCAATTCGACTTCACGCTTGCAAGAATAATGTTTTCCGTTGCCCCGACGCTCGGAAAAGGAAGAACAATTTTTCCTCCTTTTATCTTTTTGCAGGAACAGCGGATTTCACCGTGAGATTCGGTAATGTTTACACCCAGTTTTCTCATTGAAGCAAGGTGAATATCAATCGGTCTTAAACCGATATCGCATCCGCCAGGCGCTGAAATAACAGCTTCACCGACAGAGCTGAGTAAAGCACCGAGAAAAATAATTGACGAGCGCATCTCGCGCATCAGGACATCGCTTATTCTTTTCTTGACAAGGTGCCCCGGATCCACAAAAATCATTCCGTTTGACCTTTGCACTTTGCAACCGAGACACTTGAGAATTTTAACTGTTGAATTTATGTCGCTAAGATCAGGACAATTATGTATAATACAAGGTTTGCCGACAGCTACCGTTGCCGCAAGAATCGGCAAAGCGCTGTTTTTTGCTCCCTGGACTTTAACACTTCCGCAAAGACGGTTACGCCCTTCGATTATATACTGTCCCATAAACTCACCCTTTCGGAAATATCATCTGTTTTCAGTTTATGATATCACCGAAAAAGTGTTAATTTTATCTTACAATTTCGCAAATGCAGGAAACAATACGTTCTGTTGCATCATAAATCGCCATCTTTTTAGCGTTTGCTCCGAGCTCTTCAAGACGTTTTCTGTCAGAAAGCAGGGCGTCGATTTCCTTGATAAGACGCTCACCTGTAAAGTCCTTTTCTTCGATAAGAATCGCCGCATCGTTCTTGACAAGCTCCATAGCATTATAATACTGATGGTTTTCAGCAGCATACGGATACGGTACAAGAATTGACGGTTTACCCATAGCCTGGATTTCACTGAGTGAACTTGCACCTGCACGGCAGATTACAAGATCGGCCGCAGACATACAACGGTGCATATCGTTGATATATTCACGAAGCATTATGTGCTTGTTTTCTTCAAGGTTTATTCCCTTTTCTTTTTCTATTACATCAAACATTCCTACTCCTGCCTTACCTGTTGCATGCAGGAAGTAGCAATCTTTTTTCTCGTAACGTTCTTCAATCAACTGCGTAACAGCATTGTTGATAACTCTTGCACCGAGGCTTCCGCCCATTGAAAGAATAACGGGACGATCATCAACACCGAGCTCTGCACGGGAAAACTCTCTGTCAGCAGAAATAAGTTCACCTCTTACAGGCAGGCCTGTCACAACACAAGGATTCTTAGGCTGCATATATTTTTCTGCTTCGGGAGCGGTAAGCATAACCCTGTCAACAATCTTAGCAAGAGCTTTGTTTGTCACTCCCGGAAATGCATTTTGCTCATGGATCGCAGTCGGAATTCCAAGCTTGCAAGCCGTTCGGAGAACAGGGCCGCCGACGTAACCGCCGAAGCCGAGCACAACATCAGGATTGAATTCTTTGATTATTTTCTTTGCCTGAGACGATGATTTTACAAGCTTTATCACCGTGCTGATATTCTGTTTGATACCGCTCGGAGTAAGATCACGACTGAAACCCTGAATATCAATTGTTTTAAAATTATAGCCTGCCGCAGGCACAAGCTGTGCTTCCATTTTAACTGCGGTACCGACAAAAAGAATGTCGGACTGTGGATATTTTTCTCTAATTAAACCTGCAACAGCGAGTGCGGGGTTGATATGACCGCCTGTTCCGCCTGTTGCGATGAGGATTTTTTTGTTATTTAACATCTGGATCACCTCTTAGAATTTCTTGAACCTGTTCGTGAAACACCGAGAACGAGTCCCATTTCTACCATAAGTATTCCGAGTGCCGTTCCGCCGTAGCTGAAAAACGGAAGCGAAATACCCGTATTTGGAATCATATCCGTAACAACAAGTATATTGAGCACCGACTGGATTCCGACCTGAAGTGAAATACCGAGAACGAGCAATCTTTCGTACATACTCTTTGTTCTTGCCGCAATCATAAATCCTCTTGCAACAAGAGCAAGGAACATAAGGATGATTACCATACAGCGGAAGAAGCCGAGTTCTTCACCGACGATCGCGAAAATGAAGTCGTTGTGCGGTTCGGGGATGTAAAGGAACTTCTGTCTTGAATTACCGAGACCGAGTCCGAAAAGTCCACCCGAGCCAAGAGCATACAGAGACTGGTTCGTCTGCCAACGTGTACCTGTATCAGTATAATCTTTCTCGAAAAATCCAGTAATTCGCTTGAGCTGATACGGACTCAGAATCTGTTCGCGGAAAACAATAAAAATAGCAATAACTAACGTTCCCGCTATCAATCCGAGGATGAACCATCGTCTGTCAATTCCGCTGAGGAACAGAATTCCGATACCCATTGCAAATATCATTACAAAGCAGGAAAGATGGCTTTCGGCAAAGACAAGCACACTTACAACGCCGACAACGCCGAAATAAAGAAGAGGTGCAAAAATATTCTGATCAAGCAGTTTCTTGCCCTTTTCAAGTCCCCAGGAGAGACCGATTATCATCGCGAGCTTTCCGACATCGGAAGGCTGGAAGGTCATTGACGTTCCCGGAATTTTCATCCATCGCTTAATGTCCGGATTTTCGGGAACAGGAACATAATAGAACAAAACGGCAACCAACAGGAACAATCCGACTACACTTATTAAAACTGCAAATTTCTTTATAAACTGAGGATTGATTTTTGAGATTATAAACATTGCAACCAAACCGACGACGGCAAAGATTGCCTGTTTTTTGACATAATGATACGGGTCATTATTATGGAATTTTCCCCATACGTAGCTGGCTGATGCCATCATAATAAGTCCCGTTGTAAGAAGTGCGATAACAAGGAAAAGATAGATTATATCAAAGCCACCGTCAACAAACACTTTTTCACCGCGTATAGTCAGTCCCGAGAGTAAGCTCTTTCTTTTTTTAGTTTTTCTGTTTTCTTTATGAGCTGTTTCTCTGAGCTCAGCCGTAGACATAGAACCACTTCTCCTTTCGCAGATTTATTTTCCGATTCAAGATGTGAAACCGCCGTAGTACATTACAACTACACCTATTATGCCCGCAATAAGATTAACTGTGCAGAAAACTGCATCAATTTTCTTCTCGCTCCATCCGCACATTTCAAAGTGATGATGAATCGGAGCCATTTTGAAAATTCTTTTACCGTGAGTTATTTTGAAATAGCCGATCTGAATAACATCAGAAAGAGCTTCGATTACGTAGATAAAGCCTGTAAGAATAAGAATTACGGGGCAATCAATTGCATATGCGATTGCAACTACCATACCACCCAGGAACATTGAACCTGTGTCACCCATGAAAACCTTTGCAGGGAACTTGTTCCAGAGGAAGAATCCGATACAGCCGCCGAGAAGTGCAGCCGCAATTACGCCGA
The DNA here is from genome assembly GCA_017625835.1 of Clostridia bacterium. GTDB lineage: Bacteria > Bacillota > Clostridia > Oscillospirales > Acutalibacteraceae > CAG-488. The sequence continues at coordinate 69,322 of JAGAKF010000052.1, forward strand.
CGCCGAGGAACTTATGAATAACAGCAATTGCAACAAATGAAACAGCCGCAGTTGCGGTAACGCTTGAGCAAAGACCGTCGATACCATCAGTAAAGTTGACAGCATTAATTGCACCGTAGATTACGCAAACACCGAGAATCCAGAACCAGATTCCGAGATCAACCTTGCCGATAAACGGAACAAACATATACGGATCCTTACCCATCGCAAGGAAAAGACTTGTAAGATAACCTGCACAGATAACAACCTGAGCAATTGACTTCTGAACGATTGAAAGACCGAGGTTGCGCTTTTTAACTACCTTTATGTAGTCATCAGCAAAGCCTACAAGACCGAACATAAGAGCCATTATGAGACCTGCCCAGATCTTTGTATTCATATCACCCGTAAGGCCGAGGGTATTTCCTGTAACATAATTAACAATAAGCATTACAGCGGCTGAAACGAAAATACCGATAATAAACATTATACCGCCCATTGTCGGAGTGCCCTGCTTGCTTTTGTGCCACTTCGGGCCTTCTTCAAGGATAGTCTGGCCGAACTTGAGCTTTCTGAGCCAAGGAATTATACCGTAACCGAGTATTGCGGTTAAACCAAATGCTGCAACACCGCTTAATATCATTGTAAGGATACTGTTCATCTTCTTCACGTGCACACTTTCGTGTGCTACCCCTTTCTTTAAACTCCGTTGTTTATTTTATTCTGTCGTACAAGCTGTTTATTACATCTTCAAGAGCCATTCCCCGGCTTGCCTTGAAAAGAACCGCATCGCCTTCGTCAAGGATTCCGAACAATGCATCTGCAAGCTCATTCTTATCAAGGAAGCTTCTGACTACGGGAACGCCACATTCCTCTGCTCTTGTCGCAGTTTCTTTTGATCTTTCACCGTATGTCATAAGAATATCAATTTTGTTCTTCGCGGCAATAAGACCTGCATTTCTGTGAGCCTCAACGCTGATTGAACCGAGCTCAAGCATATCACCGAGAACAGCAATTTTTCTTTTTGCATTAACTGTTGAAAGCATTTTCAATGCTGCCTGCTGTGAGTCGGGGCTTGCATTATAACAGTCTTCGATAAATCGGATTCCGTTAATCATCTTCACGCGCTGTCTCATTCCTGACGGCTCATATTTTTTAAGACCGTCAGCGGCCTGCTGTGGAGTTACTCCGAGCTGAAGACCTGTTCCGAAAGCCGCAAGAGCGTTGTAAACATTGTGGATTCCGATTGTCGGAATTGTTACATTCTGCACCTTATCACCGTCATAAATAATATTAAAATTCGTAGTATCGTCCTGCTGAACAATATCCGTAGCTCTGAAATCACAGAACTTATCGTTTATTCCGTAATAGAGAACAGGATGATTTTCAATCCTTGCGCTTGCAAGATACGGATCATCACCGTTAAGCAAAATCGGTGCACCTTCGCGCAAGCCGTCAAGAATTTCAAGCTTTGCGGCACAGATATTTTCACGTGAACCGAGGTTTTCCATATGTGAAACGCCGATATTGCTGATAATCGCGATTGTAGGCTCAGCAGTTTTTGAGAGAACTGAAATTTCACCCTTGTCGCTCATTCCCATTTCTATAACAGCTGCCTGAGTGTCTTCTTCAAGACGCATAAGAGTTCGCGGAAGACCGATATCATTATTGAGATTGCCTTCTGTTTTTATCGCATTATACTTCTCACTTACAACAGCCCAGGTCATTTCCTTTGTCGTTGTCTTGCCGACGCTTCCCGTAAGACCGACAACCGGAATATCAAAGGTTGAACGGAACCAGTTTGCAAGCTTCAAAAGTGCCTGTCTTGTGTCGTCAACTTTGATAAACAAGCCATCACAATCTACGTCGTGATGAATCATTGCCGCAGTTGCACCGTTTTCAAACGCGCTCTTTGTGAAGGTGTGACCATCAAAATTCTCGCCGTGAATTGCAATGTAGAGCAAACCTTCTTCGCAAAGTCTGCTGTCAATACATATTCCGTTAATTTCAGCCTCGCCCGTGGCTACTCCGCCTACGGCTGCTGCAATTTCACTTAACATTAATTTCTTCATCTCAAAACCTCGCCTTGTCTTCCAACAGTTTTCTTATTATTTCTCTTTCATTAAAGTATATTTTTTGTGTACCTAATATCTGATATTTTTCGTGACCCTTTCCCGCAACAAGAACCGTGTCCCCTGCCTTGGCAGAATACAAGGCTGATTTTATTGCAAGCTTGCGGTCGGTTATTCTGTAATAATTCTTTGTGCTTATCCCCTGAACAATTTCATCAATAATTTTTTCGGGCGGTTCGGTCCGCGGATTGTCCGATGTTACGAAAACGAAATCCGAGTTTTCACAAGCAATTTTTCCCATTAGCGGACGTTTTTCTTTATCCCTGTCTCCACCGCAGCCAAATACCGTTATAAGCTTACCGTGAAAAACGCTTTTCAAGGTTTTTGCGGCATTTTCAAGCGAATCCGGTGTATGCGCATAATCGATTATTACATTTATACCAAGGGAGTTTTCCACTTTTTCCATTCTGCCGGCTATTCCGTCAAAACGTGCAACCGTACGGCTCGCTCTTTCCATATCGATTCCGATTGCATTAGTTGCACACAAAGCCGCCATAGAATTATAAACTGAAAACAAACCCATACCGTCAAAAGTAACGTAGTTTTCTTTATCCCTGAATTTCAGTCTGTAACTGACACCGTCTGCCGAAAGAGCTATCTTATCCGCCTTGAAATCGGATTCATTTTTAATTCCGTATGTAATCACTTTTCCTGCGGCTTCTTTTTTTATCAATGACGAATACTCATCATCAGCATTGATTACTGAAATCTTGCTGGCAGCAAACAAGCTTGCCTTGGCTTCAGCATAGTTCTGCATCGTCTTGTGATAGTCAAGATGCTCGGGAGAAAGATTGGTAAAAACGGAACAATCAAACTTTATTCCACTGACTCTTTGCTGTGACAGCGCCTGTGAAGAAACCTCCATAACGCAGGCTTCGCATCCTGCAATCTTCATAAGCATAAGATATCTGTGCAGATCGGCAGGATCAGGTGTTGTCAGGTCGGCAGGATAGTTTTCCTTACCGATGAGAACATTTACCGTTCCGATAAGTCCCGTTTTACATCCTGAATTTTCCAGAATCTTCCTTATTATGTACGATGTTGTTGTTTTTCCGTTTGTGCCCGTTACAGCGATCATCTTCAGCTTTTTGTGAGCAGCGCCGTAAAACGCCGAGCTGATCTGCGCATAAGCTTTCCTTGAGTTTTCAACAACTATCGAGTTTTTAATTCCGATATCACGTTCACATACAACTACGGCAGCGCCTCTGTCCAACGCTTTCTGCGCAAAGTCGTGACCGTCATATCTTTCACCCTTGATACAAACAAATAATCCCGAATTTCTTACTTTTGCGGAATTATCCGTTATATTTGTAATTTCAGGGTTTACTGTGCAAACAGTTTTTGTTTCAACATCCTGCAATAAAGCACTAAGCTTCATTCAAAACGCCTCCGAAATTTTCTGTTTACACGTCCTTTGTTTTAGTGGTCTGATACACCTGACATTGTTCTGAAATATACTGTCAGGGTTGAACCTGATTCAACCTGTTTATCTTTCGGAACGCTCTGTCGGTAAGCAACAAGGCCTGAAGCCGACAACGCGTTTCCTGAAATTCTTACATTAAGTCCCAGATTTGATGCTGCATAATTAACCTGTGACACGGTCATTCCCGTAAAGTCAGGAACTGTAACCTTTGATTTTTCAATATTTTCCTGAGTATAAACTACTACAACTCCGCCCTTTGGAACAAACTGGCTGTATGCAGGCATCTGCGAAATAACATTTTCCCCGCTGCCAACCACTTTGATTTTGAGATCAGACTTCTGAAGCTCTGTCCTTGCTTCGCTTACGGTTTTTCCTGCAAGGTCGGGAACTTCGACATCGAGCTTACTCTTTTCGGACTCATTGTACTGTCTTTCAATGTTTAAATATGTAAGTGTTTTTTCAATAACCTCAGCCGCAACCGGTGCCGCAACAGCGCCGCCGCCCGTCTGTCCCTGAGGCTCATTTACAACAATAATAATTGAAATTTCAGGATCATTTGCCGGCGCACAGCCTGCGAATGAAGCAATGTATTCACCCGTCGCACCTGTCGGACCGAGAACGTCGGACGTTCCCGTTTTACCTGCCACTCTGTAGCCTGCCACATATGAGTTCTTTGCTGTACCCTTTGCAGAAACTTCCTCCATTGAAGCAATAATCAGGTCTGATGTTGATTCCGAAATAACCTGGCGCTTTACAACGGGTTTTGTTTCGCTTATCACATTGCCCTGCTCATCAAGCGTCTTGGCAACGATATACGGCTGCATAAGCTTTCCGTCATTAACAACGGCATTGATTGCATTAAGAACCTGAATCGGAGAAGCCTGGAACGACTGGCCGAAAGATGAGCTGGCAAGGTTAACTGCTGTCATATTTTCGCGTGAGTGGTAGTTAATGCCTGCCTTCGGCAAAACTTCCGCTCCGAGGTCAATGCCTGTTCTCTCAGTAAATCCGAAAGCTTCAAAATATTTATAGAAAGTGTCAACACCAAGTCTCTGTCCTATTGTTATGAAATACGGGTTGCAGGAATTCATAAGTCCCTGAGTAAGCGTCTGTGTGCCGTGACCTGAATGGTTGTGACAATAGTAACGTCGGTCACTAATTCTTATACTTCCCGAGCAATTGAAAGTCTCGTCGTATTCAACAACATTTTCTTCAAGACCTGCCGCCATTGTTATAACCTTGAAAACAGAACCCGGGTCATAAATATCGCTTACTGCTCTATTTCTCCATTGCTGGTACATAGCCTGGTTGTATGCTTTTTTGCGTTCTGTTTCGTCTTCTATCAAAGCTATGTTATCAACCGTTCTCTGGTCATAAATTGTGTACGGGTCGTTTGAATCGAACGACGCCTGAGTTGACATTGCAAGGATCGCTCCTGTATCAACATCCATCACAATACCTGTGCAGGATTTGCAGTTACTTGTTTCGTAACATTCATAAAGAGCTTCTTCAAGGTAGCGCTGAATTGTTTCATCAATCGTAAGAACAAGGCTCGTTCCCTGCGTCGGCTCATAGAGAGTCTGATAAGCAATACTGTCCATAACGGAATTGTTTGCTTTTGTTGAAATAAGTCTTCCGTCAACGCCTGTGAGCATATTATTGTACTTTGACTCAAGTCCCGAAAGACCGACATTATCCGTACCGACACAGCCGAGAATCTGCGAAGCAAGTGTTGAATACGGATAGTATCTCTTCACGTCGTCCTCAACACGGATAACCCTCGAATAATACCAGGGTTTTTCGCCTTTAACGCCTGTTTCATACGATGTTTCAAGGAAAGCAAGCACCCTATCCCTAACATCCTTTTCAACTTTATTCGCAAGAGAGAGGTTGTTGTATCCCGTCTTGGTTGCTTTTTCTTCGATAGTTGCGCGGTCAATGTCCAAAATTTCAGACATTGTGGCAAAAACGATTTCTTTTGCCTCGTCCGGAAAGTGCTGCAGTTCACTCGGATTCATTGTGATTTTCCAAGCTGAAGCACTCTGAGCGAGCACCGTCATATTTCTGTCGTAAATTATACCTCTGTTTGCCGGAACGGTTGTATCGTTAAGCTGCTGCTGTTCGGCAAGGAGTTTAAACATATCCGCCTGCGAAATCTGTGCTTTTGCAAGGCCGATAAAAGGAAACACCAATCCGACCGCCAGAAAAACGGCAAGAACGCCCCAGATTCTTGACTTAACACCTTTTGTCAGAATTTTTCGGGGTTTAAAGAAGTATCTTTTCTTTATTTTAAGCTGATTTTTCAACACAGCTACCTTCCCTTCACACTAAAAAAGTAAGATTAACATTACCTCTATAAAATCACTCTAAGGGCGGATATAAATCCGCCCTTTTTTACTGTCATATAATGATATGTTTCCTGTAACTTGTACTATACATCATACACCTGTGGTTACTGAGTCAGCTGCGCACCGCTTTCGCCGGAAATATCAAAATATTCAATCTGATAGCTGTCTCTTTTGACCATTCCGAGTTCTGACTGCGCGTACTCCTCGATTTTATCCATTGACATCATCGAATTATATTTCATCTTCAATGATACATTTTCGCTTTCAATGACACTCAGCTCGTTCTGCTTTGTTGTAAGATCGATCTGAAGATTTGTCAACTGTACATGGCAAGCAATAATAGCACCGATTGTAAGGAACATTACAAGAGCAAATGCACAGGCTCTGATTGCCATTTTTGTGCTTTCACGTGCCTCCTGTGCTGTCTGAGCTCTGCTTACCGGCTTTGCTTCAAGGAGCTTCGGCTTCTGTATTCTCTTTCTGGGCATTTCCTGCGGTACATATGCATTTTTCTGCACATCAAACAAATCAAGATCAAGTGCAACTGTTTCAGTATTAGGCATAGCCGTAGTCTCCTTTCTTTTTAACTCTTATGTTAATCAGAGCTTTTCAACTGCACGAAGGCGTGCACTGTGGGCTCTGAAATTTTCATCAACTTCATTGTTTGTCGGAGCTTTTGACTTGAACGGTAATTTACCCTTCGGCGTATTTCCGCATACACATACCGGAAACTGCGGCGGGCAGGTGCAACCTTCACAGAATGAGTTGAAGCGTTTTTTAACCATTCTGTCCTCGAGCGAATGGAAGGTTATAATCGCCAGTCTTCCCGAAGGATTAAGCACTTCGAACATATCGTCGAGCGCTTTTTCAAGCTTTGTCAGCTCCTGATTTACTTCGATTCTCAATGCCTGGAACGTTTTTCGCGCCGGATGTCCGTCACGCTTTGCCTTCATCGGCATTGAAGCTTTTATAATATCAACCAATTCAAATGTCGTTTCGATTGGTTTGATCTCTCGTGATTTTACAATATTCTTCGCAATAGAGGGAGCAAATTTTTCCTCTCCGTAAGTATAAATAATGCGTCTTAACTCCGCTTCAGATGCACTGTTTACTATATCAGCGGCACTTAGACCGGACATCGACATTCTCATATCGAGAGGTGCATCCTTATGAAAAGAAAAACCTCTGGCATCGGTGTCGAGCTGATGGGAACTAACGCCCAAATCCGCCATCACACCATCGACACCAACGATGCCAAGGTTGCTTAGAACTGATTTGATGTTGACGAAATTATCGTGCACAACTATCACATTCGGATTGTCGCTGAATCTTTTCGTCAGAACTTCGATAGCTTCCGGATCCTGATCTATTGAAATAAGCTTACCTGTCGTCAGCTTTTCGGCAACGGCTGAACTGTGGCCGCCTCCGCCTGCTGTACAGTCAACGTAAATTCCGTCAGGCCTCACGTTCAGAGCATCGACAGTTTCATAAAACAAAACGGGAATATGTTGAAAATCGGACATCAGAACGGCAATACAACGTCAACAACCTTATCCTTAGCAAGTTGCTGTTCGTATTCTTCCTTGTCCCAGATTTCTGCACGGGGGCCGATACCGATGGTTACGATTTCCTTTTTGAGGTTCGCTGCCTCAACAAATTTTGCAGGTAACACGAATCTTCCCTGTGCATCAAGGTCATAAACCTTGGAATTGATAGAAAAATGTCTCTGAAGATCTGTCCTGTCAACCCCGTCATCGACATAGGCGATCTTATAAACCATATCATCCCACTCAGAAGTAACATAGAGACGAAGGCATTTTTCGTTCGGCTTATGGTAAATGGTGAACGATTGACCGTAGAGGGCATCTTTAATTTTTGCAGGCATAATTACACGATTATTCGAATCGATAGAATGAAAATATTCGCCGTTGAAGTGCATATTCTTTACATCCTGCATCATTTTCCCTCCATTTCATATCATTTTTGATGATAATTACTCCATTTACATCCATATTATAATCTTTGAACACCTAAAAGTCAATAAAAAATATGCATTTTTTCTAAAAAACCATGAAAAAAATTTATGTATTTTTTACCAGTAAAAAAGCAGAAATCCCCTTTCGTCGGGATTTCTGCAAAAAAATAAGCGCTACGCCTATTTCGAAGCATAGCGCTTTATAATACTATTAAAACTCGCTCGGGAGAAGATCTGCCATGACTGTGTTAGGTGCATCCTCTTTCTTCTTAAGCTGAACCTCGGAATAGCACTTCATACCTGTACCTGACGGGAGAAGTTTACCGATGATAACGTTTTCCTTAAGACCCATAAGAGGATCAGTCTTACCCTTGATAGCTGCATCTGTAAGAACTCTTGTTGTTTCCTGGAATGATGCTGCTGAAAGGAATGACTCTGTTGCAAGAGAAGCCTTTGTGATACCCATAAGAGTCGGGATGCAAGTTGCACAGTTCGGCTCCTTGCCTTCTGCTTCTGCCTGAGCCTTTACCTTATCGTTAGCTGAGTAGAATTCGTGCTTCTCAACTACTGAACCCGGAAGGAAGTTTGTATCGCCTGCATCGTCGATCTTAACCTTACGCATCATCTGTCGTACGATAACCTCGATGTGCTTGTCGTTGATATCAACACCCTGTGTACGGTATGTTCTCTGAACTTCACGGATAAGGTAGTCGTGAACAGCTTCTACGCCGCGAATTGCAAGGATATCGTGCGGATTCGGTGCACCATCTGTAAGTGCCTGACCCTTTGTAACCTTGTCGCCTTCCTTAACGATTTCACGGAAGCCGTACGGGATAAGGTAAGCCTTTGATTCGCCGTTTTCAGCGTCAGTGATAACAACGTGACGGCTCTTCTTGATTTCTTCGAATGAAACCACACCTGAGATTTCTGAAAGGATTGCAAGAGACTTGGGCTTTCTTGCTTCGAAGAGTTCTTCGATACGCGGAAGACCCTGTGTGATATCGCCTGCGTCCTTAGCACCACCTGTATGGAACGTTCTCATCGTAAGCTGTGTACCGGGTTCACCGATTGACTGAGCAGCGATGATACCTACAGCCTCACCTACTGTTACAGGTTCACCTGTTGCAAGGTTTGAACCGTAGCACTTGATACATACGCCGTGTTCTGCCTTACAAGTAAGGAGTGAACGGATAACAACTGAAGCAACTGAGCCTTCATCTGCCTCACCTGCATCAATCTTAGCCTGATGCTTAGCCTTCGCATGGTCAGCAACGATCTTTGCTTCAACGTCAGTCATCATCTTATCCTTTGTCATGATAACTTCGCCTGTATCAACATCTATATAATCGTTGAGGAGATAACGTCCTGTAAGACGCTCTGCAAGGTCAACGATCTTTCTGTTGCCGTGGAAGATATCGTAAACTTCGATACCCTCGTCGCAACCGCAATCTTCATCGTGGATGATGCATTCCTGTGAAACGTCAACAAGACGACGTGTAAGGTAACCTGAGTCAGCTGTACGAAGAGCTGTATCGGCAAGACCCTTACGAGCACCACGGGATGAAATAAAGTATTCAAGAATATTAAGACCTTCACGATAGTTAGCCTTGATGGGTACTTCGATTGTCTTACCTGCTGTGTTAGCGATAAGACCACGCATACCTGCGAGCTGACGAAGCTGTGAATCGTTACCACGGGCACCGGAATCAAGCATCATGTTGATCGGGTTGTACTTATCAAAGTTTGCCTTGAGTTCCTTAGCAACTTCCTGAGTACATGCTTCCCAGACTTCGATAACTCTGTCTGAACGCTCAGACTCTGTAATAAGACCGCGGTCGTAGTTTCTGCTGATCTTATCAATCTTAGCTTCTGCTTCAGCAAGAAGTTCAGCCTTCTTCGGCGGGATTGTTGCGTCGCAGACAGCAACTGTGATACCGCTTCGTGTTGAATGCTTGTAACCCTGAGCCTTGATGTTATCAAGCATCTCAGCAGCTACTGCTGTACCGTGAACGCGGATACACTTGTCGATGATCTTGCCGAGGTTACCCTTCTTAACAAGGAACTCAACCTCAAGTCTGAACATACTGTCGATATCTTCGGGATTACGCTCAACAAAACCGAGGTCCTGAGGAATCGGGTTGTTGAAGATAATCTTACCGAGAGTTGTCGGAACAAGTCTTGTATACTCAACGCCGTTGATTGTCTTTGTCATACGGACTTTGATTGAAGAATGGAGTGTGATTGTTCCATCGTCGTAAGCCATAGTAGCTTCATCAACGTTGCGGAACGCCTTACCCTCACCGGGTTCGCCCGGCTTTTCAAGTGTAAGGTAATATGAACCGAGGATCATGTCCTGTGTAGGAACAGCAACAGGACGTCCGTCTGAAGGTTTCAAAAGGTTGTTAGCAGCAAGCATAAGGAAACGAGCCTCAGCCTGTGCTTCTGCTGAAAGAGGTACGTGAACAGCCATCTGGTCACCGTCGAAGTCAGCGTTGAAAGCTGTACATACGAGCGGATGAAGCTTGATAGCTCTGCCCTCTACGAGAACAGGTTCGAAAGCCTGGATACCGAGTCTGTGAAGAGTCGGAGCACGGTTAAGCATTACCGGATGGTCCTTGATAACAATTTCAAGTGCATCCCAAACTTCGGGATGTGCCTTTTCAACCATCTTTCTTGCAGACTTAACGTTACCTGCTTTTTCTGTTTCAACAAGTCTCTTCATTACGAAAGGTTTGAAGAGCTCAAGTGCCATTTCCTTGGGAAGACCGCACTGATAAAGCTTGAGTTCCGGACCAACAACGATAACTGAACGTCCTGAATAGTCAACACGCTTACCGAGAAGGTTCTGACGGAAACGACCCTGCTTACCCTTAAGCATATCTGAAAGTGACTTGAGAGCTCTGTTGCTCGGACCTGTAACGGGACGTCCGCGACGGCCGTTATCGATAAGAGCGTCAACTGCTTCCTGAAGCATTCTCTTTTCGTTACGAACGATAATGTCGGGAGCACCGAGCTCAAGGAGCTTCTTAAGACGGTTGTTACGGTTGATAACACGACGGTAGAGGTCATTGAGGTCAGATGTTGCGAAACGTCCGCCGTCAAGCTGAACCATCGGTCTGATTTCCGGAGGAATAACCGGAACAACGTCAAGAATCATCCACTCAGGCTTGTTGCCTGATGTACGGAATGCTTCGATAACTTCAAGACGCTTGAGAGCCTTTGCTCTCTTCTGGCCTGATGAGCTGAGGAGTTCTTCACGAAGCTCCTCTGCAAGAGCATCAAGATCAACTTCTGCAAGAAGCTCCTTGATAGCCTCAGCACCCATGCCTGCCTTAAAGTCTTCATCATATCTTTCACGATATTCTGTATATGCTTTTTCATCAAGAATCTGCTTCTTCTCAAGCGGTGTGTCACCGGGATCTGTTACGATGTAAGATGAGAAGTAAAGCACCTTTTCAAGGTTACGAGGTGTAACATCAAGAACAAGACCGATTCTTGAAGGGATACCCTTAAAATACCAGATGTGAGAAACGGGAGCTGCAAGCTCGATGTGACCCATACGCTCACGACGAACCTTAGCCTTAGTTACCTCAACTCCGCATCGGTCGCAGACGATGCCCTTGTGGCGTACTCTCTTGTACTTACCGCAGTGACATTCCCAGTCCTTTGTGGGTCCGAAAATCCTTTCGCAGAAAAGACCGTCTTTTTCGGGTTTAAGGGTACGATAGTTTATAGTTTCGGGCTTGGTTACTTCACCATAAGACCATTCTCTGATCTGTTCGGGTGAAGCAAGTCCGATTTTTATTGATTCAAAGGTATTGTTTTCCAAAATAACTGCCCCTTTTCCTTAAATCTATATCAATTCTCTCTTGTTGCAAACGGTGATTATTCGTAATCGTCCTCAGCATCCATATCCATGCCGAAGTCGTCTACGTACTCCTCTTCGAACATATCATCAAAGGATTCTGTTTCATCTTCGTTTGCAATAGGATTGCCTTCTTCATCTTCAAGCTCATAGCCTTCGGCACTTTCAGCATCGTTTACGTGTGTAAATGCCTTATCATCAGAAGGAGCAAAGCCCATATCATCGTCAAAGTTCTGCTTAAGATCGATCTCCTGCTGATCCTTGTCGTATACACGAACGTCAAGACCGAGTGACTGGAGTTCCTTAACAAGAACCTTGAAGGATTCGGGAATACCTGACTGCGGAACATTGTTGCCCTTAACAATAGCCTCATAAGTCTTGACACGACCTACAACGTCGTCAGACTTAACTGTAAGAATTTCCTGAAGTGTATATGCTGCACCGTAAGCTTCAAGTGCCCAAACTTCCATTTCACCGAAACGCTGGCCGCCGAACTGAGCTTTACCGCCGAGCGGCTGCTGAGTAACGAGTGAGTACGGACCTGTTGAACGAGCGTGAATCTTGTCATCAACAAGGTGCAACAGCTTGAGGTAATACATGATACCTACTGTTACAGGGTTATCGAAACGGCGACCTGTACGTCCGTCGATAAGGGTTGACTTACCATCTTCGCTGAGGCCTGTTTCGCGGAGTGCTGCCTTGATGTCTTCTTCGTGAGCACCGTCGAAGACCGGAGTCATAACCTTCCAGCCAAGGTGACGTGCTGCAAAACCGAGGTTAACTTCAAGAACCTGACCGATGTTCATTCGAGAAGGAACACCGAGGGGGTTAAGAACGATATCAAGCGGAGTACCGTCCTCGAGGAACGGCATATCTTCCTGCGGAAGGATACGGGAAACAACACCCTTGTTACCGTGACGACCGGCCATCTTGTCACCGACAGAAAGCTTACGCTTCTGAGCGATGTAGCAGCGGACAACCTTGTTTACGCCCGGGCTGAGTTCGTCACTGTTCTCTCTTGTGAACACTTCAACGTTAACAACGATACCGTATTCACCGTGAGGAACTCTGAGTGAAGTATCACGTACTTCCTTAGCCTTCTCACCGAAGATTGCACGGAGAAGTCTCTCTTCAGGAGTAAGCTCGGTTTCACCCTTAGGTGTAACCTTACCAACGAGGATATCACCTGAGTGAACTTCGGCACCGATACGGATAATACCTCTTTCGTCGAGGTCCTTAAGAGCATCGTCACCAACGTTCGGGATATCTCTTGTAATCTCTTCAGGTCCGAGCTTTGTATCTCTGGACTCTGTTTCGTATTCTTCGATATGGATTGATGTGTAAACGTCATCTCTTACGAGCTTTTCGTTAATAAGAACGGCGTCCTCGTAGTTGTAGCCTTCCCATGTCATAAAGCCGATGAGAGCGTTCTTACCGAGTGAAATTTCACCGTGGTCTGTTGCAGGACCGTCAGCGATAACTTCATCCTTTTCCATATGCTGGCCAATCTCAACGATAGGCTTCTGGTTGATACATGTGCCCTGGTTGGAGCGCATGAACTTTGTAAGATTGTATCTGTCGATCTGTCCGTCCTCGTCCTTGCGGATTTCGATGAAATCAGCATTTACGTGGATAACAGTACCTGCGTTACGGCAAAGTACAACAGTACCTGAGTCAACTGCTGCCTTATATTCCATACCTGTACCGACGATCGGAGAGTCTGTTTTAAGAAGAGGCACTGCCTGACGCTGCATGTTTGAACCCATGAGGGCACGGTTAGCGTCGTCGTTCTCAAGGAACGGAATCATAGCTGTAGCAACGGAAACGAGCATCTTCGGCGAAACGTCCATAAAGCTGACTCTTGAATTGTCAATCTCATGGAATTCGTCACGGTAACGGGCCATAACCTTTCTTCTTACGAAGCGGCCTTCCTCATCAAGAGGTTCGTTAGCCTGAGCTACGATGAATTCATCTTCTTCGTCTGCTGTCATATAAACAACTTCGTCAAGAACTCTGCCGTCAACAACGCGACGGTACGGAGCTTCGATGAAGCCATACTTATTGATTTTTGCAAATGTTGCAAGGTAAGAGATAAGACCGATGTTCGGACCTTCAGGAGTCTCAATCGGGCACATACGGCCGTAGTGGCTGTAGTGAACGTCTCGAACTTCGAAGCCTGCACGGTCACGTGAAAGACCGCCGGGGCCGAGAGCTGAAAGACGGCGCTTGTGAGTAAGCTCTGCAAGCGGGTTAGTCTGATCCATAAACTGAGACAACGGTGAAGAACCGAAGAACTCTTTGATTGCCATAAGAACAGGGCGGATATTGATAAGTGACTGCGGAGTAATCTTATCTTCCTCTTCCTGTGCCTGGAGTGTCATACGCTCGCGGACAACTCTCTCCATACGTGCAAGACCGATACGGAACTGGTTCTGAAGGAGCTCGCCAACTGAACGGATACGACGGTTGCCGAGGTGGTCGATGTCGTCTGTTCTGCCGATGCCGAAAGCGATTGAGTTAATGTAGTTGATTGATGAAAAGATATCATCAATTGTAATGTGGTTCGGAATAAGGTCGTTGCAACGCTCTTTAAGAGTAGCAAAAAGAGTCTCGTCGTCCTCTGCGTTTTCAAGGATTTCCTGAAGAACTGCAAAAGAAACCTGCTCGTTGATGCCGATCTTATCAAGCTCTTCCTCTGTGAACTGAGGAACATACGGGTGGATATCAACCATACCGTTTGAAATAACCTTGATTTCCTTATCGTCAGCTACCTTTACGAATACAACAGATACGCCTGCCTGCTCGATGATGATAGCCTTTTCTTTAGTAACCACTTCACCCTCTTCAGCAAGGATTTCACCTGTAAGAGGAGCAACAACCGGCTGAGAAAGAGTTGCGCCGACGATTCTGTCGAAAAGTGAAAGCTTCTTGTTGTACTTATATCTGCCGACACGTGAAATATCGTAACGATACTGGTCGAAGAAAAGATTGTCGATATGAGTCTGTGCTGTTTCAAGAGTAGCAGGCTCACCGGGACGAAGCTTTTTGAAAACTTCCATAAGAGCTTCTTCTGTGTTCTGTGTTTCGTCCTTTTCGAGTGTTGCCTCGATTTTCGGGTCGTAACCAAAGAACTCACGGATTTCAGTGTTTGAGCTGAGACCCAAAGCTCTGATGAAGGTTGTGATATATATTTTTCTGTTTTTATCTATACGGACGTAGAAAATATCATTAACATCTGTTTCGTATTCAAGCCATGCACCACGATTAGGAATAACTGTGTTTGTGTAAAGCTCTTTACCTGTCTTATCATGGGTCATATCATAGTATACACCCGGTGAACGAACGAGCTGTGAAACAATAGCACGCTCGGCACCATTAATGATGAAAGTACCGCTTTCAGTCATTATCGGGAAATCGCCCATGTAAACTTCGCTTTCTTTAACGACGCCTGTCTCCTTGTTGAGAAGGCGTGTCTTAACACGCATAGGTGCAGAATAGGAAGTATCACGTTCCTTACATTCTCTGATTGAATACTTCGGCTTGTCATCCATTCTGTAATCGACAAACTTGAGTACCCAGTTACCTGTGTAATCGGTAATGTCTGCGATGTCTCTGAATACCTCTTTGAGACCTACATCCAAGAACCACTGATACGAGTCTTTCTGGATTTC
>JAGAKF010000006.1 GCA_017625835.1 Clostridia bacterium
GGCACTATCAAAGTCGAGGTGTTATATTTTAGCGTCGCAGACCCTTAATGTTTGCACTGCAAACACATCATTCGCGTAGCGAACATCATTCATCATATCCGCACAGCGGATGCATCATTGCAAAGGCATCGCCTTTGCTCTACAAACCCGAATTTGTCGAACGATCTTATTTTAATCTGAATTCCAAAACAACGGGATTATGATCCGAATAAACAAAGTCTGTGCTTATGTTCTCAAGCTTTTCGACTTCAATATTTTCCGTTACAAGAAAACCGTCGACAATGATTGTAAAGTTACCTTGCTTATAAGGAATGTCGCAGTTACGGCACGTCGGCACAAGAGTATCGCTTGTGTAGTTGTCACATCTTTTGATACAGTCGGGGAGAAGATCCATCGGGAACGGCTGTGCCCATCCGAAATCAACTTCCTGTCCACCGTTGAGCTTCTGAGTTGAATCGCCCGTGAAGTCGTGGTTAAAGTCGCCGCCGCAGACGCAGTAGTTACCCTTATCATACTCTTTTTTTATGTCTTCAAAGAGCATATTCATCTGCGCTGAACGAATTTCGTCGCTTCCGCCGTATGCTGAAAGATGCACGTTGAAAACAACAAGCTCTTTGCCGTTTTCGACGGGTACTCTTGAAATTGAATAGCAACGGTCAAGATCAAGGAATTTGCTTACGCTGTCCGAAATCGGCAGGCTTCTTCTGAGGGAAGATGTGATGTTATATTTGCTTAAAGTAAGTATACCGCTGTTTGACGAGCCGTGAGGCTGTGTAAAAGGGTAGAAGAGGAAAGATGAATGGTAGTTCACTGCGAATGCACTGCTGTAAGCAGAAAAAAGCTTTTCAAGAATTTCACGCTGATTTATGTGATAGCTTCTCGTAGAATCAAAATCAACTTCCTGAAAAAGTATAAAATCAGGATCATGTTTTTCGGCTTCGTAAGCAGCATTGTTAATGCAGTTTTTTACGCTTTCTTCGCTCTCAGCCCACGATTGTGTGCCACCGTCCATAAAGAAAGTGAAGTCCTGCGTGTATGCACCGAAACCGAGGTTCTGAATTATTGCTGTATAGCTTTCGTTAAGTTTAATTTCTTCATTCAGTCCTGACTGTATCGGCTCAATCGTCAGGTTATCGTCAATTCGTGAATAGCTAAGAAGTAAATATGCAAGGTAGCCGACAAGCAGGATAACAACTGCCAATACGATACAAAGAATAACCTTCAGAGTCTTTTTAATAGTCTTTTTTGATGCCATTACTTCACGTCCTTTATCGTAGTTCTTTCGGCAACGGGCGGTGCTTTGCAGTGAATTCGATTACGTCGATTCTTACAACGCCGACAACCTCTGCCATTCTGTCTTCAAACTGAAAATCTTTTCCTGTCTGAGTTTTCATAAGTGCTGAAAGAGCAAGCTTTTTTGTTTCAACGTCTTCGATAATTTCTGCAGTTCCTCTGCCCATAAGCGAAGAGTAGGTGATACCGTATTTGCAGGCAACTTCGCCCTCAAACGGTGTGATGCCGTACTCCATTTCGAAGAAAACTTTAGGATTGACTCTCATAACGTCAAGCTTTCTGCCCTGTCTTGCGCAGTGAAGCCAGATTGTAAGCTTATCGTTTTCGTATGTATATCCGTAATTCATCGGTACAACATAAGGCTCGTCACCGTCAACCAATCCGAGGTGAAGTACCTTTGAGTTGTCAAGGATTTTTAAAATCTCATTGATATCCGTAACCTGTCGTTCTCTTCTTGTCATTCCGTTCATAAGTTAAACCCCGATTCTTGATTTTTCAACATTATATCATAAAATAATCGCATATACAACAAAATCTCCGCCTGTTACGACGGAGATTCAGCTTTGTTTTGTTCTTTGTAGAGACGTTTTGCTTCAAAGTAAGCAAAACAGATACATATAAATGAATAAACAGAGAAGACAAGGTAGGGCGCCGTTTCGGGAGATTTTTCGAGCATCGCAACGTACAGCACGATACCGATGATACCGTTTATAATCATGCATGTAGTGTACTCAATATAAGCAAACATCGTAAGGAACAGAACGAACACACCGAGAATGTTTGTTGCGCTGTCAAGGAAAGCATATTCAGCCCCCAGCAAGGGCAGAATTTTCCACATTGCAAGAAGCAGAATGCCATAGACTGCAAGAAGAATAAATCTTTTATTCCAAGTAAGTTTTTTAAGAACCGTTGAACTCTGCCATTTGTTTTTGTTCCAGCGGATGAAGGTTATCATCTGCATCGGGAATGAGAAAAGTAACGCTGAAAAAAAAGAAGCATACAGGTTGTAGTAAAAATAAACAGCGGCATACAGCAACGAGTTTATGCTGCCGAGCAGGTTGCTGTATCTGTTGACACGTGACTGAAGCATTGCGATTACAAGCGAATTGTAAAGCGGAAGAATCCGAAGGAAACTCTGCTTATAATAAATTCCCGTAACCGTGATAAGGATTCCTGTCAGCGCCATAAGTATGTATATAAAAATATCTTTTTTGGAAAGAGCAGTTTTTTCTTTTAGCAAGGTTTAAAATCCCCCTCGGATATTGTCAAGTGATTATAACACATATCTTCTGTATTGTCACTTTATTTTTCGTAAAACTTTATTGACCGAAGAGATAATTAGTGTTATCATAAAATCACAAAAAGGAGGTATTTTACCATGACATTTGTAGCAAAATTTATGAGCGTTATTATGTTTATCGCTGCGTTTTTCGGCTTTTACGGCAACGATGCAAACGATACTGAAGAAGCTTATCTTGCAGCGATCGACAGCATTGCATATGAAAACACAATCGAAACAGCAATTCCGCAGACAGAGATTTATGATATGATCGTTGATCACTATAATTCTCCGTTGGCTGAAGGCAAGACAGAGAAGAAAGCTATCGTTATCGGATATGACGGATGTCGTGCGGATGCTCTTACCATCGTCAAGGACGAGTACAGCGGTATCAACACAATTCTTGAAGACGGCGGTTCATTGAACCTCGCATATTGCGGTGGTGTGAACTATCCTGACGGTGAAAACACTCAGGCAACTTCTACTGCTCCCGGCTGGTGCTCACTTCTTACAGGTGTTTGGGCAGAGGAAAACGGTGTTTACGGAAACGGCCAACCGATGAAGCCTGAATGCAAAACTCTTATGACTGACCTTATTGAAAAAGGCACAATCGATTCCGCATCATTTATCACAAAGTGGAACGGCCATTTTTCAAAGAAAGATTCAACATACATCAACGAGAAGGAATACTGTGAAGAAAACGGTATCAACGTTGCTTTCAACAAAACAACAGGTAACGAGGGCAGCATGATCAAAGCTGCTCAGGATCTTAAAAAAGCAGATTGCCCTGACTTTACGATTGTAATTTACGAAGGAACAGACGGTAACGGTCACGATTTCGGATTTTCAATGAACAATCCTATATACCGCACAGGCTTTGGCCATAACGAGAAGTTTGCATACGATACAATCCGTACAATCAAGGCAAGAGATACATTCGAAACTGAAGATTGGCTTATCATCATCACATCTGACCACGGCGGATTCGGCAAAGGTCACGGTGGTCCCACAATTCAGGAAAGAATGATATTTGTTGCAGCTAACAGATATTAATTACACTCTCTCCTTATAAACGTTTGTCGTCAGTCGCAGGGTTGTCAATCAGCTTTCCGTCCTCAGTGAATCTTGAGCCGTGGCACGGACAGTCCCATGTGTGTTCCTGCTTATTGTATTTAAGCGCACATCCCATATGGGGACAGCGCGGAACGGTCGGTGTAAGCATACTGAAAATTGTTTCAAAACAATTTATGGCAAGCTGCGGATGAAAGATACTTCGCGACGGAGAAAACACGCTGTTTTCCTGTGCGGGTCCTTTTATCATATCGCATAAGATTTCTGCGCCAACCATTGCGGAAGTAAAACCCCACTTGTTGAATCCCGTTGCGACGAACAAGTCAGGAGTAATTTTGGAATAATAACCGATATAAGGTATGCCATCAAGGGTCATGCAATCCTGGGTGGCATACTTTGTTTTTATAACAGCATCGGGATAATGATTCTCGGCAAAGCTTATAAGCTCGTTGAACCCTCCACCTTTTTTGCCTGTACGGTGACTGCCGCCGCCAAGAAGAAGCAAGTCGCCATAGTTTCTGAAAGATAAGCCTTTCTGACTTGCATCAATATACATTCCGTCGACGTCCTGTGCATTTTCCAAAGCAATAACATATGAACGGTCCTGATACATTTTCAGGGAATACATTCCGTGCTTGTTAAGAATAGGGAAGTGTGTTGTGAAAACCGCGCGACGGAATTTTATTTTACCTTTGGTCGTCTCGGCACAATGTGGAAGCAGGTTTACGAGCTTTGTGTGCTCTTTGATATTTAATTTTTCGGATATTTTATATAAAAGCTCAAGGGGATTGATCTGCCCCTGATTATCAAGCTTAACCGCACCTGCAATTTTCAGGAAGAGGGGAGTGTCTTCTACAAACTCAACGTCTGCGCCTATTGCGCGGTATGCACCGATTTCGTTTTCGATTTCTGTTTTATCGTCAAGCGAATAAACATAGGCACTTTTTGTTTCGAAGTTGCAGTCAAATATACGGCAGAGCTCGCGGTAATTCTCAATTGCCCTGCTGTTTTTCAAATAATATTCCCGAGCGCTGTCAACTCCGTATTTCCTGATGATTTTATCGTAAATCAGACCGTGCTGTGCGGTGATTTTTGCGGTGGTGTTTTTTGTGATACCGTTGCAGATTTCGTTAGCCTCAATAAGCATATAATCTATATCGTTTTTATGAAGCATATATGCACACAGTATCCCTGAAAGTCCGCCGCCGATAATCAGCACGTCGGTTTCGGTGTCACCCTCAAGGCTGTTGAATTTTGGTTTCTCAACATTGTCATACCAGACAGATTTCAAATTAATCACATCCGTGTTATTATTTATTACTGTTTAGTATGCGCAAAAATCCGCCTGTCTTTCGGCAGGCGGATTAAATTATTCTTTTTCTATTGTAACTGTGTCAAAAGCCTCATTTGTGTCTGCGTGATAGCTTGTAACCGTAAGTGCATTGTCTTTGATTTCGACGAGCGAATAAGTGGTTCGTCTTTCCTGTAAAGCAAATTCACAGTACTCCGAGATTTCGTCTCCGAAACCGCTGTAATTGCTTCCTGAAGATGAATTCTGCGTAATATAAAGAGTGCCTTCGGGATTTTTGTAAACTCCGTTTTCGCTGACATCGTCTGTTATTTCACCGTCTTTTATCATATAGGAACGGCTGTAATAATGGTCGTGTCCGCTAAGGCAGATGTCAATATCAAACTCATCGATAAAAGGAACAACGGTAAACTGAGCGAATTTGTTGGCGATATCGTCTGCACCGCTTGCATCAAAGGGACTGTGATGCATCATAAGCACGCGCCATTTTGCGTCGGGATATGCTTTGCAAGCGTTTTTGATAAGTCTTCTGTTTGCTGTCGGGAAGAAATTGTTTGAATCAACTACTATGAACAGAACATCGTTATAGGAAAAATAATATCCCTTGCCTGCAGGCCAGCTGAACAGTGAAAAAGTGTTGTCGTTCGGGTTGTTGAAATGGTGGCTGTAATTCGGTGTGTAGAAGTCGTGGTTGCCGATTGCCGCAGCTATCGGTGCCGAACGCAGAATTTCGGGCGATTCGAACAGCGTGTACTGCTCTTCGGAATATGAATCCTCGACCTGATCACCAGAAGAAAGAATGAAATCTATTCCCGTATTTTTTGAAAATGCGGAGTCGAGAGTTGCTGTCCAACCGTATGTGTCGTGCTGATAAATTTCTTCCTGTGTTCCGCTTGAACGGCCGATCTGGGAATCTGTTACGAACAGAACGGTTGTGCTTTCAGATGAACCTGTTGTGAAAGAATAAATTTCGCTTTCAACTTTATTGATTGTATAGCTGTAATAATAAGTTGTGTCTGCTTCAAGGTTTTCGGCTGTTGCTTCGTGTGTCCACTCACTGCCGAAAAGATTGAGCATTGTCCTGACTTCAAGCTCCGAAGCGTCACTCAAATCAGCTTTCCTTCCAACCCTGATATATTCTTCGAGACTTTCAAGCGGTGACTGCCACGAAAAATTCATTTCCGTTTCGTCTTTACCGGGGGTGAGAGTTATATAACCGGTTTCGTTATCAATGTTTTCCCAACCCTGTAGCCATTCTTCAAATGTGCCTACGGCTGAGGTCTGGAAGCTCAGAGCCGAAAATGCAAGAACGGCCGCCAGAACAAAAGATAATACCTTTTTCATACTTTGCCTCCCTGAATCTGATGCGTTAATTATAGCACATTATTTTCCCTTTTTAACAAATACTTAACGGAAAATTTATTGACATTTTTTTGTTAAAAATATATAATCGACTCGTAGAAAGCTTTGATTCAAGGAGAGTGATGCGAAGTGGATCTTCTTACCGTTGCAAGATACCTGATCCCTGTTTTGTGCTTTGTCGTAATTGTATATTGCATCAAATCTCTTCTTCAGAGCAAAGCTCCGAAGGTTAATCCTGCCTGCCTTATTGATGAAATCACGGGCGACGAATATCTAATCACCAACTGGGAAACTTCTGTCGGCAGAAGTAATGCCTGCGACATTGTTCTTAATTACCCGTCAGTTTCAAGGTTTCACGCAGTTATCGCCAAGCATAAAAAAGGCTGGGTTATTACGGACACAAACTCAAGTTCAGGCACAACTATCGGCAAAACAAAGGTTGAACGCACTGCTGTTGTCAACGACGGCGATGTTGTGTCCTTCGGCGGAATTCATCTGCGTTTCAGAATTAAATGATTCAAAGCTGTTTTCTTTTTTGGGGGAAACAGCTTTTTATATTTTTTACAAAAAAATATGTGTATTTTTTAACAATAAGATTCGTTTACCTCTTGAATAAAAATACATATATATGGTAAAATATTTTGAATGATTTATAAATTAGTTTTGGAGGCTGATTTTATGAAATACATTGATTTTGATGAAACAAGAGAACTCGACCTTATCCCCATCGGACGAGTAGCAATCGACTTTAACCCGACAGATTATTACAACACACTCGATAAGTGTGAAAACTACAAAAAATATGTCGGCGGTTCACCTGCAAACATTGCAGTCGGTCTTGCAAGACTCGGCAAAAAAGTAGGCTTCATCGGCAAGGTTTCCGATGACCAGTTCGGTACATACGTTGAGAGTTTCTTCAAGGATGAGGGTATTGATATTTCTCACATCACCCGCACAAAGGGTGGCGAAAAGCTTGGCCTTACTTTCACGGAAATCAAATCAGAGCATGAAAGCAGCATCCTTATGTACCGCGACGGTATAGCTGACCTTATGCTTCATCCCGACGATGTTGACGAGGATTACATCAAGAGCGCAAAGGCAATTCTCATCAGCGGAACTGCACTTTCACAGAGCCCGTCAAGAGAAGCTTGTCTTAAGTCTATGTATCTTGCAAAGAAGGTCGGCACAAAGGTTATTTTTGACATAGACTACCGTCCGTACAACTGGAAGAATGCAGACGAAATAGCTATCTACTATTCAGTTGTTGCTTCCAACAGTGATATGGTTATGGGTTCACGCGAAGAGTTCGACCTCACTGAAGCAATTTCTGCACCCGGCAGAACAGACAAAGAAACAGCTGCTCATTGGATGAGTATGGGCAATAAAATCGTTATCATCAAGCACGGTAAAGAAGGTTCAACAGCTCACACAGCTGACGGTGAATATTCAATCAAACCGTTCCCCGTAAAGGCATTCAAGTCTTTCGGCGGCGGTGACGGTTACGGTTCAGCTTTCATTTACGGCCTTCTTGAAGAGTGGGATATTATGGATTGTCTCGAGCTTGGCAGTGCTTCTGCTTCAATGCTTGTTGCAGCTCACGGTTGTTCACTCTTTATGCCGACAGTTGATGAAATCAAGGCATTTATTAAGGACGAAAAAGAAAAATACGGCGAAATGGTCGCTCGTGCATAAAAGGAGAAGTTGTTATGAAAACAGTAAGACTTACCCTTGGTGAGGCTATCGTAAGATACCTCGACAATCAGTACGTTACAATCGAGCATAACGGTGAAATGATCGAGAGCAAGTATGTCGATTATTTCTACACGGTTTTCGGTCACGGTTGCGTTCTCGGCGTTGGTGAGGCTCTTTCACAGGCTGAGCATTCAATCAAGGTTATGCAGGGCAGAAACGAGCAGGGTATGGCTCAGGCTGCTGCAGCTTACGGTAAGATGACAAACAGAATGAAGATCATTCCCTGTATCTCATCAATCGGACCGGGTGCTGCAAATATGGTTACGGCTGCTGCAATGGCTACCGTTAACAATATGCCTTTGCTTCTCTTTATGGGAGATACTTTCGCTTCACGTCAGCCCGACCCTGTTCTTCAGCAGATCGAACAGCTTCACGACGGCACAATCACAACAAACGATGCTTTCAAGGCTGTTACAAGATATTTTGACAGAATCACACGTCCCGAGCAGATTATGACTGCGCTCACAAATGCAATGCGCGTTCTTACAGATCCCGGTCATTGCGGTGCAGTTGCGATCGCTCTTTCGCAGGACGTTCAGGGCGAAAGCTTTGATTATCCTGCTGAATTCTTCAGAAAAAGAGTTCATTTCATTCCTCGTCAGATTCCCTGCGACTATGAAGTCCGTCAGGTTGCGGAGAAAATCAAGGAGAGCAAGAAGCCTCTTGTTATCGTTGGTGGCGGCGTAAGATACTCACTTGCAGGCGAAACAGTCAAGGCATTCTGCGAAAAGCATAACATTCCGTTCTCTGAGACTCAGGCAGGTAAATCTGCTATCGAATCAAGCCATTACCTCAACGTCGGCGGTATCGGCGTTACAGGTAACTCGAGCGCAAACGTGCTTGCAAAGGATGCTGACCTTATTATCGGCATCGGCTCAAAATTCACAGACTTCACAACCTCTTCAAAATGGCTCTATGCCGATAAGCATGTTGTTACAATTAATGCAAGCGCATTCCACGCAGGCAAGCTCGACAGCATCAAGATGGTTGCTGACGCTAACGAAGGCGTCAAGGCTCTTGAAAAATACCTCGACGGCTACAAAACAGCTTACACAACTGAAATTGCTGATGCTAAGGCTGATTGGGACAAGGAAATGGACAGACTTGCTTCCTGCACATATTCGGAAGACTATGTTCCTGAAATCCCGAACCACGTTGACGATGCAGTTTCAGGCTTCGTAAAGGCAACAGGCGGTGTTATCACACAGACAGCCGCACTTGCACTTATCCGTAAGCTTATTCCTGAAAACGCAATCGCAGTCGGTGCCGCAGGTTCACTTCCGGGCTGTATGCAGAGAATGTGGACAACAGATTCAATCGATTCATACAATATGGAATACGGCTTCTCCTGCATGGGTTACGAAATCGCAGGCGCATTCGGTTCAAAGCTTGCATATCCCGACCGCGAGGTTTACGCTTTCTCAGGCGACGGAAGCTATAATATGCTCCATTCTGAAATGATTACAGCTCTCCAGGAAGGCAAGAAGATCAATGTGCTTCTCTTCGATAACGCTTCATTCGGCTGTATCAACAACCTTCAGATGGGTCAGGGTATCAACGCACTCTGTACGGAATCACGTTACCGCGTCGGTGACGAGCCGATCCGTAACGGTGAGTTTATGAACATCGACTATGCCGCTTGCGCTAAGGGCTACGGCTACGTTACATACACAGCAAAGACTATGGATGAGCTCGAGGCTGCATTGCTTGACTCAATGAAGCAGA
The DNA here is from genome assembly GCA_017625835.1 of Clostridia bacterium. Lineage (GTDB taxonomy): Bacteria > Bacillota > Clostridia > Oscillospirales > Acutalibacteraceae > CAG-488. Next base: position 9,792 of record JAGAKF010000006.1, read on the forward strand.
CAAAGCCGACACTCATTGATATAAAGGTTCTTCCGAAATCTATGACAGACGGCTACGGCGGATGGTGGAACGTTGGTTGTTCTGATATTCCTCGTACTGAAAAAGGTAAGGAAGCACTTAAAGAAAGAACAGAACACTTGCTTGAGGCAAGAAAATATTAATAAAGGAGAATTAACATGAACGCAGAAAAAATCAAGCTCGGTATCGCTCCCATCGGTTGGACAAACGACGATATGCCTGACCTCGGCGGAGAAATCACATTCGAACAGTGCGTAAGTGAAATGGCACTTGCAGGCTACAAGGGTTGCGAAATCGGTAACAAATATCCCAAGACAGTTGAAGGTATGCACGAATACCTTGATATAAGAGGACTTGAAATCGCAAACCGTTGGTTCTCCTCATTCATCCTTACAAAGCCTTTTGAAGAAGTTGAAAAGGATTTCAGAGAAAACTGTGAATTCCTCAAGGGTTGCGGCGCAAAGCGCATCGGTGCATCAGAGCAGAGCTACAGCATTCAGGGACAGATGGAGACACCTGTTTTTGAAAAGAAATATGTTATGAACGATGACGAGTGGAAGAAGTTCACAGACGGTCTTTCAAAGCTCGGCAACATCGCTAAGGAATACGGCATCACTCTTGTTTACCATCATCATATGGGTACAGTTGTTCAGACAGCTGAGGAAATCGACAAGATGATGGATATGTGCGATCCCGATGCTGTTTACCTCCTCTTTGATACAGGTCACCTTGCATACTGCGGTGAGGACTATATGGCAGTTCTCAAGAAGTATGCTAAGAGAATCAAGCACGTTCACCTTAAGGATATTCGTCCCGAAATCGTAGAGAAAGTCAAGGCAGAGCATCTTTCATTCCTTCAGGGCGTTCGTCTCGGTGCATTTACAGTACCCGGTGACGGAACAATCGACTTCAAGCCTGTTTTCGATGTTCTTGACGAGGCTGATTATGAGGGCTGGATGCTCGTAGAAGCTGAACAGGATCCTGCAATCGCAAATCCGTTCAAGTACGCAAAGATGGCACGAGAATATATCGCTGAAAAAGCAGGTATCTAAAGGAGAAATAATTATGGGTTCAAGTGTATTATTAGTTCTTATAGGTCCGATAATGCTTGTTGATTTTATTGACAAAACACTCGGAACAGATTTAACTACTACTATCCCGAATGTTTTGCTTGATGTTATCGAAAAGCTTTCAGATGCCGGAATAATCGACAAAGCTTCATATTTTATATTAGATATAGTAGAAATTCTTAAAGAAATAGGCTTAATGTAATAAGGAGAAACTGAAAATGGCTGAGAAATTAAAGTATTTTGTCAACGGTCAGTACGTTGAATCAAAAACAGACAAATATTATGACCTCGTAAACCCGAGCACAGGTGAAATCACAGGCTATGCACCGAACTGTACAGCAGAAGAGGTTGAAGAGGCTATCGCTGCAGCTAAGGCTGCATATCCCGCATGGAGCGCAACTCCTGCTATCAAGAGAGCTCAGATTATGTACAAGGTACGTGACCTTCTCATGGAGCATATGGAAGAGCTTACAATGCTCGTTGCTGAGGAAAACGGCAAGGTATGGAGCGAAGCTGAAGGCGACGTTCTCAAGGCTAAGGAAGGCACAGAGCTTGCAACTCAGGTTCCGTCACTTATGATGGGCGAAAGCACAATGGATGCTTCCAAGGGTTATGACACTGTTCTTTACCGTGAATCAATGGGCGTTTTCGCGGGTATCGTTCCCGTTAACTTCCCCGCAATGATTCCTTTCGGCTGGATGGCTCCCGTCTGCCTTGCTACAGGTAACACAATGGTTCTCAAGGCTGCAAGCCTTACTCCGAGAACAGCACTCAGAATTGCAGGTCTTTATAAGGAAGCAGGCGTTCCCGACGGTGTTATCAATATCGTTACCTGCTCAAGAAACGAAATCAACGTTCTTCTTGACAGCCCCGACGTTAAGGGTATCACATTCGTTGGTTCAACTCCCGTTGGTAAGCTTATCTACGAGCGTGCCGCAAAGGCAGGCAAGAGAGTTCAGGCTCTCTGCCAGGCAAAGAACCACGCTCTCGTTCTTGAGGATACTCCGATCGAAAGAACAGCTGCAGGCGTTATCAACTCAGCTTTCGGTTGCGCAGGACAGAGATGTATGGCTCTCAGCTGCTGTGTTGTTCAGGAGAGCATCGCAGATGCCTTCGTTGCAGAGCTTGTTAAGCAGGCTAAGGCTATTAAGGTCGGCCCCGGCTATGATAAGACTTCAAAGCTCGGACCTATCACATATAAGAAGCATTTCGACGAAGTTATTGCTGACATCAACAAGGGTGTTGCAGAAGGCGCAGAGCTCGTGCTCGACGGCAGAAACTATGTTGTTGAAGGCTACGAAGGCGGCTACTACGTAGGACCAACAATCTTTGATAAGGTTACTCCCGAAATGACAATCGGTGACGAAGAAGTATTCGGACCAGTTCTCTGCATAAAGAGAGTCAAGACTTTCGAAGAAGGTCTCAAGCTTATGAACGCTAACCCGTATGCAAACGGTTCAGTTATCTTCACACAGAACGGTTACTATGCACGTGAATTCGCTCGTCATACAGACGGCGGTATGGTAGGCGTTAACGTTGGTATTCCCGTGCCGATCGGATTCTTCCCCTTCGCAGGACATAAGAATTCATTCTTCGGCGATCTTCACTGCCTCGGCAAGGATGCTTACAGATTCTACACAGAAAGCAAGTGCGTAACAACACGCTGGTTCGACGAAGAAGAAATGAAGAAGACTGAAGTTTCCACATGGGACGGCACAATCTAAAACAATATAATAAAGGAGATTAAACCTATGATTAATGTTGGTATTATCGGCGCAGGCCGTATCGGTAAGGTTCACTGCGAATCAATTATGAGATATGTTAAAAACGCAACAGTTAAGGCTGTTGCAGACCCCTTCCTCAACGATGAAACAATCTCTTGGGCAAAGGGCCTCGGCATCGAAGAGTTCTACACTGATTATCACAAAATCCTTGAGGATAACGATATTCAGGCAGTTCTTATCTGTTCTTCAACAGATACTCATTCAACAATTTCTCTCGAAGCTATCGCAGCAGGCAAGCATATCTTCTGCGAGAAGCCGATCGATCACGACGTAAACAAGATTCTCGAAGTTAAGGCTGCTCTTGAAAACAGCAACGTTAAGTATCAGGTAGGCTTTAACCGCCGCTTCGACCACAACTTCAAGGCTGCAAGAAAGGCTGTTGAAGGCGGTCAGATCGGTGACCTCAACATCCTTAAGGTTTGCTCAAGAGACCCCGGCGCTCCTCCGGTAAGCTACATCAAGGTTTCAGGCGGTATCTTCCTTGATATGACAATTCATGATTTTGACATGGTTCGTTTCATGTCAGGTTCAGAGGTTGAGGAAGTATTTGCATACGGTGCAGTTCTCGTTGATCCTGCTATCGGCGAGGCAGGGGACATCGACACAGCAGTTATCTCAATGAAGCTCGCTAACGGTGCTATCGCAGTTATCGACAACTGCCGCCGTGCAAGCTACGGCTACGACCAGAGAGTTGAAGCTTTCGGCTCACTCGGTCAGGTTGCTATCGGTAACGATTCAGAATCAACAGCTGTTATTTCTGATGCTAACGGTGTTCGCGGTGAAGTTCCCCTTAACTTCTTCCTTGAAAGATATATGGGTGCTTACGTTGAAGAAATCACAGAATTCATCGATTGCATCGTAAACGATAAGGAAGTAAGCGTTGGCCTTGATTGCGGTCTCCAGCCTGTTCTTATCGGCCTTGCTGCAAAGAGGTCTCTCGTAACAGGTATGCCTGTTAAAATTGCAGACATCGCTGCTGAATACTCATTATAATTGATAATTAAAAACCGCCGTTGCAGGACTGCTTCGGCGGTTTTTGTTCTGAAAAAGAAGAAACATTGCATTTTTGTCGAAAAATAGTTACAAAAAGTTACAGAAAATTCTAAAATGTCATAATTTCGTAACATTTATATGTTATAACCTTTATTGGTCGGGTTACGGCTAAACTAAAAAAAGGACGATTTTTATGCATTCTAAAAGCTACATAAAGAAAGCTCTTCTTGTTTTACTCACGTTAATTATTGTTTCATCTTCTTTCGTTACTGTTGCTTCAGCGGCATCAGTACCGACAGGGAAGACGGTTCAGACAATCTATAATTTCCTTATCAATGAAATGGGACTTAACTCTGCAGCAGCTTGCGGTGTTCTTGCCAATATTGAAAAGGAATCAGATTTCAATCCCAATCTCTACGGAGACAATGGCTCAAGTTACGGTATCTGCCAGTGGCATAACAGCCGTTTTGACAGCCTTAAGAGTTTCTGTAATAAAAACGGTTATTCATGGAAGTCACTTGAAGGTCAGCTTTATTTCCTGAAGTATGAACTTGAAACGCAGAAGAGTACAACGGGACATATCCTTGACAAAATGAAGGCTGTTCCGAACTCAGCAAAGGGTGCTTATCAGGCAGGTTATGACTGGTGCTATTATTTTGAACGCCCTGCTAACAAAACTGCAAAATCAGAATCAAGAGGAGCTCGCGCAAGAGACGATTATTGGCCGGTTTTCAAGCTTGTTTATAATCTTGGCGACGTTAACAGCGACAATAAAGTAAATTCAGTGGATGCGCTTATGGTGCTTGATTATTCAGTAGGAAAGAAAACTCTTACAAACAATCAGCTCAAGGCTGCAGATATTGATAAGAGCGGTAAGGTCAATTCACAGGATGCGCTTATTATGCTTTCAATAGCATCAGGTAAGGCAAGCATCGACAGCTACAAATAAAAAAATTAACAACTCGGAGAAATCCGAGTTGTTTTTGTTTATACTGTTTCCCTAGTTAGCTTTATTCATCGCTTTGTCAATTTCACCGTCAAGCATAAACGGCAAAACCTCGGTCGCTTTTGTTATAGCTTTCTTAAGTTCTTCCATCTCATCTTTTTTGAACGCTGAAAGCACCCAATCGGCGAGGTTATAGTCGGGATGCGGTTTAGCACCGACACCGATTTTGATTCTCGGAAAATTATCCGAATTAAGATGATAAATTATGCTTTTGATTCCGTTATGTCCGCCGTCTGTACCTTTGCGCCTTATTCTCAGTTTTCCGCACGGCAAGGAGATATCGTCAAAGATTACAATTATTTTCTCGGGCGGTATTTTGTAAAACTGAGAAATTTCTCGGACAGCCTCACCGCTGTTGTTCATAAAAGTCTGCGGTTTAACGAGCAGGCAACGGTGTCCCGAAATAACGGTGTCTCCTATCAAAGCTTTATATTTGAGCTTTTTTATTTCAGCATCCTCTTCAACAGCAATGTGATCGAGTGTAAGAAAACCTGCATTATGACGGGTAAACTCATAATCCTTGCCCGGGTTTCCGAGACCGACAACCATAAACTCAGGTGAACCTGACGGCGATGCTGTTATTTTTTTTCTTAAAAACATTTTGTTCTCCTCAAAACATTCGGGACGGAGAACCGTCCCGAAATAAGTTAAAATTTAACCGGCATATATGCGGTTGTAACCTTTGACCAGTCATCAACTGAGTCAGCGGAATTTTTGAGCGTTGTATATGCGAGTTTGATACCCATTTTCTGAAGAGCTGCCAGAATTTCTTCTTCAGCTTCGTACTTTGATGAATCAACAATACCGTCAACTGAAACATACATGCCTTTGCCTGAAGGGATTCCGTATTCGCTGCCAAGCTGAGTGTCAACGATTATATGCTTTGTATTTTCCGCTTTAAGTGTTTTTAACGCGACATCTTTAGATGTAGTATTGGCAATGTAAAGATCAACGCTGAATTCCATCCAGGTCGTTCCGTTCTTAACCAGCTCTTTTGCCTTGGCAGAATCAATACCGAAATCGGCACATCTTTCAACAAATCTGTCTTTTTTGACCTGATCGAGCTTGTCAAGCTTTTTGCCTGTTCTGAACTGATTTGCAAAATCAATTCCCGTAGCAACCGTTGAAACGACTACGGTCGAGCCGTTAGGCTTTGTGCTCGGATATTCGATTACTGCTGTGCCGTTTTCTACTGTCGGCTGTTCAATAATTCCCATTGTTTCGGACTGAGAGCTTGTTGCGGGATCTCCGTCCGTGTCATCTTTCTTACAGCCGAAAGCTGTCAACAAAATTCCTCCGACAAGTGTCAGTGAAACTATTCGGATTAAAACATTCTTGTTCATAATATACCTCTTATTTCTGCCATTTGTATGGTTTTTTTCTTGAAATCCAATCCTTCTTGATTGTCTGTCTGGAGCGCGCAATCGCAAGTGCATTGTCAGGCACGTCTTCCGTAATAACAGAACCTGCAGCCGTGTAGCTGTTCTTTCCGACGCTTACGGGAGCAACTAAATATGTGCTGCAGCCGATAAATGCGTGGTCATCAACCTTTGTACGGTTCTTTTCTTTGCCGTTGTAGTTAACTGTTGCACAACCGCAACCGACATTGATGTCAGAACCGAAGTCCGCATCACCGATATAGGTAAGATGTGAAACACTTGTACGGTCTCCGACTGTTGCATTCTTGAACTCGACAAAGTTGCCTGCTTTTACGCCTTCGCCGATAACGCAATCGGGTCTGATACGTGCAAACGGACCGACGGATGTATTGTCCTTGACTGTTGATGAGTAGCACTGTGTATTGTTAAGAGTAACACCGTTACCGATAATGCTGTCTTCAACAAGGCTGTTCGGGCCGATAACGCAGTTTTCTCCGATAACTGTTTCACCCTTGATGATAGTGCCGGGAAGAATTTCTGTTTCATTGCCGATCTTTGCGCTTGGGCTGATGATAACACCGTCCGGGCAGGGGATTGAAACACCGTTGAGAAGGTGGTCGCACATTACTTTCTTACGTGCAATTTCGTTAAGCAACTGAAGCTGAACTCTGTCATTTGCACCGAGTACAACATCAGGATTGCCAGCCTCGTAAGCGACTGCATTAAGATTTTTTCCGAGAATAACCTCAACAGCGTCAGTCAGGTAATACTCAGCCTGTCCCTTTTTGTCGTGCATTTCGATGATACCTTCAAGAGCATCGAGCAAAACGGAACAGTTGAACCAGTAGGCCCCCGAATTAACTTCGTTTATCATCTTTTCAGCATTGGTTGCATCGTTTTCTTCAACGATTTTCTTAAGAGCCGTATTCTTGTTGCGGATAATTCTTCCGTAACCGAAAGGATTGTCAATTTTTGCTGAGATAATAGTAACTGCATTTTTGTGAGATTCGTGATACTCAAAAGCCGTGCTTATTGTTTTTGCATCAATAAGCGGAGCGTCACCGTTGATAATAAGAATGTTACCGGGAGAGTTATCCTTGATGAACTCTTTAGCTTGCATAACAGCGTGACCTGTTCCGAGAAGCTCCTGCTGAACAACAGTCTTGAACTTCCCACCGAGGTGAGCTTCAAGCTCTTCGTGGCAATGTCCCGTAACAACACATATCTCATCAACGCCGCCTGCCTTGACGGCATCAGTTACCCAATCAATCATCGGCTTGAAAAGAACCTCTGCCAGAACTTTAGGTTTCGATGTTTTCATACGTCTGCCTTCACCTGCAGCGAGGACTAATGCACATTTTTTACTCATAAACAAACCTCCGATCTGAGTTTATAACTATACAAATTTATTATCGCAGAAAAACGGTTTAATTACAATAGTAAAAGCACGATTTTTTTGCGACAAATTTCACAAAATTTTTTGAATGTAATTGTATAAGACAGGGGTAAGGGGTTCATATTATTTTGAAAACCTGAAACAGTTTTAGTTCAAAATATACCGGAGAAGGCTTTGTATGGGCATTTTTATTTATTTTTCGTCAGTTAATACAAAATTTTTTGATTTCATATCGAACAAATTTCTATAAAAAAGTATAGACAATTTCCATAAGTCTGTGATATACTAGCTTATGAATGTTGATGGGATTTTATGCCTGTTAACACCTAAAATGTATATTATTAATTTGGAGGTATAAAAATGGCACACAAGTATGTATACCTTTTCAAAGAGGGTAACGCTTCAATGCGTGAGCTCCTCGGCGGTAAGGGTGCTAACCTTGCTGAGATGACAAGTCTCGGCCTTCCTGTTCCCCAGGGCTTTACTGTTACAACAGAGGCTTGTACACAGTACTATGAGGACGGCAGAAAAATCAATGATGACATCCAGGCTGAAATCATGGAGTACATCGACAAGATGGAAGAGATCACCGGCAAAAAGTTCGGTGATAAGGAAAATCCGCTCCTCGTTTCAGTTCGTTCAGGTGCTCGTGCTTCAATGCCCGGTATGATGGACACAATCCTCAACCTCGGCCTCAACGAAGAAGTTGTTGAAGTTATGGCAGCTAAGTCAGGCAATGCTCGTTGGGCATATGACTGCTACAGAAGATTTATCCAGATGTATTCCGACGTTGTTATGGAAGTTGGTAAGAAGTATTTTGA
>JAGAKF010000007.1 GCA_017625835.1 Clostridia bacterium
CATAATGAAGATTTCAAAATCAAAAATGATTCGGTTTCTGCTTTATTACAAGAACATTAAAGAAGCTCCGCCTGTTGATTACACAGTTTTAATCAGAGAAATGAGAGCAGTCGGCAACAATTTAAATCAGCTTGCAAGAGTTGCAAATGCAAAAGGTTGGATAAATGAAAAGGAATTACGTGCCGTTATTCTATCTCTTCGTGAACTCGAAAAGAAAATATCGGCTGAGTTTCAGTTGAGCAAGGAGGATGAATATTGGCAGTAACAAAAATATGGTCGGTTAAAGGTACACTTAAAAGTGTTGTTGATTACGCAATGAATCCCGATAAAACGCTTAATGATTATTACAGTAATTCTGAATTGCAATCACTTAAAGATGTAATTGATTACGCAGTTGAAAGTGAAAAAACTGAGATGCAATATTTTGTAAGCGGAATAAATTGTAACCCTGAGTTTGCACGTGACCAGATGACGGAAACAAAAAAGCTGTTTCATAAGCAGGACGGGATAATTGCCTTTCACGGTTATCAGAGCTTTAAGCCGGGAGAGGTTACTCCTGAGCTTGCTCACGAAATCGGAAAAGAGCTTGCACAGAAATTATGGGGAGACAGACACGAGGTTATTGTTGCAACTCATCTTGACCGAGGTCACATTCATAATCATTTTGTTGTGAACAGTGTTTCAATGGTTGACGGTAAAAAGTTCAACGCCTGCAAACAAAGTTATGCATTAATGAGAAAAGTTTCCGATGAGCTTTGCATCAAATACGGATTATCAATAGTTGAAAAGCCGCACAAGGCTCCGAGAAGAATGACCTATCTTGCAGAGAAGAACGGAGAAAACCATCAGTATGATTTATTGAAATTTCATATTGATGATTGTTTATCACGCAGTTCAAATATCAGAACTTTCATTTGGCTAATGGAAAAGAAGGGATATACTTTTGATTTCAATCGTCCCGAACCGACAGTTTATCACAAAAGATTTAACCGTCCCGTATGGCTTTGCGATCTTGGTGACGGTTATGCAATTAATGATATTGAAGAAGTAATACTGACTAAAAGACATTACACGAGAAGAGTCACTCACGATTCAATCACTTTCAAAACCTTATTCTTTGACGGCAACCCTTACAATTACAAAAGCGGTATCAGCAGCTCTTACACTTGTTTGTGTAAAGGGCTGCTTATGTTTAAGGAGCATCCCCATTGCAATGATGTCGAAATTTATCTTGAACAGGAGCTTTTGAAATTTGACCAGCTTTGTGAAGAACAGAACTTATTGCTTGATAACAATGTTGAAAGTTATGAGGACCTTGAAGCACTTATTTCTAACACGGAAAAAGAATTAAATGAAATGGACGAAGCAAGGAATGTATTCAGAAACAAACTGAAGTGTGCCGTTCGTTCAGGTGATGAAAATCTGCAGAATGAAATCCGTGAAGATATTGCAACTCTTACTGCCGCTATGAGAGTTGCAAGAAAGAATATCAAAATTTTAAACAGAGTTAAATACAGGGCTGAGGATGTAGTAAACAGAATGGATAGCATCAACGAGTATTCAAGAATGCATGAGCGTTATACCCGTGATGACTACAAAACTAAAACAAATACAAACAAAATTCAGGAAAGGAGCCGATAAAATGGCTAATAAAAAATTAAAAGCACCGGTAAATATCCCGGTGGAAAAAATTCATCCCTTTGAGGGACATCCGTATAAAGTTTTAGATAATGAAGAAATGAACACACTCATTGAAAGCATACAGCAGAAAGGTGTAATTTCACCTATTGTTGTAAGACCTCTTGAAAACACAGATGATGAATATGAGATAATCTCAGGTCACAGACGCCTGAGAGCATCAGTGAAAGCAGGGCTGGAAACAGTACCTGCTTTAATTTATGCCGTGAGCAGAGATGAAGCGGCTATTATGCTTGTTGACAGTAATCTGCACAGAGAGCATATTTTGCCGTCTGAAAAGGCATTTGCACTTAAACTCAAAATGGATGCAATGAGCAGACAAGGACAGAGAACTGATTTAACTTCCACCCAAGTTGGGCGGAAGTTAGAAACAGCCGAAATCATAGGTGAACAGATTAACGAAAGTAAAAATACGGTTAGAAGATATCTCCGTCTGACTTATCTCATTCCCGAACTGCTTGAAATGATGGACGAAGATAAAATCGCTTTGTCCGTCGGTGTTGAACTTTCATTCCTTGACGACCAAATGCAGTATGATTTGCTCCGTATAATCGAAGAACAGGATTGCACACCGTCATATTCTCAGGCTTGGCATATGCACAGAGATTTCAATTCAGGCACACTTACTGCCGACGGAATTGAAAATATGCTTATGGCTGAAAAGCCTAATCAGAAGGCTATGTTCAAACTCCCGCTTGAGCAAGTGCAGAAATTCTATCCTAATGCCAATAAGAAACAGCTTGAAGATTATGTTATGAAAGCCTGTGAGTATTACAACAGGGCTTTGCAGCGACAGCGAAGCAGGAACAGGGATGCGAGGTGATGCAAATGAAGTTTATTGATACCATCAAATATATTATTCATTATCTTAGTACCGATACCCGTGGCGAATTCTCTTTCAAACCCATTGATTACAGCAAAATTGAATTGCCGAAAGAGGTGCTTGATTCTTTTGCTTCGGCTATGGTTCCCGAAATTAAGAAGTTTTACGAAAGCGATTTAGGTAAGGAATATTTTAAAAAGTGGTTAGAAAAACATCCTGAGTATGCTTAATATACAGCTCCCCGATATTTCACAGTATCGGGGAGCTTCACACATTCGACAAAGAAAATAAATATAAATAAAATTAAAACAACAAATTCAGGAGGATTAAAATGAATGTAGTTATATATGCCCGTTTCTCTTGTAAGAGACAGACGGAGCAATCAATTGAAGGACAGTTGAAAATCTGTTATGAATATGCGGCAGTCCATAATTATACGGTAGTTGGTGAATATATAGACCGAGCACAAAGCGGTACTTCCGACAACCGTTCAGACTTTCAGCGAATGATTGCCGACAGCGAAAAACACACCTTTGAGGGTGTTTTAGTTTATCAGCTTGACCGTTTTGCACGTAACAGATACGACAGTGCAATTTATAAGGCAAAGCTGAAAAAGAACGGTGTAAGGGTGTTCTCAGCTAAAGAAAATATCACCGAAGATGCTTCAGGTATCCTTGTTGAGGGCTTGCTTGAAAGTATGGCAGAGTATTATTCTGTGGAGTTGGCACAGAAGATAAACCGAGGTCTTGCAATCAATGCAGAAAAGTGCCTGTCAAATGGCAGTAACCCCGGTCTTGGCTTTAAAGTGAACAAGAAGGACCGAACCTTTTATGTTGATGAAGATGAAGCGGCAATTGTCAGAGAAATCTATGAACGCTATGCCCGTGGTGAGCCTAAAGTCGAAATAATCAAAGACCTAAACAGACGGCACATTAAAACCTCAATCGGCAACGAGTTCAGTTTCACAAGCCTGACAAGACTTTTAAGTAACAAACGCTATATCGGCTATTATTTGTACAGCGGAAAGGAGACTCCCGGTGGTATGCCGAGAATCATTGAAGATGATTTATACTATCGGGTACAGGAGATTTTGAACAGAAACAAGAGAGCACAGGCAAAAACAAAGGGCGATGATGCCTATATTTTAACCACCAAGCTTTTCTGCGGTCATTGTAAGGAAATGATGATAGGTGTTTGCGGTACAGGTAAATCGGGAGCCGTATATCACTATTATGTCTGCAAGAGTGCAAGGAAGAAGAAATGTGAAAAGAAGTCTATCGGTAAACAACTGATTGAAGACCTTGTTATCAACGAATGCCTTAAAATGCTGACAGATGAAAAAATGCAATATATAGCTAAAAGGATATCGGAAGAATGCAACAGAAATCCCGATAATCTATCTATCAAGAATCTTAAAAGCTCAATCAAGGAAATTGATGAGGCTATTGAAAATATGTGGTTGTCCATTGAAAAAGGCGGAGATGCAGTAGCACTTACAGAGCGAATCAACCGCCGTCAGGCAGAAAAAGAAGAGCTTGAGGAACAGCTTGCCATCGAGCAGAACAAGAGAGTGATTCTCAGCGAGGCTCAGATTTTAGCCTTTCTTAATTATGTCTGTGAGATGCCCGGTGATGATACGGTAAAACGCAGAGCAATCATCAATATCTTTGTTCATTCGGTCTATCTTTATGATGATCACCTAACGCTGATTATCAATGCAAGCAATAAGCCTGTCACCATAGATGACATCCCACTTGATGATATTGAAGCAGCCTTTAATGGCGAAAAATCAGCTATGGAGCAATGTTCGAACACCTCGGACATTGTTCCACCAAAAACAATAATCCGAAACTTTTGTCAATCAGCGACGGTTTCGGATTATTGTTTTTTATAAGGCAATCTAAATCACATATTAATCAGACATATCAACTAATCCAATAAAACACAAACCTCCTTGTAAATGGTATTGCCAAATACAAGGAGGTATTTTATTATATTTAGTTATTATTCAGCAAAAGCTTTGAAATAACTTGCGGCTTCTGCTCTTGTTACAGTCGCCATCGGATTGAATCCGTGATCAGAAAGAACTTTGAAGAAAAGTGATATCGAATCAACTATACCTTCTAATCCGTTTTTCGCTCCGTTACTCAGGAAAGTAAAAGCAAGCTTAAGTGTACTGACTTTTGAAGTATCATCAGTAGTGTTATCAGCACCGGTAATTACATTCAGCGCCTGATTGAGCTGTCCGATTGTAAGAGAATCGTCAGGTCCGAATGCGGTTGCTGATGCGGCATCCATTATACCGTTCATAAGAACATATTCGATATCGTTATAATACTTATGACCTGGCTTTACATCTTCAAATTTATCGGAAAATTCGGGATGCGGAAGAGCTTCAATAATCTTGTTTGCGATATGCACGTGACCGTCAGCATCGGGATGGCTGTCAACGTAAGTTGTTCCTGCAGTATCAACATATGTATAACCGAACTTTTCCGCACCGTCAATCATCGGCTTATTAGCAATTTCCATAATAAGTCCGACTATCGATCCTGAAACAGCTGCAGCATCATCACCATCAGCTACACCTGATATCTTCTCACCAACAACACCGTCATAATCATAATACTTGCCCTTAACTCCGTTATCACTCATACCGACTACCATAAGAGTTACGTCTGGATTTAGATCATAAATATCCTGAATCATAATGTCCCAGTTTTTATAGAAATTGCTGAGACCGTATTCGAGCGCAGTAGGAATAGTAGTAAGAAGTTCAGGAAGAGCGCCTGCAAGATGAGCGATTTCAACAAGTGATTCAATACTGCTCATATCCATTGAACTTTCAGCAATGACTTCCTGAAGCTTTTCCATGTATTCATCAGCTACGTTTTTCTTCTCAAGAACGTCAGCAACAACCCAAGTAAGGTATGCGCCCCAGTCGTTTCCGCCGACACCGAGAGTTATAAGATCAGCATCAGCGATTGCTTTCTTATACGCAGCTCTGAACTCTTCACTGCCCGCGTATCCTACTGCATCAAGCTGGCTGGGATGGAAAAGATAATCATCTGTTTCATCAAAGTCATCTTCGAGCATATATCTGATTTCTATTGTTCTGAATCCGGGTGCAGCAAAAGCTGTCATTGACTGATCGTTAATAATTGCATTTGCAAGAACATCGGCATAAGAGCCAGGTACTCTGTAATATGTAGTTTCCTGATGAGCTCTATTAAATTCTCTGTCATTATCAGTAATCTGATCGCGGTAACCGCTAGCAACACTGTCACCGAGAAGAAGATAATTCTTATACTGTCCCTTGTGAAGATTCACCGCTTCACTGTTAAGATCCGCAGCAAAACAAGGCATAAAACCGACACAAAGCGCTAAAATTGCAATAACAGATACGAGAATCTTGAATGTTTTTTTCATAATAACCCTCCAAAATTATTTGTTAAAATAATATCACATTTCATATATTTAGTCAAGTTTGATGATATGTATAAAAGTATAAGCCTCCTGCAAATCAATTGCAAGAGGCTTGTTATTATCTTCTGCTATGTTTAACTTCTTTAACCTCGAAACCTTTTTTAATAAGGAATCCAAGAGGAATAAACACAAGAACAGCAAAAATACAGCTGTAAAGGAACATACTTGATGACGGAACAATCGTTTCAACTCCGTACTCATTCATGTAAGTAACTGCTGAGTTACGGCATGCAATATCTCCCATTACAGGACCGACAACCATAGGAATAAGAACAACAAAAATCATTCTGATTCCCTGGAATAGACCCTCCTTGCCGACAGGAATAAAATCTCTGACCGCAGCATTAAACAGAATCATAAGAACAACATAACCGATAAGCGTCGGACCTACGCCGATAAGAACACCTACAAGGTTGGTTGTACGTGAAAGAATGAAAAGACCAATTACCAATAAAATAACCGCAGGAATTAAACCATAAGCCTTATTTTTACCTGAAACCTTCATAAGTATAACTATACCTGCTACAAGGAAAAGAATTACAAGTACTGCAGGAATAATTACACCGGCTGTAAGGAAATTGATTCCTTCGTTAGCGGGAAGAACCACGTATTGAAGATAAACAAAAAGATACGGGAAGAATACCTGGATAGCAATATTGTAAAGACCAACAGAAGCAAGAGTAAGATACAGTCTTGAGTTGCCGGATATAACAGAAGGTCTGAAACCGTAAAAAAGATCGCTCCAATAGCTTGACTTTGCCAAATTGTCCGCCTGCACTTTAGGTTCGGGATCTTCAAGTAAGAAAAGACCTACAACACCGCAAACAGCAACAACTGCGCCAAGAGCAAGGAAGAAAACCTGATAACTGATTGCACCGGACTGAGCAAAGCTACCAATGCCCATAACTATAACCATTGAAATAAAACCTATGAACGTAAATGCTGTTTCAACCTTAGGTCTTGTTGACGGAGTAGTTACTTCAGTAACCCATGCATTGAATACGGAGTCATTACTTGTAGAACCCATAAATGTCATAATGGCATCCATTATGATTACCGCCCAGACTGTTACCGTAAGAACTGTTGCTGCATCTGACAATCCAAAAAGCGAAGCAATATTATCGCGAGTTATAAAACCAAACAAAGCTGTAATAATACCCCAAGCGATATAGCCAACAGATATAAACACCTTGCGTTTTCTCATTTTATCACTGAGTGTACCCATAATAAATGTTGTAAGCACGGCCGTAATAGCTGAGATTGCAACCATTCGGCTAATTGCCGTTGTCGGTGCCATAGTACCGGCAATAGCTTCAGCGGAAGCTCCTGCATATACTGAGTTATAAAGGAACGTGTTGAAATACATGTTTTCAACATTCCAGGCAATTAAGCCCATGAGGTTAAACAAAAGGATGTTAAACCAAAGGCGTTTTGAAAGTTTGTTTTCCATAATAAACTCCCCTCTTATATTTATGCGATTATTATAACATACATTATAGAAAATTCAAACATTAAAAACAAAAAATCCGAATCTATTTAAAGACTCGGATTTTTATGTAAAAGTTTAATTATTTGTTGCCGTAGATACGCTCTTCTGCAAATCTTGTAGCGATAACTCCTTCAGGCTCACCTGTTTCCTTAGACTCAAGGAGAATCTTCTCGATTGTGTTGTAGATGTTGTAAACCTTCTCGAGAACTGCTTCTTCGTTGTAGTCGCCTGCTGCTTCAGCAGCTGCGTTGATAACGCCACCGCCGTTGATGATGAAGTCAGGAGCATAGTAGATACCTCTAGCCTTAAGAGCTTCGCCTGACTCAAGGTCAAGGATGAGGTTGTTAGCTGCACCTGCAATTGCACGGCAGTTGAACTTCGGAATGTTTGTCGGATTAACGATTGCGCCAAGAGCACAAGGAGCAAGGATATCGCATTCCTGATAAAGAATCTCGTCAACAGAAACTACTGTTGCGCCGAACTCTTCTACAGCCATATCAAGCTTTTCCTGCTCAAGGTTAGCAACGATAAGCTTTGCGCCAGCCTTATGAAGGTGGCGGCAAAGGTCATAACCAACCTTACCAAGGCCCTGAACAGCAATTGTAAGGCCTTCAAGGCTATCTGTGCCATTAAGAACCTTTGCTGTAGCTTTGATACCCTGGAATACACCGATTGCTGTGTAAGGTGACGGGTCACCGCTTACGTGCGGAAGACCGCAGATGTGATTTGTCTTACGTGCGATGATAAGAGCATCGTCGCAGCATGTATTAACGTCTTCAGCAGTGATGTAGCATCCGCCGAGAGCATTTACAGCTTCACCAAAAGCTTCGAACATAGCTTCTGTCTTCTGTGAAGGATCAGCAATAATAACAGCCTTACCGCCTCCAAAGTTAAGACCTGCAGCAGCATTCTTATGTGACATACCTCTTGAAAGACGAAGAACATCAAACAAAGCTTCTTCTTCTGAAGCATACGGCCAAAGACGGCAACCACCGATAGCCGGACCGAGGTTAGTATTGTGAACAGCGATAATAGCCTTCAAACCTGCTTCTTCGTTGTTTACAAAGAGAACTTTCTCATGTCCCCATTTTGTAATTTCTTCCATTACGTTCATTGTACATCTTCCTTTACGATAGATTTAAATATATAAATAATATATTTAATACAAAATAATATACTCCAATTTTTTTTAGTTGTAAATATTTTTTTAAAATATTTTTAGGAAAAATATTTTGCTAAATTCGCAAAATTTGTATGCAATTTCACCAAATAAATCTGCAACAATTTTACAAGATTAATAAATCACTTAAACAAAAAGCGACAATCCCCATTGGAAGATTGTCGCTTTCTGGAGCTGCTAGGCGGACTCGAACCGCCGACCTCATCCTTACCAAGGATGTGCTCTACCACCTGAGCCATAGCAGCGTGTCACAACGTCAGTTATAATATCATAATTAAAGTTTAATGTCAAGTTTAAAATTGACATTACCTGAAAAAGTGGTATAATTTTCACATAAACTCATTTGGGGTGAAATTATGCTTTTAACAGTCGACATAGGCAATACAAATATAACTTTAGGAGTTTTTCAAGGTGATGAACTGCAGTTCACTTCGCGCCTTGCAACTGACAGAAAACGAACAGGCGACCAGTATGCGGTTGAGCTTCTGAATGTATTTAAATTATATAATGCAGAGATTTCTCAGTTCAGCGGCGCAATCATCAGTAGTGTTGTTCCCGAAGTTACTGATGCATTGAAGTCAGCTGTTGTTTGTGTTACAGGAAAGCAACCGTATGTACTCAGCTCTGATATCGGTTCCGGCCTTAAGGTTATCAACAATATGAATGGCCAGATCGGTGCCGACATCGCAGCCGTCGCTGTTGCAGCAATCGAAAAATACCCTCTCCCTTGCTTTGTTCTCGATTTGGGAACTGCAACCAAGATAATTCTTGTCGACGAAACAGGAATGTTTGTCGGTTGTACAATTTCTCCGGGAGTCGGTATTTCGTTGCATGCACTTGCATCACGAACCTCACAGTTACCTACAATTAATCTCGAAACACCTGATACTTCAATCGGCACAAACACAATCGACTGTATGAAATCCGGTATCGTTTTCGGCACATCGGCAATGCTCGACGGACTTACGGAAAGAATGGAAAAGGATTTTGGCAAAAAGGTTGTCTCAACAGTGGCCACAGGAGGTCTTTCAAAGGAAGTTGTCCGCAACTGTACCAGAGATATTATCTATGACCAAAACCTTATTCTTGACGGTTTGAAGCAAATCTACGATAACAATAAATAAAAGGAGGCATATGCCTCCTTTTTTATTTGCAGAAATTATCAATATAACGGTTTATTGCATCATCAATAACTTTAATCGCAGCTTCTCTGTCGCTGACTTCTTCAACAGCAGTCTCTTTATTCTCAAGATTTTTATATACTGAGAAGAAGTGACGCATTTCATCAAAGATATGCTTCGGAAGCTGATCAATGTTAGTGTAATTATTATAGTTAGGATCATTATATGCAACTGCAATAATCTTTTCATCGTCGCGACCGTTATCCATCATAGAAATAACGCCAATGGGATAAGCTCTTACAAGAGTAAGCGGTTCAAGAGCTTGCGAGCATATAAGGAGAACATCCAACGGGTCTTCGTCATCACCGTACGTCCTCGGAATAAAACCATAGTTTGCAGGATAGTGCGTTGATGTATGAAGAATTCTGTCGAGCATCAGGAAACCAGTCTCTTTATCAAGCTCATACTTTTTCTTGCTTCCTTTCGGAATCTCTACAACCATCATAAAGTCATCCGGGTTAATTCTTTTGGGTGAAATATCATGCCATATATTTGACATATAAACTCTCCTTCCGTTTATCAGTTTACATCAAGAGTTGCAAGTCCGCCGTCTGAGGTTTCCTTGTATCTCTTGGAAATATCAAGTCCTGTTTGTCTCATAACCTCTATAGCTTCATCAAGTGATATTTTTCTTGTATCACTCAAAAAACTTGCGAGGCTGACAGAATTAATTGCTCTCATTGCAGCAACCGCATTACGTTCAATACACGGTATCTGTACAAGACCGCAGATAGGATCACAAGTCAGACCTAAATGATGCTCAATAGCAATCTCTGCAGCGTACTCAATCTTGTCAAGATCAAGTCTGAAAAGCTCACCAAGAGCCGCAGCTGCCATTGCACATGCACTGCCGATTTCAGCCTGACAACCGCATTCACTTCCGGAAATGGAAGCTTTCGTTTTAATAAGGTTTCCTATTACTCCGCCCGTTGCCAAAGCACGAAGAATTTCTGTGTCTGAGTAACCGCGTTTGAGCTGCTGATAATATAAGACAGCCGGCATTACCCCTGCAGAACCGCAAGTCGGAGCCGTTACAATTGTTTTACCGTCAGCATTCTGCTCACTTACAGCAAAGGCATACGAGCATACCTCTCTGTTTTCTCTTGTTTCGGAGCTTTCATCGATATGCTGCTGATTGTAAAGATGCTTTGCACGCTTGTGAACGTTAAGACCACCCGGTAAAACTCCGTCAGCGTACAAACCTTCGCGGATACTTTTTTTCATCTGTGACCAGACTTCGTCAAGATAAATCCAGATAGCAGGTCCTTCGACTTTTTCAACATATTGCCAAAGTCTTATATGATTTTCTCTGCAATATTCAGAAATTGCTTCATACGAGGATTCAGGATAGATATATTCAAGCTTTTCAGCAACGTATCCTTCCATTTCAATATCTCCGCCACCAACACTGAGAACTCTCTTCTGATCAACAAGATCGTTATTGTTATAAGCGAACAAATCCATTGTATTCGGATGAAGCAAACCTGTCTGCGTATCATTGAACTCGACTTCACATTTCTTCGGAGCAAAGGTCTCGATGATAATTCTGTCAGTTCCGTGACCGACACCGGTTTTGGACAGCGAACCGTAAAGAATCGCTTTAAAACTGTCTGCATCAGGATTCATCTGCATAAAAATCTTACACGCAGATTCGGGTCCCATCGTGTGTGAACTTGAAGGACCTCTTCCTATTTTATATAAATCACGAAGAGACTTCATACTGTCTGTTCGTTTTTTACCGCTAAGAAGCATTATACCACCTCTTGTTTATTTTATTACAGTCAAACAAAAGTTTCAAGAGGGAAAGTGAAAAATATCAGCACTATAAAAAACGCCGACATCAGAAGATGTCGGCAGATTTTATTTATTGATTATTGATCGGTCGATGATTACTCCCAATCTGGTGTCAAAGAAATCTTTCTTGCGCTGTTCTCTTTTAGTAAGACGCTTCTTCTCAGGAATCGGTTTCTTAAAGCGCTGAAGATCACCGTCATCACAGATAAACGGCTGCGTCAGGCATATTCCACCTTTACCCTTAAGCTGGGCACGAACATAGCAAGAAATACGGTTTTCAAATTCAGAAAAGTTGATTACTGACTCAATTTCACCGTCAGCATCGATGACGTCAGTTTTTATGATCTCACCGTCTGCAATCCATTCTATAACTGATGCATTAACACCTTTAACTGAGATCGTCTGTGCATCATTATCAATATGAAGCTCAGTAACCTTCGGCCAAGGACCGTGACCTACGAAATCTTCACCAAGCTCATTTTTTGCATAACGTGCAACAGAGAAAAATGTTCCGTTCTCCATGGCTGTACGGAGATTTTTAAGCGAATATTCAGGAAGGATAAAATCCATAAATGCAGTATCGATTTCAGTTACTCTGTGTGCATCACTGTTACTGAATCCCCATACGCAGCGTTCACCTTCTGGAATCAATGTTTTTAAAAGCTCATCCCAAAGAATACGGTCACTTCGGTTAGGTCTGTCGTACATATTAAGTACTTCAATACCGAGGCAGGATCTGTATCTTCTTAATAAATCTGCAAAGAAATTGATATTTTCAGGAACTTTTGCACATTCGGGATCCTTATATGCCTGCAACCAATCAGTAGGATGATTGATATGAGAAATACCGCCGCTGTTTTCAATCTTTCTTATCGGGTTTTCATAATCGTTTTCCTTACCGAAGATTCCCTCACAAGCGTTATCGGTAAAGTATCCGTTAACATGGTTTTTGACCAGAGTAAACATGTTAGCTTCAATCGCTTCAGGAACGCACTGTAAACCACGTTTTTTAGTTCTGAGATTATTGAATGTCTTATGTTTGCCGGCAACTATATCCTTGTACTGTTTGGTTGTCGGATGTTCTCTCTTACCGTGCCAGAGATTTTGAAAAAGAAACAACGGAATTATTGTAGGATCCTGATCCCATTCTTTGCCGTAAATGCCATGTTCGGCAAAAGCAAGTATATCGAAATCATTATCGTAAAAGCCGTCAATCATCTCCGACATAGTGTTATTCGCATCACTATATGTGGAGTGTGTATGAAGATTGGTTTTATAATGATTTTCCTCATTTGCGATCAGCTCTTCAATATCATTATAAGGGCTGATAATTTTAAAAATTCTCTTGTTTTCAGCAGACATAATATCCTCCGGAAAATTAATATGGTTTATTATAACACAATAAAAATAATTATGTCAATTAAAAACAAACAGCCCGAAAACAATGTTTTCAAGCTGTTTGTTGGTGCGGATAACAGGACTTGAACCTGCACGCTTTCGCACCAGATCCTAAATCTGGCGTGTCTGCCAATTCCACCATATCCGCTTTTGCCCGTTAATTATAACACATGAAAGTTAAAAGTCAATAATTAACTGTTTTTTATCTTTTTTAACGCACCTTTTTCAAGTCTACTAACCTGTGCCTGCGAAATTCCGACTTCATTTGCTACCTCAGTCTGTGTTCTTCCGAGCATAAACCTTAAATTCAGGATTCTTTTTTCTCTGTCTGAAAGCGCGCGTATTGCATCACAAAGTAAAATCTCATCCATCCAACTGTCTGCCGTATTCCTGTCACCGATCTGGTCCATTACGAAAATTGCTTCTCCTCCGTCATTATACACTGGTTCATAAAGTGAAATCGGATCAACAATCGCTTCTAGTGAAATTACTACTTGTTCTTTTTTCATATCAAGTTCCTTCGCAATTTCTTCAACTGTCGGTTCGCGGTCAAGCTCATTAGAAAGTTTTTCACGCGCCTGAATTGCTCTGTATGTCGTATCTCGCATTGAGCGACTGACCCTGACAGCATTATTATCCCTAAGATATCGCCTTACTTCACCGATTATCAATGGAATGTTATGAGCAAGTTGAGACGTCGAAAAGGAGAGTTATCTATGACACGTAAGGAAGCGTTAAAAAAGTCAATTGACATCTTATCTGAATTCTCTGAAAACATTGATATTACAGGGCTTTTACAGGATATTCACGATGAATTACCACTGATACATTGGACTGATAAATCAATCAGAGATACAGTTGAACAATTTATCATTGACAACGGTAGAGTACCCACTGCAACCGACTTCAAGAAAAAAGGTATGCCCCCTCACCCGGTTTTTAAGCAGAAATATAGCAAAACACTTGCAGAATGGTTAATGGAAAACTATCCTGTTTCAAAAGTTTCATCAGAAGAGCTAAAGCTTAAACATACGGAAAACTTCAAAAAAGATTATGAACGTATCAAACCAAAGACAAAAGAAGAATTTAATAAAAACAGCTCTAAAGGAACACTCAGTTGGCAATCAGTTGCAAAGTATTATGATTGTACATCATGGAATAAGTTAATTGACACACTTGATTTACCCAAATACGTAGATCAAAAACAACATCCTACAATTAAAGTTAATATAATTACAGATTATGATTTTTTAGATTAATTTAAAAATCATATAGCAAGACCGCTACTGTTCAGTATTCACTAAACAGTAGCGGTCAATTACATTATTTAATTATACATAATACAAGCGAGAGGCTTGTCCTGTTGTCCAATGAAAAGCACACACATATATTGACATAAAACTTGACATGTGTTCATTTTTTGGGGACTGCTAAACAGCATATTCAAGTGCACCTGCCAGTGTCTCCGGACACGGATATCGTTCAAGTTTAAACCATCAACTTAATGTTTTAATCTTTGCACGGTGTGGTCAGACCTGCTTTTTCGCAGGAGTAGCGGATTTCACGCTGCATAATTCTGCGTGCGTTATAGATATTCTCTTCTGCCACATTAGCAACAACCATAAGCTCAAAATGAGTTTCGATAAGCTGGTCAACACCCTTATAAACCGGAGCTTCCTTGAAGATATCGGGATACTCAGACGGAAGCTCGGAGAGCGCCTCTTTAACAGCCGCTTCTGCTTTTTCAAGGCTGTCCTCATAGCTGACAGGAACATTTACAACTGCAACCGATGTGTTATCGGAAAGGTTGATAAGTGAGCTGATTTCGCTGTTGTTGATAATACGGACATTACCGCCGAGGTCCTCGATGCTTACGGTTCTCAGACCGATTGTTTTAACCTCACCGCGGAAGCCGTCAATTGTGATAATATCACCGATTGCAAACTCGCCCTCAAGGATAATGAACAAGCCTGTGATAATATCCTCGATCAAGGACTGTGCGCCAAAGCCTACGATAATTCCTACAACGCCTGCAGAAACAAGAATTGCGGTTGTGTTGACACCGAGACAGCCGAGAGCAACGATTGCACCAACGATATAAATCGCATAAACAACCAGCTTGCCTACCAGCTGATGCAGAGTTTCTGCACGGTTCTTTTTGTATTTTATATTGTTTGTAATAAACTTTACGATACTTGCGATTACCCACGTTGCAAAAAGTGTGAGCAATGCGGCTCCGACAGCCTCAAAGGTTATGCTTGAAACAATTGATTTTGAATAGTATATTCCGATAAATGTTGAAACAGACTCTCTGATTGCTTCAGGAATGAAGGTAAGGCGTGAGATGTTAAACAATCCGATAATCACAATCAGAATTGCGACCAGCAGAACTAAAACACCGACACCCTTTTTATTGCTTTTCTTATTCATAATAAAACTCCCTTTATCTGTTATTCTTCTTTGCGGGTTCCGCAGTGTTCACAAATATACGACTCAACCGGTGAGCCCGAATCCTGTACCCATGAATGTTGTGCGGGTATTATGTCAGGTGGCATATCAACATATCCGCAGATATCACACTGAAGACTTACGGTATATCCGTCCTCAGTACAGGTAGGCTCTTTACCCGGTATTTCCATAAGGTTATGGCCTGTTCTTTCGATAATTTCCTGTTCAACGAGTATAGTGTTACATACGCTGCAATGGACGCCTTCAGTCAGACCGTCTGTTTCACAGCCGGGCTCCACAGCCTCGTCAATAACCTCGGTATGTCCCAAAGGTTCAATAAGCATTGCCTGCACAAGCTCCTCAAAGCATATATCACAATATACTCTGTCGGACATTCCCGGTTCCTCACAAGTAGCGGGATATCCTTCCTCTACGATTTCGTTGTGTCCTGTTGCAGGCAGCTCTTCTCTTTCCTGAATCACTTCATCACAGTTACCGCAAGTTATGTGTTCTGTATAGCCTGCTTCTGTACAGGTAGGTGCGAGACCTTCTTCAACAACCTCCTCGTGGCCTAGCGGAGGAATTGTTTCTGATTCGATAAGTACCTCATTGCATATACCGCAGAAGTAAGAATCTGTATATCCCTCTTCGGTACAGGTTGCGGGCTGTCCCTCAGCAAGAACCGGTTCGCCGTGTCCTGTTGAAGGTATTGCTTGCGTTTCTTCAAGTATTATTCCGCAGGTTGCACACATAAGTCCCGCTGTATGTCCGTCCTCGGTACAGGTTGCATCCTTTCCGACGATTTCAATTTCACTGTGTCCCATTGCGGGAATAACGGTGCTTTCTGCAAGCACTTCGTTACACACCGCACAGTATCGTCCTGCCGTGTGTCCGTCTTCGGTACAGGTTGCAGGCTGTTCAATAACGTCAACCTCACTGTGTCCTTCAGGCGGAAGAGTTTCACGCTCTTTGATTACCTCATCACAATTTCCGCAGGTTATGCGCTCTGTATAGCCTGCTTCGGTACAGGTGGGAGCAAGACCTTCCTTAACAACCTCCTCGTGACCGAGTGCAGGAATTTCTTCCGCAGGTGTATCAACAAAGCCGCACTGTTCGCATTTGAGGCTTACGGTATAGCCTGCCTGAGTACAGGTCGGTTCAACTCCCTGAACCTCGATAAGAGAATGCTCAAGCATATCTGTTACTTCTTGTTCAACAAGAACTTCATTGCATTCCGCACAATGCGAACCTTCGGTAAGTCCTGTTGATTCACAGGTCGCTTCAACCGCTTCGTCAATAACCTCTGTATGTCCCTTCTCAGGAATCGGTTGAGACTCGGAAATAGTTTGTCCGCAGTATTTACATTCAACACTTTCGGTGTAGCCGCCTTCGGTACAGGTTGCAGCCTTACCTTCGACAATTACTTCTTTGTGGGGCGCTACAGGTGTTTCTGTCTGTTCAACAATTACCTTATCGCATACCGAACAGTGTGAGCCTTCCGTCAAGCCTGTTGCCTCACAGGTTGCTTCAACAGCCTCGTCAATAACTTCGGTGTGACCGAGAGGCTCAAGCTTTGTGCGATCTTTTATGGTTTCGTTACATACCGAGCAATAGATAAAATCTGAATATCCTGCTTCTTCACAGGTAGGCTCAATGCCCGATTCGGTTACTTCCTCGTGTCCCTTTGCAGGAATAATTTCCTGCTCGGCTATTGTAGTTCCGCAAACCTCGCAGTGGCTACCTTCAGTAAGTCCACTTGCCGTACAGGTCGGTTCAAAAGCGGAATCAGTTATTACTGTATGGTCTTTCTTGGGAACGGTCTGCTGTTCTACTATAACCTCACCGCAATCAGAGCAGTGACTTCCCTGAGTCTTGCCTTCAGACTCACAAGTGGCTTCAACAGCTTCGTCGATAAACTCTGTATGGCCTGTCGGCTGTATTTCCGTGCTTTCTTTCAGAACGGTATTACATTCGGAGCAGATTTCAGATTCGGTATAACCCGCCTCTTCGCAAGTAGCATCCTTGCCCTTTACCGTTATTTCTTTATGTCCTGTTGCAGGGATTGTTTCGCTCTCCGCAAGGACTTCGTTACATACTGCACAGTAGCTTCCTGCTGTATGTCCGTCTTCCGTACAAGTTGCAGGCTGTGCAATTATTGTTATTTCGTTATGTCCCGTTGCGGGAATAACTTCACTCTCCGCAAGGACTTCATTACATACCGCACAATAGCTGCCTGCTGTGTGGCCGTTTTCTGTACATGTTGCAGGCTGTGCGATTGTTATTATTTCGTTATGTCCTGTTGCAGGAATAACTTCACTCTCTGCAAGGACTTCGTTACATACTGCACAGTAACTTCCTGCCGTGTGGCCGTCTTCCGTACAAGTTGCAGGCTGTGCAATTGTTGTTACTTCGTTATGTCCTGTTGCAGGAATAACTTCACTCTCTGCAAGGACTTCGTTACATACTGCACAGTAACTTCCTGCTGTGTGTCCGTTCTCCGAACACGTTGCAGGCTGTGCGATTGTTGTTACTTCGCTGTGTCCCGTTGCGGGGATAACCTTACTCTCTTCAATAACGGTGTTACATTCGGAGCAGTAGCTGCCCGCTGTTTTACCGTTTTGCGTACAGGTAGACTCAACTGCCGTTACGGTAACGACCGAATGCTTATTCGTAGCGGGAACTGTCTGTTGCTTTTCGATAACCGCTCCGCACTCTGAACAATGACTGCCTTCAGTCAATCCCGACTTACTGCAGGTTGCCTGAACTGCGGGGTCTGTTACGGGATTGTGTCCTGACGGCAATGTGCCGTTCCGTATAATTTCGTGGCAGACCGTGCACTCGGTATGGCGTCTGCCCTGTGATGTGCAGGTACTGCTTACATCTACAATCCAGCCCGATTCGCGGTGTGTGCCGCGCTCGGTTTCTCTTGTTTCGAGAATTACACCGCACGATGTACAGTGCTTTTCGTCAAGACCGTTTGAAACACAGGTAGCGGTGACCTTATGTATCCAGTCGCCTGAAATGTGTTCTTTTTTCTGAACAGCTCTCTTTTCAATAATCTCGTTACACTCTTTGCACAAAAGCTGTTCTTCACCGTCAGCCTCACAGGTAGGCTCAAGCACCGTTTCCCAATCACCTGCAATATGCTCGTGATCGACAGAAATAACAGGTGCATCACTCGGGGGAGGCTCATTCTCCTGCGGCTTTAACCAATCAAAATTGATATTGACTGACGGAACAGCCATAAGCACCGTTGCCACGGCGATTCCTATTGCAACCGCTTTTATTGTGCTTACGGTTCTGGTCAACAACGAAACAGGCTTATTGCGGATAACTGCCGCCTCTTCTTCGTCTGACATTTCGTCAGTCTTTCTTTTTCCAAGTCCGACATAACAGTCGCGGTTATATTCATCCGCGTGGAAGAAACGCTCATCATATTCTTCGATTTCATTCAGAGATGAAAATTCATCACTTTTCAGATGATTGTCATATAAATCATCTCTTTGAAATTCATCATTATTTTTCATTTTATCCGCTCACCTTCTTTCCAGAAAAAGTGCAAAGTTATACTTATACGATAGGATTATATACCTAAAAAAGATAAAGCACATTGTACTTTAGTGCAGATTTTGCAAAAAAAGACCGCAAAATCAAAAATTTTGCAGTCTTTAATGTTAAAACATCACTATATTGTTTTGTTATGCCCACGGGTCAGCGGCGGCAGGAGTTCTGATATCTGCAAGCAGGAACTGTTCCCAGAGGAACCACTGACCTGTTGACGGCTTTGTGCGAAGCTTCACCTGACGGGCAGAATCAGCACCGCCCGACTTGATGTGTAAGGTAATATAGCCATCACTCAAATTGTCACGACTGTACGGATTCTCAAAGAATGTAAGCGTGTACGGTTCACTCGGCTCATAGTTGTTTTCTGGAGTTGCACCGTCAAAATATGAGCGCGGAACATAGTCCTTATCTCTGAAGCGGTCAGCGATAAACTGCTTGTCATAGGTGCTCAGCCCCTTGGGACCGTGCAGGAAATTGAGCATCTCAAAGCAAGCCTCTTTGTCCACGGGATAAATACACAACGCTGCAATAGTGAGAGCCGCCGCCTTTTCGGGTGATTTAAGGTCAGCCTCGGGCATTGACTGAAGCTGTGCAAGGTTGACAGGTAACTGCTGTAAGGTTACCTTATATGTTTTATTGCCCATACCCGAAACCGCATTCTTGGCACCCTGAACAATATTCTGCCCTGCCTGATTGGTAGCAGAGCGAGCAGCCTGAGCTGCCTGTCTTTTTAAAGTATCGAATAATGACATAGTTAAGCCTCCTTATATTTCTGCATTCTCATTATACATTTTTAATAAAATAAATACATTGTACTTTAGTGCAAAAATTAACGCGATGCCGTTATGACACCGCGTTAATACTATTCATTCTTATATTCGTTTATAACAAGTCCGCATTCTCTTGCGCGGACGGCAAGCTCCGTTCTGTTTCTGAAGCCTGTTTTTTCGCGCATAGTCTGAATGTGAGCCTTGACCGTTCTCAGCGACATATGAAGCTTATCTGCAATCACCGCATCGGACTCACCGCTGATAAGTTCTCGGAGCACCTCAAGCTCCTTCGGAGAAAACTCACTGCTTTTCGCACTGCCGAGCTGAAGCGTCGGAGTGGTATCGGGATAAACAGATTCACCGTTCATCGTTCTGTCCATAACCTCGATGACCTTCTCTGCCGTCGATTCCTTATACCAGAAGCTGTCAACACCTATGCTCCTTGCCCTGTCAATAAAGCTGCATTCGGGCTGGCTTGTCATTATTATGACCTTGATGTGAGGAAAGCTTTTTTTAATTTTTGCCGCCGCATCAAGTCCGTTTGCGTTCATAGCGGTGCAGACATCCATAAGAATAAGGTCAATCGGATTTTTAAAGCAATACATTTCAGCCATTGAAGCATTGTCAATGGTATGAGTAACCGTATATCTGTCGCTTTCTTTTACAAATATTTCAAGAAGCTTGCTCGCCATAGGGTCATCTTCAACTATCATTACCTTTGTCATATCCTGTCACCGCTTTCTTTCATAAGCTTTATCGTCAGTCTGAATTCTGGCAAGCCCGAAACATACATCTCGCCGCCTGCATTTTCTATTTTTTGGCGCAAGGAGCCGAGACCGCCGCCTTCGGTAATTTCCTGCGTTTCAGGTATTTTACCGTTATTTGTGAAGCAGACCACATAGCTGTCGGGCAATTCTTCGATTTCGATAATCATTTTTTGTGCATCTGCGTGCTTTACTGCATTCGTCAGAGTTTCCGTTGCCGCCGCCATAATCAGGAAGCGCGTTTCCTTGACACGGGGCATTCTGCCCTTTATCTCAATTTGTACACCGACAGATTCCGCCGACTTCATAAGTGCTGTCAGGTGGTCTGAATCCGATGACGGCTCCGCCTCCATCCGCAGAACGGCAATATTTCGTTTCCACAATGCGGCAATATCCTCAAGAGAGCCTTCCTCCTGCAGAGCGTGGTGAGTTGCAATAAGCGAACGGCCGAATTCGTTATGAATACGCACCTTTGTTTCAAGCCTCTCTTTAGAACGGGTAACCTCGTCAACATTTTCACCGTGCTTGCGCAGTCTGCTGTTCATTTTTTCAAGCTCTGCGTTCTTTTGCTCAAGAGTCTGAGTCAGCAAGAGATATTCAGTGATATCCGTTGCGGTAATCTGCACAACGGAATCCAGATTTTCCCTCGCAAAGCACCACACGCTTCCGTTTCTGAAGCGTATTTCGGGTTTTTCACCCGAGGTAAGACGCTCGACATCGTCATCAAGCTGACCGACACTTACAAGCTGCCAGAAGCTTTCCGCATTCTGCACATCTGAGCCCGTGAGCAGGTAGCTTAGGGTGTTCATCTGATGATTGACAAGCTGTACCATACCGTTTTTTCTTGAAAAGCAAAGTCCTGTTGGAAGATTGTCAAAGCCCTCCTTAACGGACGACGGCAGAATTGAATTTTTTCGTTCACGGTTAAAGCTTACAGCAATCCAGCACAAAAAGGCTGTATTAACCGCAAAAACAGGAATTATCGGCAGAATATACCCCGAAAATCCGTAATCTTCAAAATGAAGCTCGTTGACATCCGCGTTCTGCATACTCGCAAAATAGCCGAGAGACACAGACATAAACACTGTCAGCATAAGGCAGATAAGCGTTTTATACCACTCTTTTTTTCTTGCAACAAGTGTTATAAGCAAACACAGGTTCAGTGTGGTAATCAACAGCATAAACAGGAGTATTACCGAACGCACATAGATATTAAGGCTTAAAAAATCAATCATTTGTGCCACCTCCCTTTGAGAGAATGACATCAAACACTATATCATTGTCCTGAATATCGTAGGTTATTTCGTTGTATTCAACGGCAAATTCAGGAATAGCATCTTCATTTATCTCGTTTTCGCAACCGATTTGTATGCGAAGCCTTACATCTCCGTTTTTACAGTGAAGGTGCACGAGAACGGCACTGATATTTTCAATAAACGCCTCAACGATATTTTCAAACAAGTCATAGGCAAGAACTGCAAATTCAACACTGAGCATATCGTCGCACACGCTGTCAAGCGATATCAGAACATTGTTGAGCTCAATATTTTTAAGCGATTCGCGGAAGCAGTATTCAAGCTCCTTCGACTGAATCGACGGGTTTTCCTCGTTAAGCAAAAGCAGGTTACTTCTGCGCTTGATATAAGCACTCAGAACACATATCTGAAGAAGAGTTTCTCTTGTTTTTTCGGGATTTTCTTCGGCAAGCTGTAAGAGCTGTTCCGCCTTTTCAAGCTGTGAATAAACCTCGCTTGCGATACGGTCATACAGTCTGTTCTTTTCATCAAGGCGAACCTTGTTTTCTTTAAGCTCAAGCTCCGCTTTAAGAAGAACATTGTTTTCATTAAGATACTCCTGAGTTTCTGTCAGCTGAGCCATAAGCTGTTTTAAACGTGTCAGGTCATTCTGCCAGAGGATACGTCCTCCCGGAATTTCTTTACTGTTGAGGACAGTATTATCCTTATCAACAGGCTTTTGCTCGGCACGGCGCATTATATCCTCGGGAAAATCGTCCGCACAGGACGAAAGATAGCACACCTGATAATCCTTATCAACAATCTGAGCCGCAACCGTTGAAATTTCAAAAAGCTCGTGGTAGCCCGTATTGGAACGGATAAGCCCGCTTTGTATTGCGCTTTCGAGCAGCACCGTAATCAACAGACAGTCGATTGCAACAAGGTCAACGCTGTTCATAATCCTTCTGTAAAAAATCCAGAAAACAACCGCAACTGTCATAATTACAATCGGCATTTTTTTGACAGAGCGTCTGCCCGGTGTACGGTTTTTGAGAAGAAGCATAATTACAAAATAAAAACCGAGAATGACAAACCAGGCACATACAATATAAAAGCCGAAATTATATCCGTAATCAAAGTTATAGTTTTTAATTCCGTTTGGAAAAACGAATACAAGCTCGTGCAAATCATTTGTGAATATCAACACAAGCAACAACACCAAAGGGATATAAAGACGCTTCATTTTCTTTGGCAGAACATAATTTTCGGGTTTATCCACGCACTGAATTATAAAAACACCAAGAAGCGGAATTACAAGCATCGGAATATAGAAGGCATACCATATATATCTTCCGAGAGGGTCGGTATAATGCAGAAAATCCCACTTGATAAATCTGACATTCAGCCACAGAAGCATCAGAGCTCCGACCCAAAGCAGATATTGCCGTATCTGCTTATTGAGTATTCTGTTATGTATTGATACGCACCAGACTATAAGCAGTCCCGAACGTATAACCTGTGAAACCAAGCCAAAGGACATTCTCACCCACGCTGATTGAGAAGTAAAATACACTTCAAAAAGCAGGAAGCTTATAAACACAAGCACGCCTGCGGCAGTAAGATATAAGGTTGAGCGTTGCTGAACTCTCTGCACGGTTTCACCTCCCGTTTAATATACCTGTAATAATCATACTATATCATAGATTTTCACTTTTTTCTACCTTCATATATAAAAAGCTGACCGTTGCCGATCAGCTTTTTTACATTTAGAAGTTTCCGCCTGTTCCGCTGTGGGTTCTGCCTGAAGAGCTTGTGTGAGTCGAGCTGCGTGAGCCGCTGTCGCTATCATCACTGCTGTCCTTTTCCTTTGCAACCTGTTGTGTGTTTGAGTACAAAAATGAATCATACTGTGCATCCGGTTTGAGAACAAGGCTTCCGGGGCGTGCATAGTGCTGTGCATCGCGCTTGTATACGGAATAGTTCTTGGATGTCATCTTTATTGTAACAAGCATACCTCCCACTGCACCGAAAAGAAGAAGAACAAATAACCACATCGGACTTACATTAGGACGCATTATGTACTCCGCCTTATCAAGGTAGGCAGTGAAAGCACCGTTATAATCCTCGGCAACAAGAAGATCCTTCATTGCTGAATAAATTTCTTTTCTGTATGTATCAACAAAATTCATCTCGCCCTTGCCGTGAGTTGTGATGTAGAGAGCACGCTCGCCGTCAGCACCGGGCTTGAAAAGAACGAGAATACC
This sequence comes from Clostridia bacterium, assembly GCA_017625835.1. Classification (GTDB taxonomy): domain Bacteria; phylum Bacillota; class Clostridia; order Oscillospirales; family Acutalibacteraceae; genus CAG-488. The sequence goes on from JAGAKF010000007.1 coordinate 24,095, forward strand.
GTCGTCATTCTTGCCGTAGCCGTAGCCGTTGTAATCATAGAAATCGTCGCCGTATTCCTCGTAGGTCTTGCCCTCTAAATCATTAACCGTAACGATTGCGATTTCCATTTTATGCTCAGCTGTGAACGCCTCACATCTTGCAAGAAGAGCCTTTTCCTCCTCGTCAGAAAGAAGCTCTGCTCTGTCAACAACAAGAGGAAGTGTTCTTTCTACACGCTGGAATTCAGTTGTCGGCTCTGTTGCTTCAGTAGGCTTTTCCTCACCCTTTGTCGGCTGAGTCAAAGGTGCAGATTTAAGAACATTTTCCGACATTGTAAGAACAGCCTTGACACCGCCGAAATATGACTCGTTCTCGTCATAAAGTGTCATCATGTTATCCACAACGGCATCAGTGAAGATTTTTTCAGCCTGACCTGCACAGTACCACGAATAAACCTTTTCGGAAATATTGTGAGCAATTACAATTCCGTCCGGAGAATCTGTAAGAGCATCGTAGGAGGTCTCGCAGAATTCAGTAACAGACATTCCGTCAGTTTCGGAAATGATGCAGAAAACAACGGCTACACCGTAGGTGTTTTCAATCATCTGTGCCTGAGAGCTGAGCTCACTGATTTCTGACTGTGTGAAAATATTTTCTGTATCAACGATGTAATCCTCTGTATAAGCAGCTGCAGAAACCATCATTGAAAGACAAAGTAACACTGCGAAGAATAAAGCAATTATCTTTTTAGTCATTTTTCTGCACCTCCTTACAGTAACTCAATAAGCCAGAGAAGACCGTAGCCGATAAGACCTACCGCGGCACCGATAAGACCGCCCATAAGCCTTGCTTTCTTCTCGTCTGTCGGGATGTTACCGACAAACTTGCCTGTCTGACCGTTCATAGCGTATGTATAAGTCTTACCGTTCCAGGTTGTGTTTACAAGCCACACGGGAAGAAGTCCGTATCTGAAGAAGCCGTTGGTTACAGCCATATTGATATTTTTCTCACTAACCTCGTTATATCCTCTGACGGCATTTTCTTTGAACTCATCAAAAACAGCCTGACGGATTCGTTCGTTAGCTCTGACTGAGCCTTCGTCAACGCTGACATCAAATTTATCGGCAACATAGCCTGCAAGATATGCCGTATTGAAATCAACGGCCTGTGAAAGATCAAACGGCTCGATTGATTCCATAAGAGTGTCATCAATCTTTTTTGATGCATCAGCAGGAACATTATCGAATGTAACGCTGCCTTCGCGGTAAACATCATAAGTGTCGGTCTTTATGTATTCATAATTTTTGTCTGACCAACGGGTAACTTTTTCGCCGTAGAAACTCACCTGTGAATAAGCATCGCAGGAGAAAAGCCAGTGCGGAACATAAACACCCTTGATTTCCTCAAGCTTGTTGTCATCGAGGAAGCCTTTGGGCATAAACTTTTTGCCTGAAAGGTGCTTTTTGAAGGCTTCCTTTGCGGCTTTTTTATCGAGCTTGAAGGGAATGATGAAATCAGGGCGATACGCACCCGAGAACTGTCCCTTCATAACAACCTGATTGCCGCAGTACGGACAGCTTGTAGCACCTGTTGCAGCATCGGCAACGATTTCACCGCCGCAGGATTTACAGGAATAGACGCTGACACCGTCCAGCTCACCTGCACCCCACTGAGTTGCCTGTGAATTCCAATTTATCGGCTCTGCCGTGTTCACCTCAGCCTGAGGCATATCGGTGATTTCAAATTCTGTGTCGCAGAACGGACATTTGAGCTTCTGCACACCTACATTAAATTCGACCGCACCGCCACAGCACGGACATTTTTGTTCAGTTACTGCTGACAAGGTTAATCATCTCCTTGTGTATATGAATTTAAAATAGAATAAATTTCTCCGAAAATTTTATATCCCTCTCCCGGTATCTCATCAGAGCCTGAAACCGAATACATTTCACCGTCTCCGTAAGTAACGGTGAGGATTGTCTGCGGAGCATCAAGAAGCTCTAAATCACTTTTCGGAAGCTTGCCCCACGACAGAAGTCTTCGGCTGTAGCAAGCCTGCTGAATTTCAGTCAGCGCCATGGGGCCGACCTCGATTGTATAGCTTTTCTCCTCGGCACCGTTATAGGGACAGTCATAATATGACAGGTAGATTTTATTGTCTTCACCTGTGTAAACCTCTACGGAATTCGAGCCGCCATCCATACCTCCGCCCGTATAGTACCTGCAGGAGGTAATGGTGTAGCACGGGGGCCGCACCATACCGGGACCGTCGAGAATGTGTCTCTGCTTAAACCGTTCAAACATAAAAGCACCTGCTGTAACGAGTACTGCAACCGCTGTGAAAACAGCGATTGCAATAACTATTGGTTTTTTCATTCTGTAATCAATCTGTCAATTTTGCACCGCAGGCTGTGCAGAAGGCACTGCCTGTAAGCGGAGCACCACAGAACGGGCACTGACCCTGTGCCTGAGGCTGTGCGGGCTGACCGTACTGAGGCTGCTGATTGTAGCCGTTATTCATAGGCATTCCCTGGTTATAGCCCTGATTCATCGGCATACCGCCGTTCATTCCCATACCGTTGTTCATCGGCTGATTGTAACCGTTGTTCATGGGCATTCCCTGATTGTAGCCCTGATTCATCTGGTTGTAGCCGTTGTTCATCGGCATACCGCCGTTCATTCCCATACCGTTATTCATCGGCTGGTTGAAGCCGCCTGCGTGTGCATAGCCGCCGTTCATGCCCATACCGTTATTCATACCCATATTCATACCGTTGTTCATAGGCATACCCATGTTGGGCATTGCCTGACCGGGAAGAAGTGTGCCGATAACCTCCATAGCCATCTGCTGGAAGCGGTTGTATTCCATTGTACCCATACCCTCAACACGGTTGTCGTTGAGTCTTACTGTAAAGTCATCAAAATAGGGATGATTTACAACGAACTTGAGGTCGAAGTTATAGTAATACTTGTATCTCGGCGGTGTGTAGCTTACACGCTGACCGTCCTTGCCCTGTGTATAGATTTCGTCTCTGTCCTCGTCAATATCAAGGTTGATTGAGCTGATCTGTGAGAGCTGAATAACATCGGGATTTTCTTCGCTCCAGTTACCCGGTGAAAGACGGGAAACAACGATTGTTCCGTTTCTCTGATCAAGATAGATTTTCTTCTCTTCACCAAAGCATCTTGTTGAGGAGAAGCCTGCAAGAACCTGCTTGTTCTGCTCTCTGTAAGCGAGCTGCTGCTTGATCTGGTCAACTGTTGAGTGTCTTCTTTCATCAAAGAAGGGTGAAAGCTTCTTTGCGCAATCCTTACAAAGGTTGCCGTCCTCAAGCTTTCTGTTACCGAGAAGGCCTATCTTCTCACCGCAGATGTCACAAAATTTTTTGTCAAAAAGTCCCATAATAAAATCTCCTTTATATAATTTTTAATTTAATTATTTCGCATCGTTTTCGTTGAAAATGTCACCGCATTCGGGGCAGAATTTCGGAGGATTGTTCGGATCCTCGGGCTGCCAGCCACACTTGTCGCACTGATAAACGGGTGTGCTGACGGGATTTCTGCTTCCGCAATCAGGACAGAAATTACCGTTACTCACAGCACCGCAGGTGCATTTCCAGCCACCGCTCGGTGCAGGTGCCGTTGGTACGGGTGCAGGTACGGAATTCATTGCCGCCATTTTTGACAGCATTTTTTCTGTGCTTGGATCAAGCGTAATAACCATATCGCTGATTCCCGTAAGTCTGACGCCTGCTCTGCCCTCCCAATCGGAAAAGGTGGACTCCTGCAATACCGCGCTCGCCTGAGTTTCAGTCTTATACTTCAGCTCATCGAGTGAGCATCCGCCCTCAAAAAGCTTTGTAAAAGCTCTTTCAACCGAGAGTGATGCTTCCCTTTTTAAGATATCAACGGGAAGCTGACCGCCGAACATAGTATTGAGCTTGCTTTGATCTGAAATCACATAATTGAGAGTTGCGGTAAAGCTGATTTTAGAAAGCAACGTCATACCGCCTTCAGCCACATCGGCATAAAAGTGTCCGTCAAAATGAATTCCTGTGAAAGGCTCCATAGCATTTCCCTCCGTATGTTTGGTTATTTAATATCCGAGCCGTCGAAAATGTCACCGCATTCGGGGCAGAACTTCGGAGGATTGTGAGGATCCTCAGGCTGCCATCCGCACTTGTCACACTGATAAAGCGGTGCACCTGCCGGCTTGGGTGAGCCACAATTCTGACAGAATTTGCCTTTATTTACTGCACCGCAGCTACATGTCCAGCCTTCTGCTTCTGCAGGCTTGGGTGAACCGCATTCAGGGCAGAATTTACCGTTTGCTGTTGCTCCGCAGGCACATTTCCAACCGCCCTGTGCAGGTGCGGATGCTGCTGCATTTGCCATTGCCTGAGCCTGAGCGTTAATCAACTGCTGAGCCTGCTGCTGTGCCATCTGCTGCTGTTGCTGCTGCATTCCTGCCTGGTACATTGCCGCGGGGTCAAATCCGCCGCCACCGGCACCCATTGCCATATTCATTCCCATGAAGCCCATCATTGCTCCGTTTTCGTTTGCGGCAGCTGCTTCCATTGCATTCGCTCTTGCATCAGTCATTCTGCCTGCCATCATAAACGGGTTCGAGCCCATTGTTGCGGCATCTTCCATCTGATTGATTTTCTTCATATCCTCTTCTGTGAGGGTAATGGGATTGAGTGCGATTGACTCAACAGAAATACCTCTGCGCTGTGTCCATTCAATAGCCAATGCCTTGTTAAGTGCATCCTTGAGCTCTGTTGTATGTGCAGGAATCTGTGCAGGTCTGAGCTCAAGCTCTGTGAGCATTGCGAATGCAGGCTGAAGAGCTGAAATGAACTCTGTCTTGAGCTGATTGTCAATTTCTTCTCTTCTGTATTCATCACTTACGTTGCCTGCAAGCTTTGTGTAGAAAAGAAGAGGATCTGTAATTCTGTATGAATATACACCGTTACATCTTACCTGAACGGAACGGAAAAGATTGAGTCTTTTGTTTGCAACCTCAAACATAAACGGATTTGGTGTACCGAACTTGTTATCCATTATTTCCTTTGTGTTGAAATAATAAACTCTCTGATCCTTGCCTGTGTCTCCGCCGTATGTAAATCTCTTTCCTACTGTTTTAAAGGTCTCCTTAAGAGTGTCACCGAGCTTGCCTGAGAAGATGCTCGGCTCTGTTGATGTGTCATAGGTAAATTCGCCGGGTTCTGCACAAACCTCGACAACCTTGCCCTGTTCAACGATAATCATACACTGACCGTCGGCAACAGCAATACCTGAACCGTTTGAAATTACGTTATCGTGACCTTTTGTGTTTGATGAACGTCCGCCTACACGCTTCTGGCCTTTAACCATCAACACATCGTTTTCAAGTGAATCGCAGTAGAAAAATTCCTTCCACTGGTCAGCCATTACGCCGCCGAGTGCTCCGATTCCCGCTTTAATAAGTCCCATAATAAAATCTCCTTTCAGAAATCAATTTAAATTTATTTTCATCCCTTGGGCAAATCGTAATCAACAACATCTGTTATTGAATAGCCGAAAGGACTGCTTGCATCCGCTTTCACAATTACTGCAAGGCCTCTGTCTCTGTCAAACTCGACCTCGGGAGCTCTTTGATCGCGAATAAGGATTTTAACGGAATATGTTCCGTCCTTGTTTTTTTCAACTCCGTAAAATTCTTCGGAACAGAATTTATCAAAAAGATGAGGCTCAACGAGATATTTTTCGCCTGTACTGAAGTGAGCTCCCACAACATGACAGTCTTCCGTAAGCTTAACCTTGCTTTCGTTCAGCGAGGGATAAAGCGTTCTGAAATAAGCATCTGCTTCCCAGTCGGAAAGACCGATCATATTTACATAATCTTCCTTGCCGTTCATTTTAAACTCGTTGAGTGTTACTGCGTAAGCAATGGTGCCCCATACAACCTCAGGCTCATGCTTGATAAGTCTGTCGTTATAAAAAACATCCGATACCGCACGGGCAACACAAAGCTGATAGAACGCAGAATCCTGAGTTATTTTGTCAGGACTAAACCTCTGTGCCAACATAAGAAGCTTCGTAACAACCTCATAACCGTCAATTACCATATAATAATCAGCGGTGAATTCTCCGCACTCCGCAACAAGTCTGAAATCGGGAATAGTTTCAGTTACATAGCATTCAAATTCATAAACCTTGTCTTTTTCCGCGGTAACTTCGAAAAGTGTGTCAACCGCTTCAAATCCGTCAACAATCGGCGACCACTCAATAGCCTCAAGTCTTACCTTCACACCGTCAACAGGAGAAACAAACTTGAAGTAACCTGCATCCGCTTCCGGATTAATACCTGTTTCTATTCGTTTCGGCTTGCTTTTAACACTCTTATAATCAGCTGAGCTTCGGTCAGCATAGAGTGTCAGCATAAGCTCGCCTTCGGAAAGCTTGTTTGCAGGCTTAGCCGGTGCCTGTTGTTCGGTTGTCGCAGTCGTAGTGGTGGTTGTAGTTGTAGTTGTTTTCTCCTCATTATCTTTACTGCCGCAGGCGGCAAATGAAAGAACTAAAACAAAACACAAAGCAAGAGAAATAAAGCTTTTGATTTTATCCACTGATATACCTCCTCACTTTTTATAAGGATTTTTGACAGACGAATAGGGATTTTTATTTTCCTTCGGCGGATCGGGACGGTTACCCTCTCGTATCAGCCAGGAAAAAACTGCCGTCTTTATTCCGACACCGACAATCCACAGCGCGATTGCACCGACAAACCACAGGATTGATATATCCAGAAAGAAGTGGAGCGCAAGTGCTATCCACGCAGGAATTGTCCACTCAAGGTCGAAAACAAGATTTACACACCAGGCAACAATAAAGCCCTTGTTGCCTGTATACCTTTTCTTTTTCATTGTTATCTGATAACAAGTCTGCCTGAAATCTCACGGTCAAGATTCTGATGATTTGAAAGATACTCATCAAAAATACCGCGGCAGGATGTTGAAACAACAACAGGAGTGCCATTTGCCTTGATTTCGTCAAATGAAATGTTGAAGAAATCCTCAAGGTTGTTGTAGTGGAACTGCTGAAGTCCTACCTTATAAACCTTATTGTCATCAATCGGCTCGCCGTTGAAGTCGAATCTGATATACTCGTGAGTTGCTCTGTCATAATCAACACGGAGTCCCGTTGAAAGCTGATAGAACTCGCAATGCTCACCCTGCCATACACCGTCACGCACCATATGCTTGATCATACGCTTGAACTGTTCGCCTGTGACCTTAATCATATACGCTGCATCATCATACGGGAAGCATTCGCAAAGGTCAGAGAAAAGGACGATAGGACCGAGCTGCGTGCTTCTGACACTGCCTGAGCCGAGAAGCATAATGTCAAGTCCGAGGCTCTCGCGCATAATGTCGGAGAAAAGTCCTCCGAGTGCGGTTTCCTTTGTTCTTTCGGGGTGAGTAAGCTTTTTCTTGAAACGTGTAACAAGTCTGCCGTACTTCTCGTCTGTCTGTGATTTATAGTGTTTGAGAATCTTTTCAAGGTCCTCATCCTTCGGGCAATGCTCCTTGTTGATGGGAACACATTTCCACTTATAGCTGTCGATGCAGTTGTTGTCTGTATCAATCTCAATGTCAAATCTACCGATCTGGTCGGTACCTGTACCTGCCTGAACAATAACAACATCGTTAACAACCGCGGGTTCTTCAATGAATGTATGTGAGTGACCGCCGACGATAACATCAACGCCCCATGCAGGATCAAGTTGTGCGGCAAGCTTCTTATCTTCTTCAAAGCCGATGTGGGTAAGAAGAACGGTGAGGTCAATGTCAATCGCATTATATGTATTACAGATTCTGCCGACCTCCTGAGCTGCTTCGTTGATATCAACAAAAGAACCGATAATACCGTCGTTCTTTGTCTGTGAAAGAACCTCCTCGGTGATGATACCGATAAAGAGAATCTTCATTCCGTCAACCTCAGCGATGTAGTGAGGTTTGAAAAGTCTTGCACCGTTTGTTTTGATATGTAAGTTAGCGTTGATAATCGGGAACTTGGCACATTTTTCAATAAAGAGAAGGTGTGCGATACCGTAGTCTGTTTCGTGGTTGCCGAGAGTAACAACATCGGGAGCGAGCATGTTCATAATCTCAATTGTTGAAATGCCCTTGAACTCTGAGTCAATAACAGAGCCGCGGAACATATCTCCTGCGATACAGTAAAGTGTGTTCTTCTCTTCGTTTCTTACCTTGTTGACATAACCCGAAAGCATTGACACACCGCCGACAAGGTTATCGTCAACGCTTTCTGCAAGGAAGTCACCGTGCATATCGTTTGAGTGAAGAATCGTAAGTTTTTTGATGTTTTTTTCCATAATAAACTCCTTGAAAACCGGGCAAACAAGATATCTGCCCTATTGTTATATACATTATATTAGATCATTTTTAAAAGCACATTGTACTTTAGTGCAGATTTTCATAAAAAAGAGCCGATTTTTGTAAAAAATCGGCTCTAATAGACTATTCTTTTTTGCCTGTTATTGTTATTCTGCCGTCAAGGTCGGCATCAATATTCTGAACGGATGAAAAATATTCCTCCACGATATCCCTGACGGAGGTTGCAACCGTTCTTGTCGGATGCTTGTCCTCGATTTCGTTTATAGGCAGATTGAAATATTTTTCGAAGCTGCTGTACTGAAATTGCTGAAGACCGATTCTGTAAAGTGTATCATCCTCAACAGCCTTGCCGTCAAAGGTAAATGAGGTAATTTCGCCCTTGGGGACATCGTAGCACACTCTTAACCTTTTTGAAATCTGAAAGAAGCCCGAGCCTCCGCCCTGCCATATCTCATCGCGAAGCATAAATTTAAGCATTGAACGAAGCTGACTGCCGCTGACTGTCAGCATCTTCACATTGCCGTCATATGGGAAGCATTCCGTAAGATTGCGATACTGAACAACGGGTCCGAGCTCCTCGCCGCGAATACTTCCCGATGCAAGGAACATCACATCAACCCCCAGCCTTTCGGCAAGAATATCGCAGAACAAATCACCAAGCTGTGTTTCGCGGTAACGGTCGGGATGAGTCAGTTTCTTCTTTAAACGGGCAACAACCCTGTTATATTTAACATCGGTTATACTTTTGTATGACATGAGAACCTCGTCAATCGCCTCATCCCTCGGACAGTTTTCGGGGGTTATCGGTACAAGCTGCCACTTGTAATCGGCAAGGCAGTTATTATCCGTATCAACCGTAATATCAAATCTTCCGATTCCGTCCGTACCGACACCCGCCTGAACAATGGGAATGCCGTTGACGACCGCAGGATCGTCAATGAATGTATGCGAATGGCCGCCGACTATTATATCAACACCCCACGCAGGGTCAAGCTGTGCAGCAAGCTGCTTATCCTCCTCAAAGCCGATGTGTGTAAGCAGAACGGTAAGGTCAATATCCGTCCGCCTGTAAGCGTCACAGATTCTGCCGACCTCCTGGGCCGCCTCGTGAACATCAATGAACGTGCCGACAAGACCTTCGCTTTTCGCCTGCTTCATCACGCTCTCGGTGATAATGCCGATGAAAAGAATTTTCATACCATCAAGCTCAAAAATATGGTGCGAATTAAACAGTCTTGCGCCGTTTGTTCTGATATGTAAATTCGCATTGATAATAGGAAACCTTGCACACTTTTCAATAAAAAGCAGATGTGCAACACCGTAATCCGTTTCGTGGTTACCGAGGGTAACAACATCGGGGGAAAGAATATTCATAATTTCGATTGTCGAAACACCCTTGAATTCGGAGTCGATAACCGAGCCGCGGAACATATCGCCCGCGATACAGTAAAGCGTATTCTTTTCTTCATTCCTTACCTTGCTGACATAACCGGACAACATAGACACACCGCCGACGAGTTTTTCGTCCACGTTTTCCGCAAGGAAGTCTCCGTGCATATCATTTGAATGAAGCAAGGTCAGTTTTTTATATCTGCTCATAATTTACTCCGCAATCAATTTAAAAAGCTCGTCTGCTATCTCTTGTGCAACAGCGATTTTATACTCAAATCTTGACGGCTGCGGCTCAAGCTCAAGATAGAAATCAAGAGTTTTGTCTTTTGTGCTCAGCGCAAACCAGACCTGACCGGGAATTGATGCCGCCGCGTTTGCAGGGTCAACATTTCCCATTGAGCCCGTCACACCCACACCGATGTCAGCGTTGTATGTTTTGCGGCAGGCTTCAGCCATAGCGCAGGCGGTTTCCTTTGAATAAACCGAATATTTATCTATTGTTTCTTCGGGAACACCCTGCTTGATTTTTGCCTCGTTTGAATATGTTACAAATGCACCCTTCATAATGCCCGATGCACCCTCGGTGTCGCTGATTAAAGATGCGAGTTGACCCGAGGTACAGCTTTCCATTGTTGTGATTGAAATATTTTTTTCGATAAGCATAAGCGTCAGACGACGGTAATCGTCACGCACTTTCTTTTCGCTGTATGTTCTTTGCATATAACCGCCTCCGATAATTATTCAATTGTATTATAACATTATATTTAGCCCTGCACATTGTACTTTAGTGCTAAAATTCAAAAAAGCGGCGGTATTTCTACCGCCACTGAATTATAAAATTATGTAATTTTATTTTACGGGAATCTGAATTGCCGCACCTGTTGTGTCACCTTTTCCGTAGATGTCATAGATTTCAAATTCAACTGTTGATGTTGAAGTAAGTTCATAAACTACTGAAGCTCTTACAGTTGCACCTGCATCTACTGAAGAAGTGTAGTTGCCGTCTTCGGGAATATAGTTTCCTGCACCTGATTCAAGAAGCTCAATACCATCCTGATATGCACTGATTTCAGCAAGTCTGTTGATATACAGGCTGTCGTCATTATTGTTTGTTACATCAAAGTAAACACGAATAAGCTTTTCGCCGTTGTCACCATCAACAAATTCAGATGTGATGTTAGAAATTTCACCCATACCGTCTCTGAATGTTGCTGTTGTCGGCCAACCCTTATTCCACTGCGGATCTGCAACTGTCTTAACCTTAAGGGCCTCTTTCGGAGCACCTGCAAGCTTTGCAAGGTCGATATCATAGCTCAGAATGTCAACAGGATTGGATGTAGCATTTCTGCCGACTAACTTATAGTTAACAGTGCCTGTTGTTTCTGTAAGTTTAAATTCTCTTACGAAACGGATTGTGTGACCGGGACGAACTCTGCTGTTGTAATGTTCAGCTTCTTTGAGCTCAACTTCATAAGGAGCACGAGCCATATCAAGTTCTTCACCGTTCTGTGTTACGATTTCTTCCGCTAAAACGTCATGTGCTGTTGTTGTGTAATCAGCTGTTTTGTTTTCGAAGTCGATGTAAAGACGGAGTGCTTTTTCACCGTTTTCATCATCAAAAAGTTCTGTGCCCATAATTCTGTACTCATAGTCGCCGGCTTTGTTTGTAAGCTGACCTTTAGCTAATGCCTGAATTTCAGGTGCCTTTGTTGTGGTTTCGCCACCGTCAGGTGTTTCGCCGCCGTCCTTACCGCAGGCAGCAAGCGCAAAAACCATTACCAATGCAAGCATCAATGCCAATAATCTTTTCATAATAGTACTCTCCTTTTGTTTTGAGAATTTATGTATATTTGCTATACATCAATTGTATTATATAACCTTTTTCTGCGTTGCACATTGTACTTTAGTGCAGAATTTTAAGCTTTTTTGAAAGTTAAGGTCGTTAGGATAATTACACTTATTAACCACAACGATTCGATTGACGATAAGGATATTGAACTGTGCAGTTCCGATTAAACAATTAAAAATGCTGGCAGAGCGAATCTGTCAGCATTTTTCTGTACTTGAAGCTTATCGCTTTAGTTTTTCTTTTTTTATTAAAATTCTTTTTATCTAACATATTAAAACTGAAGACACAGGCTACCAGAGATTCTCACACAGGGACAGATTCTTGTCGCTTGTGGGTGGACGAGCAATACGGATATGCATTAAGTATTTGTTCGTCCGCTGAGATGCCGTGAGGTGCGATTTTTATGTTTTTATCGCCTGTAGAATTACCTGAACACTTTTGAATCAGTACTTTATGTACCAACTAAAAAACAGAGTTGATTTTTATGTTCAACTCTGCGATAACACTAAACGATATTAACTGCTTTTTATCTTTTTTAATGCACCTTTCTCCAGTCTGCTTACCTGAGCTTGGGAAATACCAACTTCCTCAGCAACTTCTGTTTGAGTTTTCCCTAGCATAAAGCGAAGATTCAATATACGTTTTTCTCTTTCAGACAAACTTCTTATTGAATCTTTAATTAGAATTTCATCCATCCAACTGTCAGCAGTGTTTTTATCGCTTATCTGATCCATTACATAGATAGCTTCGCCTCCGTCATTGTAGACAGGTTCATATAAAGATACAGGATCAACTATTGATTCAAGTGCAATAACCACCGTTTCTTTTTTTAAGTCAAGTTCTTTTGCAATCTCTTCAACCGTCGGCTCACGGTCAAGCTTATTGGAAAGATTATCTCTTATCTGAATTGCTCTGTAAGCAGTGTCACGCATAGACCTGCTGACTCTGACCGCATTATTGTCCCTGAGATATCTCCTGACTTCACCGATTATCATCGGAATGTTATGAGCAAGTTGAGACGTCGAAAAGGAGAGTTATCTATGACACGTAAGGAAGCATTAAAAAAGGCAATTGAAATCTTATCTGAACACCCTGAAAACATTGATATTACGAGATTTTTACAGGATATTCACGACGAATTACCACTGATACATTGGACTGATAAATCAATCAGAGATACTGTAGAACAATTTATTATTGACAACGGTAGAACTCCAACTGCAACCGACTTCAAGAAAAAAGGTATGCCCCCTCACCCGGTTTTTAAACAGAAATATAATATGACGCTTGCAGAATGGTTGAACGAAAACTATCCTGTTTCAAAAGTTACATCAGAAAAGCTAAAGCTTAAACATACGGACAACTTCAAAAAAGATTATGAACGTATCAAACCAACTAGCAAAGAAGAATTTAACAAAAACAGATCTAAAGGAACACTTGGTTGGCAATCAGTTGCCAAGTATTATGATTGTACATCATGGCATATATTAATTAACACACTTGATTTGCCGATATACGTAGATCAAAAACAACATCCTACTATTAAAGTTAATATAATTACAGATTATGATTTTAAGGATTAGATATATTACAAAAGGATGGCATTTCTGCCATCCTTTTTGCCTATTGTTTCTTTCCCCTATTTTATCAATACCAGATCCATCCGAAGAGAACAATAACGATAATCCACTGCCACCACTTATATTCAACTTTTACCTTACAAGTATCTTTAACTGTATTACCGTATTCATCTGTTACTGTTACCGTAATTGTAGCTTCGCCCCTATCACCTGTTGAAATATTGCCGTTTGCATCAACAGATGCAACAGAGGGACTGGAAGATGAGTATCTAACTGAGTATTTCACACCTGAGTCAACTTTAATTGACGGTGTAATTGTCGCTGAATCCTTGTAGTAGAGTGTTACATCAGATACAGAAACGCTGTGAACCTTACCTATAACTACAGGAATTATTTCTGTCTTTAACTCTACACCGCAAACGGAGCAGCTCATTGTCTTAATACCCGTCTGAGTTGAAGTAGCAGGAGTTGTTACAACCCATTTGCCTTCTGTATGACCCTTTGCAGGTGTATAGTCAGCGATATAACTGTCACCGCAAGAGCAAGTGTATGTTGTATAACCCTGCTCAGTACATGTGGGAGCTGTTACAACTGCGCTATGGCTGTGTGCTGTGATCTTATCAATCACTTCTGTATAGCTCTTGCCACATGCACAAGTGTATGTCATAACACCTGTTGAAGTATGTGTTGCAGGAGTTGTAACCTTTGATGTGTAACTGTGGCCCGTTGCCGGGATTACTGTTACATTAATTTTGCTATCACATTTTGTACAATGCTGTGATTTGCTGCCTGCCTTTTCACATGTTGCTGCTACGTCAATTGTATAGCTTGTTGAATAGTTGTGACCACTTGCTGCAATTGCTTCTGTATAACTCTTAGAACATCTTGAGCAAGTAAATGTCTTCACACCTACTTTTTCACATGTCGCAGCTGTTGTTACTTTTGAAGTATAGTTATGTCCTAATGCTGGGATTGCCTCTGTATAACTCTTTGAGCACTTTGAGCAAGTAAATGTTTTTACACCTGCTTTTTCACATGTTGCGGGTGTTGTTACCTTTGATGTGTAACTATGGCCAGTTGCTGGAATTGCTGTTACATTCTGCTTGCTGTCACACTTTGTACAATGCTGTGATTTGCTGCCTGCCTTTTCACATGTTGCTGCTACGTCAATTGTATAGCTTGTTGAATAGTTATGACCAAGTGCTGCAATTGCTTCTGTATAACTCTTTGAGCACTTTGAGCAAGTAAATGTTTTTACGCCTGCTTTTTCACATGTTGCGGGTGTTGTCACCTTTGATGTATAGCTATGACCTGTTGCAGGGATTGCTGTTATATTCTGCCTTTCAGAACATCTTGAACAATGCTGTGATTTCTCACCTGCTTTATCACATGATGCAGCTACATCAATCGTATAGCTTGTTGAATAGTTATGACCAAGTGCCGCAATATCTTTTGTTTCTGACTTCTTACATACTGAACATGTACGTGTCTGCTTACCTGCTGCCGTACATGTTGCTGGTGTAGTGGTTGTCCATGCACTGAAGCTACAATTGCCTAACGGAAGCTTTGCATCTGAACCAGAAATAACTTCGCCACAATCATTACAACGTGTATATGCATTATTACCCTGTACTAAACATGTTGATGCTTTAGCTGCAACTTTTGTAGTATTAGTGTGCTTACAAGCAGCTGCTTTAACATCGATTGATCCATTGACAAGACCAAAAGAAATCGGATTCATATCCTTGTCGATTACTTCATAGTTATCAACATCATATGACACAGTAATTGAATACTTTTTAACAGTCGCATTGTCTGCAACCTTGAATTTCAAAGTAACTGCTGTACCGTTGTTTGTAATATTTGTTGTCGCTGTATCATTTGCCCAGCTCAATGTATACGGATTCTTGTAGTTGTTGCTGTGGAATGCCGAGCCAAGAATACCGCCATCTGTTACTCCTGTTAATGTAAGTGCAGATGAATCGAAACCAATTGTTAACAAAACTGATGTTACACCGGGGTTGTTTGCAATATTAACTGTTACATCTACAGTGTCGCCCGGATTTGCTTCAACGTTTGATGCTGAAATTGTGGGATTTGCTGCTGTTACGGAAAAAATTGTCTGTGGTACAAGCATTAATAAAGTTAACATCAATGCTATAACCGAAGTAAGTGTTCTTTTCATTTGTTTTTGCTCCTTTTAATTATTATATGGAAGTGATTCATAACCGGTCCAGTTTGCAATGAATCTCGTGAGAATTACACGGTCAAGGGTATTTACCTTACCGTCACAATTCACATCTGCTGCTACTGTGTTAATGCTTCCCTCAGGATACTCTGTCCAGTTTGCAAGGTATCTTGTAAGGACTACTCTGTCAAGCTGATTTACTTTACCGTCGTTGTTAACGTCACCAATGATAACATCAATAACATTTACGCTACCACTTACTACGTTAAATTCAACGGGATTCATATCCTTGTCAATAATATCGTAGTTATCGTAGTCATAAGTAATTGTAATCGGTGTTGAACCAAGTGCGGCACCATCTTTAATCTTGAAAGTGAATACAGCAATATCACCGTTATGTGTGTAGTTTGTTGTTGCTGTATCATTTGCCCAGCTTAATGTAAACGGGCTGTTCAACGAGTTACTGTGGTATGCTGAACCGAGGTTGCCACAGTCTTCTACAGAGACAAGCTGAAGTTTTGTTGTGTCATAACTTACCTTGAGCAACATTGAAGTAATACCGGGGTTATTCTTAAGTGAAACTGATACCTTAACCTGATTACCCGCTGTTGCACTTGCTGAAGACATTGTAACAGTTGCACTTACAGGATTCGGGTTCGGCTGTTTACAATATGAGCAAACACCGTTAACATATTTATGTCCTGTTGCAGGAATTGCTGTTACATTCTGCTTAGCTGTACATCTTGTACAATGCTGTGACTTGCTTCCTGCTGTTGTACATGTTGCTGCTTTATCTGTTGTATAGCTTGTTGAATAGTTATGTCCGAGTGCCGCAATATCTTTTGTTTCAGTCGTTGAACACTTTGAACAGGTTCGTGTCTGCTTACCTACTGTTGTACAAGTTGCTGCTGTTTTAGTTGTCCAAGAACCGAAGCTATGACCTGTTGCTGCAATTGACTCTGTGTAGCTGTGTGAACACTTTGAGCAGGTATAGGTTCTTACACCTGTTGCAGTACATGTAGGTTCCTTTGTTACTTTTGATGTGTAGCTATGACCTGTTGCAGGGATTGATGTTGCATTCTTTGTACTTGAACATCTTGAGCAATGCTGTGATTTGCTACCCGCTTCAGTACAAGTTGCCTCTTTATCAACCGTATAGCTTGTTGAATAGTTATGTCCGAGTGCTGCAATATCTTTGGTTTCAGTCTTACTACATTTTGAACATGTACGTGTCTGCTTACCTGCTACGGTACAGGTTGCCACTGTTGTAGTTGTCCAAGAACCGAAGCTATGACCTGTTGCTGCAATTGACTCTGTGTAGCTGTGTGAACACTTTGAGCAGGTATAGGTTCTTACACCTGTTGCAGTACATGTAGGTTCCTTTGTTACTTTTGATGTATAGCTGTGAGAATTCGGTGAACCTTCAGTAATCTTACAAACTGAACACGTTTTCGGTGTTGAACACGTAGCTGCTGTCCACTTGTGTCCTGCTGCAGGAATCGTTTCAGTGTAGCTGTGTGAACAACTCGAACATTTATATGTTCTTACACCGGTAGCAGTACACGTTGCAGCTGTTGTTACTGATGAGGTGTATGAATGTGTATGCCATACTGCGTAGAGAATTGTATCTACATTCTCCGTAAAACTTTCACCTGCCGAATATGTCGGACTGGTAGCCGTGCTGTCTGTTGACCAACCAAGGAATGTACAGCCCGAGCGTGTCGGTTTTGTTGTGCTCAAGGTTATTGTCTGACCATAAGTTTTAGTCTGACTTGACGGCGCACCACTACCACCGTTAGCATCGTAAGAAATAGTATAGGTTTCAGCGGTCCACTGTGCATAAAGTGTGGTTGAAGAACCTGTTAATACTGTAGAAGCTTCTACCTTGGTTCCTCCGGTTTTAGCCGTATACCATCCTTTAAAAATGTATCCTTCTCTGCTACTTAACGGCAAAGTGCCAACTTGAGGAATTGACCAGACGGCATATAATGTTGTGTTTGCATTTAAGGTGAAGTTTGCACCTGCAGAATATGTTGCAGATGTTGCAGATGAAGATGTGCTCCATCCTATAAATGTGTAGTTAACATATTTGCTTTCGGTGTCTACATATCCGCCACACGCATCAAAGTTAACCTGATATGATTTAACAGGCTTACTGCTTGATAAGGTTAAATTAACACCGTGAGTCTTTGTCTGTGTTGCAGGAGCACCGCTACCACCGTTAGCATTATAAGTAATTGTATACTTATTCGGAGTCCAAACAGCATATAATGTAACTGCTGCGTTATTAGTATAGGTTGCACCTGCAGCGTAATTTACAGATATTGCCGAACTGCTTGTTGACCAACCGGCAAATGTATAGCCAGACTTAGTCGGCTTTGTGCTGCTCAACGCAAGATCAACATTATATTGCTTTGTCTGTGATGCCGGCGCACCGCTACCACCGTTAGCATTGTAAGATACAGTATAGGTATAGCTAGGTATCTGGTTCTGATAAATCCAACCAATCTTGTAACCGCCACCATACTGTGCATCAATCGGATAAAGTACCTGAGCGATCTGACCTGCTACAGCCGGTGTTCTGCTTAAAACAAAGAATGTATCACCACTTGAAATATACCATGTTACGGTAGCTTTCATATCCGCTTTCGGGAACACCTGTATCTGTGCATTCGATACATATTTTTCAGGAGTACATCCGGTATCATGAACAAATGCTCCCAGCGGTGCGTATTTTTGTTTTGTTGTTGATCCCGCGGGATAAGTTACCAAGCACCAACCATCAGAATATACTGCATCTATTGTGCAATAATCATCCACAAAAAGCTGACCAGCGTATGTAGTGTGATCGGATTCATAAACGTTCTGACGCGTGTCGCCTGACAGAATATAACCCTTGATAGGAGTATACGGACTAAATCTCGCATCAGTACTGGGTGCAGTATAGTTCAACGCACTTGAAAGCACCCAACCGAGTTTATTACCTGAACTGGTCGGATAAATTGCCTGCGAATAACTTCCCGAAGTAGTCGTAACATAACAAACATCACCTGCTGAAACTGAACCAATGCTTGTCGATGCATCTGCCCTGCTATAGGTCGTAGATTTAATACCTGCTGTCTTTTGGGTTAAACTTGTACCCATAAAATTAGATAACTGAGTATATGCGGTTTTGTTTCCCGATGATGTGGGATAAACCACTTCACACCAGCCATTTGTATATATTGCAGTAATTGTACATTCATCTGTAGACCAGATTTCACCACCGGTTAACGTTGAACAATCACGATTGTACGGATAAACCTTACTTGTACCTTTAAGATATGCTTTTATAGGCAAAAGAGATGAATAAGATGTATTGTTTGTAAGCGTGACGGACGCACCTGAAATATTAACTGTTTTCGAGCCAATAAGCGTATTGCTTCCTCCGCCTACATTTATCGCATAAACATAAACGGTCTGAGAGCCTGTTTTGCTTGTATTAATAGTTGCGGAATAACCATGATTATTTCCGCATCCGTAAACATCATTTACATCTGCCCTGCTTGTGTTTGCCTTAATACCGCTGTGACCTTCTGCACTGGAGCTTCCTGCAGGACCACCAATATAAACATGAATATCAAGCTGTGCATTAATATCGTCCTTATCAAAAGCCCAACCGCTGACACTAACTTTTCCGCTTTCAGCGGAAGCACTGTCTAGAGCACCGATAGGAGAATGAACTATAGTTCCTGAAAAAATTTGCTCATAGTATGGATATGGATTGGGATTATCCAATGTTGCATCATTGGTACTTTTAGCCGCGCCAGTTCTTCTTCCAGTTCTTAATTCAACATGAGTGTGAACACCCATTGATGTAGGAGCAGTATTTGATTCTAATGCAATGGCTTGACCAGTTGTTACAGTCGCACCTGTAGATACTTTAATACCTTTGGTATGCATATAAATGATTGTAACATTATAAGTTGAGTTATAAATTACTACCATTCCATATGATCCACCAGTATATGTGACTACACCATCAGCTATTGCATAAACTGTTTTGCCTGATCCAAGTGCACAGTCAATACCTTCGTGTCTGCCTGGTGTGCTTACATATCCGTCAAAATCACATGTAATACGACCACCTGCACCATTATACAAGCGTCTCAATAGTTCAGCCTGTATTTCGGATTTTGTTGCTGCTTTCGCTTCAATTGATGTGTCAAGCAAGTTATGGTTATGATCCACACCAAAAAACTCACTCAATGGTGCTACCGTTAATGTCAGCACTACAGCCAACATTACGGATAACGTTCTGATTAATAGTTTTTTCACTTTCATAAAAACCTCCTATTTAATTATTATATGGAAGTGATTCATAACCACCCCAGTGAGCGATGTATCTTGTGAGAATTACTCGATCAAGCGTGTTGACACTGCCGTCACAATTCACATCGGCTGCTACCATGTTAATGCTTTCTGCAGGATATTCTGCCCATTTAGCAATGTATCTCGTAAGAATTACTCGGTCAAGAGTATTGACATTACCATCGTTATTTACATCACCAATGAGAACATCAGTAATATTTACACTACCGTTTTCTACATTGAATTCAACGCGGTTCATATCCTTATCGATGATATCGTAGTTGTTATACTCATAAGTTACTGTAATCGGAGTTGCACCAACCTCTGCATCGTCTTTAACTTTAAACGTAAGCACAACGATATCGCCATTATATGTGTAGTTTGATGTAG
This sequence comes from Clostridia bacterium, assembly GCA_017625835.1. Taxonomy (GTDB): domain Bacteria; phylum Bacillota; class Clostridia; order Oscillospirales; family Acutalibacteraceae; genus CAG-488. The sequence goes on from JAGAKF010000007.1 coordinate 44,220, forward strand.
CTGTATCATTTGCCCAGCTCAATGTAAACGGACTGCTTAATACATTGCTGTGGAAAGCAGAA
>JAGAKF010000053.1 GCA_017625835.1 Clostridia bacterium
TCGGCGTTTGCTTTGACTGCTTCGGTATTTTTAAGCCAAACACCTATGCGGAGATTGCTTTGAAGCAAGGGGCATCCGGCGAAAAAAGTATTGAAAAGAAACGCAAGACTGCTATTGAGAAGTTTGCTAAGGAGCTGTGTGCTTTGGGATTCTGCGACGGCGTTACCTTAAAGCAAACTAATATGGTGCTTGTAAAAGAAAAAGGCGAGAAAAAGGTGCAGTCGGTAACCTATGCCTACACACCTTACGGCGAAGGCGAAGCCGGAGAGATCATTCACACCCCCTCCGGCAAACACCGTTTCCAAATCATTCGCCTTGCGGAGAATGATGAGACCGGCGCCTATGCTGAATATGTGGCAAAAATTATCGGTTATATGAACGGCACCTATATCAAAGAAAAGTTTTACGCTATTCCCTTGGAAGAAATTGCAAAAGTGAATCGGGAAAATGCAAAACCGAGACTACCATTTTATAAAAAGCCCCGTACAATCGAACAGAAATAGTTTTATCGACCCGTAGGCCGTTTCAGATAAAACAAACGGCTACAAAGGCAAATTAAAAAATTACCCACCGGATGTTGTGGCGAGGTTTCGTGAATAACCGCCGCATCCAGTGGGTATTTTTATACTTATTTTATTATCTTTATATATCCTCGACCTCCTCCAAGCCTTGCATCACTTCCGCCATTATGCGCGTTGCGAGGATAAATCCCGAACTGAATGCCTCGCGCTCGGTGATGCAGGACAGTTCGCCTGTGCAGTCCTTGAATTTTTCAAAGGTTTCTTTCTGCTTTTCCGTAAGCCCTGCAGTCAGTTCTTCCTCATTTTTGCATATCAGCTTGACGAGCTTGTCCACTCTCGTCCCTCGCTTGATATACCTTTCGTGGGGACTGATGTTGCCGTAATATAAATCTTCAAGTGTTGTCATGTGCGTTGCACCTCCTTTTTTTGCAACACAAACATATACCACAACACCTTTCACAAGTCCAGCGTTTTTTGATATAAAAATGCACCCTGCGGATTTTATTTCCACAGGGTGCATTTGTTTGCATAACTTACATTGTAGGTGCCGCTGACGGTTTCCGTCACCGCCTTTGGGTTTGGTTGAGTCTGTGCGTACAAAGGGCTGCGCAGGCTCTTTTAATTTAGTTTCGGTTGTTTTACTCTGTTGCTGAGAATTTCACTTCTTTCCAAGTGAAGCCTGCCCACTCAACGTTTGTACCTGCCGTTGCTTTCAGATCGCCCTCGGCGTTTGCCTGATCGGGATGCAGCGTGAGGGTAATGCCCGAAGAAAGGGCTTCACCTCCAAACAGGTTTACATTGACATTTGTGATAACAGAGCCGAATGTGATGTTTTCAAGTTTCGTGCACTCTGCGAAAGCTTCATATGTTAATTCAGTCACTCCCTGCAATGTGATAGAAACCAGTTCAGAGCAGCCTTTGAAAACATTATTACCCATACTGGTCGCTGCAGGAACATTTACAGAAACGAGACTTGTGCAACGAGTGAAGAGCTGCTGGCTTAGATTCTGAAGTTTAGGCAAATCTACGGTCCGGAGTTGTTTGCAATGCCCAAACACAATAACTCCCGCTGTTTCTAACGAAGGCAGAGAAACTTCTGTAAGGGCGGTACGGCAGAATGCTGAATATCTAGCCTCTTTCAGCAAAGGCATATCAATGGATGTGATCGCTGTGCCTTGCAAGCCCCAATCTCCTATAGACTGCACCTTTGGAGCGGTGATGGAAGTCAGATTCGAGCAGTCCAAGAACGCCTGAGCACCAATTGCCGTTACATCGGGGAGATTGACGGATGCCAGTTGGGTAACTTCTTCATGCGATACTATTTCTACGTTGTTTTCATCCCACTGTGCATTACGAGGGCCAAAAGCAACACCGTCCCAGTTGGTAGTACCGGGAATCGAAGTCACACCCTTGAGGGTGAGATGGATGCTGCCGTCGGCAACGCCCTCGGTGTCGCAGATGGCACGGCGGATGGCGGTAATCATCTCGGCAGGTGCATCGGGAGCAAGACCGACTTCAATATCGGTCTGTCCTGCCGCCAATGCAGTAGATACGGCTACATTGAGGTCTTCAGCACTCATCGCGGTGGCATCAATTATTCCACAAACCGTACAAACGCCATCACTTAAATTATGTGGGAGCATATCGGTAGTAACAGTTTTTATTTTTTCTTCAAAAAGCTCATTTTGGAATGTTGCAGTATATTTTACTTTTCCATCCTGTGTACAGGTTGATTCCGAAAGTGTTTCACTTGTTGTATTAACAGTTTCTGTTGCAACCTTTTCACCGCAAAGGGTACACATAGCAGTTGCTGTGCAGGTGGAGTATTTGTTACCCCATCTGTAATATACCTTTACATTATCTGCACACTCTGTGCCTGTTACCTCACCGTATTTTGCATCCAGTACAGTTAAATCATTTTTATCGAGCTTACCGTCACCGTTAATATCGGAAGCATATTTTTTATATGTAGCAAGCTTTTCGGGATTTTCGATAGCATGCTTTATTGCTTTAATATCAGCTTCTTCAAATGCTTTGCCGTTTAAATCGTAATCACCAACTGCATATACATCAACAGTTGTAAAGCCGTTTATGAAAAGGTGGAGAAGGTATGCATCAATAACATCAAGATAACCGTCACCGTCAAGGTCATATTTCACTATATCATCATAGCTTGCAGTTTCGGTCTGGCTGTGTCCTTCTGAAACA
>JAGAKF010000054.1 GCA_017625835.1 Clostridia bacterium
AAGACAAACTACACTTATACTCTTGCAGTATCACCGATGGATTGTATGGGTTGCGGCGTCTGCGTAGGCGTTTGTCCGACAAATTCACTCGTTATGGTATCTCGTGAGAGCCAGGATGCACAGCAGGCAGCATTTGACTACTGTGTAGCTAACGTAACAGAAAAGGCAGAAACAACAGAGAAGATGACTGTTATTTCAAGCCAGTACAAGAAGCCGTTGCTTGAGTTCTCCGGCTCATGCGCAGGTTGTGCTGAAACAGCTTATGCTCGTCTCATCACACAGCTCTACGGCGACAGAATGTATATCTCTAACGCAACAGGTTGTTCATCAATCTGGGGTGGTCCTGCAGCTACATCACCGTACACAACAAACAGCAAGGGTCAGGGTCCTGCATGGGCTAACTCACTCTTCGAGGATAACGCTGAGCACGGTTACGGTATGTACCTCGGCCAGAACGCTATCCGTAACAGCCTCATCGAAAAGGTTAAGGCAGTTGCAGAAAGCGACAAGGCTTCAGCAGAACTCAAGGCAGCTTGCGAAGGCTACCTTGCAACAGTAGCAGACGGCGCAAAGAACGGCGCTGCAACAGATGCTCTCGTTGCTGAACTCGAGAAGTGCGGCTGCGATTGCGCTAAGGATATCCTCGCTCAGAAGGAATACCTTTCAAAGAAATCTGTATGGATCTTCGGTGGTGACGGTTGGGCATACGACATCGGCTTCGGCGGTGTTGACCACGTTCTTGCATCAGGCGACGATGTAAACATCATGGTATTCGATACAGAAGTTTACTCAAATACAGGCGGACAGGCTTCAAAGGCTTCTCAGGTAGGTCAGGTTGCTCAGTTCGCAGCAGCAGGTAAGGCAATCGCTAAGAAGAGCCTTGCAGAGATCGCAATGTCATACGGCTACGTTTACGTTGCACAGATCGCTATGGGTGCTGACATGAACCAGACACTCAAGGCAATCATGGAAGCTGAAGCATATCCGGGACCGTCAATCATCATCGGTTACGCTCCTTGTGAAATGCACTCAATCAAGGGCGGTATGATCAACTGCCAGGCTGAAATGAAGAAGGCTGTTGACTGCGGTTACTGGAATATGTTCCGTTACAACCCGGCACTCAAGGCAGAAGGCAAGAACCCGTTCACACTGGATTCAAAGGCTCCTGCAACAGAGGGCTACCGTGCATTCCTTCTTAACGAAGCTCGTTATGCATCACTTACACGTTCATTCCCCGAAAGAGCTGAAGAACTCTTCGCTAAGGCTGAGGCAGGCGCTAAGGATCGCTATGCTCACCTTGAGAGACTTGCAAAGATCTACGGCACAGAGGAATAATCGAAACTCAATAAAATTAACGGCAGTCGGTAAAACGGCTGCCGTTTTTTGCATATACTGGAAGAGAGAAAGCTTAAATCAAGTGACAAAAAATTAACAAGTTGTATTATTCATAACGATATTCAGTTTATACATAATTGCAAATCTGTATATCGACGAACAAAATGGCTCGTTTTTTTGTCAAGTTGCACAAACGGCATAGTTTTTGCCAACACTTTAGACACTATATGTTGTGCAAAATGATAAAAATAGCCAAAATTGATTAAAAACCTTGAAAAATTACTTGCAAAATAACGGCAATTATAATATAATTCGATATGAGGAAAGTGTTTCCTGAGGTGTTGCTTACGGGCAACTTAACCTAAAAGCGGTACTAACGTTATACCACTTTTTGGACGGTTGGAAACCGACCTCAAATATTATTAGGAGGAATTGTTATGGGCACAAAAATCATTTCAATCATCTTGTCAATCATCATGACAATCATGACAACTCTTTTCCCGGGCTTCTCATGGCCGGGCGAAGACAACATGGAAATCGGTGATTTCTTGACAGACGTTGGTGTGGCATTTGGTTACGCTGTTCCGGAAACTGAAGAGACTCTCTACGGTGTTACTCCGGATAACGAGTATTATGACGCTGTAGCTGCAGCGGCACAATATGACGTTCTCGTTGACTACGACGTAATCGATGTACTTGCTTTCGCAGACACAGAGTTTGTTGCAACAGTTCTTGTTAACGCAGCAGGCCTTGAGGCTGACGAAGAAGTAGAAATTGCTAACGCAGCAGATTTCGAGAATATCGAAAAGGTTTCTATCGCAGTTGCTAACGACATTATCCCTGTTGAAGCAGACGGTACTGTTAGCACAGATGCTATGACTGTTAATGACATCACAGCAGCAATCGCTCTCGCAGCTAGCCTTCGTTTTGTTCCTGACGAATCTTACGACGATTTCGAACTCGTTGAAGGTGTTAAGTCAGTTGACGAATACGAAGTAGCAGGTGAGGCAATCGTTCTCGATGCAGCTTCAGACATCGTTGAAGGTGACGTTTTCGTTACTGACGATGCAGCTTTCAAAGCAGAAGCAGTAGAGGTTGTTGACGGACAGAAAGTTGTTACAGCTTCTGACGTTGCAATCGACGAAGTTATCGAGAAGGTTGATTTCGAAGGTTCAACAGACGTTAACTTCGGAACAGCAATGATTATGGACGGTAACGGTGAAGTTATCAGCGAAGGTTTGTTCGATACAGAAGGCCTCTCAGCAGCTGAGATCGACAACATCATCCACGGTATCCTTCTCACTATCGGCAACATCAGCTTCTCAATCGGTGATTTCGATATCGATGCTGAAGCTACAAAGACAGGTCTTGATTTCTCAATCGCTACATCACCGGTTGACGGCGTAAGAGTTACTAAGGATTACTCTCTTACAAACCTTTCAATCGATGCTAAGGCTGACGTAAACATCAAGACACTCAGCTTCAACGAAGTTTACCTCAACGCAGAGTATGACCTCGTTGACAAAACAACAATCGCAGGTTCTTACTACAAGGAGTTTGGTGAGGAAGTTAAGACTGAGGGCGAGAAGCTCGAAGCTGGCAAGGTATTCAACGACCTTGTTAACAAGTACATCCTCAGCGAGTTTGACTCATCAGCAATCAAGCTCTTCACAGTAGTTGTTCCTCTCGGTACAACTCCTCTTACATTCAACTTTGACATTATGCTTAACATCGGTGTTAACGGCAGAATGACAATCACAGTTGTTTCAGAAGAGTTCCACGGTGTTTCAATCATCAACAACAAGTTCAGCAAGGTTAACGACACTAAGGTTATCGACCGTGTAGTTGATATCTACGGTGAGTTCGAAATCAAGCTTGGTCTTGGCATCGGTCTCGGCCTCTTCGGATACACAATCGTTGACGTAGAAGTTTACGGTGGTCTCGGTGCTTGGGTTGAAGCTACAGCTCGTTTCGTTGATGAAAACGGTAATCCGGTATTCCAGTCAACATATGCAGTTCCGGTTGACTACCTCGCAGAAGTAGCAGCTGGTATGGACTTCGAAGGTGACATTCAGATCAGCGGTCACGCAGATATCTATGGTATCCTCGAAGTTGGCGTTGGTAACAACAGCGTTCTCAGCATGGTTGGTCTTTGCGAGACATGGGTTATCTACGACAGAAACAACGCAACATTTGCTTCATTTGAATTTGAGGTATAATGTAAACTGAATTTTTCGGCCGTCGGGGGAAACTCCGACGGCTTTTTCTTTCCTTTCAGGGCGGGTACCCGCTCTGTTTTTTTGTTCACAAAATTTTTCCATTTATTCTATATCCGATTAAAATTTCGGTGAGATTATTTATTACGGCAAAAAGATTCGTTCAGAAGAAAATATTTTTCATTTTTTACGAAAAATAATATCAAAAAGATTTGCAAACTCTTGTAAAAGTGTTATAATGACTGTAACTGTACGATTAAATGGGGCTTTGTTCGTTATCGGCAGTAAATCCCGTTTGTCGGAGTTTAAATCAACTGTATTGCAATTTTGCAAATAGTTTTGAAAGGAATGTTTTTATGGCACAGAAAGATGCAAAGACAAAGCTTAATTACCCTAAAACCATATTGACGGGTTTCGGCTTCCTTGCAACATCAATTGCGTGGGCGATCTACGACCCGTACATCACAAAGATTCTTAACAAGATTCTTTCCGAAAGTGAAATGATCGCTCGTTGGAGTGAGGCTTTAGGTAAAGCAATTCCGTGGCTCGGCAAGTTCGCAGAGGCACAGGGCGAAAGCACAGTTGCTCTCAACGGTGGCTTCACGCTTGTTCCTTTGTTCATCGGTATAATTATGACTTTCGATAACATCTTCGGTGTTATCTTCCAGCCTACATTCGGCAAACTTTCAGACAACTGTCACTCAAAGCTCGGTAAGCGCCGTCCGTTCATCGTGTCCTGCGCCCCGATTTCGGCAATTCTGTTTACACTTATTCCGATTGTAGCCCTCAATGTTCAGGGTGAAGCAAGACTTCCCCTCACAATGTTAGTGGTTATTCTGTTCGTTTTCTCAATGTCGTTGTGGCGCGCTCCCGTTGTTGCGCTTATGCCCGACCTTACACCGCCGCACCTTCGTTCGGAGGGTAACGCTGTTATCAATCTTATGGGTGGTATCGGTTCAGCAGTAGGTATGGTTGCAGGTACACTTGGTATCGCACTCTGCACACTCTTTGCAGGTTACACAAAGGCAGAGATCAAAGCAAACGAAACTCTTTCATTCCCGTATGTTTTCGTTATCGGTTCAATCGTTATGATTGTCGGTATGCTCGTTCTTCTCTTCTTTGTTAAGGAAGAGGACACAAGCATCAAACTCAAGGGTGAATTGAACGAGTACGCAGATGCAAAGGCAAAGAGAAAGGCTGAAAAAGAAGCTGCAAAGGCTCACAAGGCTGCTCTTAAAGCTGAAAAGCTTTCGAAGGGCGAAAGAAAGAGCCTCATCTTTATGCTCGGTTGCCTCTTCTTCCTCTTCTGCGGTACAAACGCTATCACAACATTCTTCTCATTGTTTGCTCAGGAAATCCTTCATATGATCACTTCCGAGGCAACATTCATTATGCTTATCTTTGCAGTTTGCTCAGGTGTTGCAGCTCTTCCTGCAGGTAAGTTCGGCAAGAAGTTCGGCAGAAAGAAGACTATCCTTGCAGGTATCTCAGTTTTCCTTTCAGCATTTATCGTATTCTTTGCAGTGTTCCTTGTAATGCTTGGCGGTAAGGATCTTTCAATCGGTAACTACGTTGAAGTAAACAATGCTTACATTGCAGTTAATGACCAGGTTAACAACTACAACTCTGAAATCAGCGACCTTGCTAAAGAAGAAGGCAGAGAGCTTTCAGAGGCTGAAGTTATCACAATGGATACTTATATTGAGTATAAGCAGGGCAAGGCTGTTGAAGGTGCAGAATATTATGCAGAATTCGACAAGTACTTTGCTGAAAATGCGGGCGAACCGACAGAGAATGCAGTTATCGCTGTGGCAGAAGATATTCTTGCTCTTGAAAATGCAGAATTCGGTTCATCTTTGAAAGCTATTTCTGATGCAGTTTCAGATATTACAAAGATTCTCCGCGTTCTTATTTACCCCGTTCTCATCCTTGGTGGTGCAGCGAATATGTTCATCACAGTTAATACACTTCCGCTTGTTCTCGACATCGGCGGTGTTGCTAAGGTTGGTACATTTACGGGTTACTATTACACAGCAACATTCTCAGCTCAGATCGCAGCTCCGATCGTATATGGTTTTATCAGAATGTTTGCGGGAACTTATATGTCGCTGTTCTATTACAGCCCGATAATGTTTGCGCTTGCAATATGCTTCCTTGTTTTCGTTAAACACGGTGAATCAAAAATCACTGACGATATGATTAAGGAAGCAAGAATGTCAGAAGATTAATTGGAGGAGAAAATAATGGCACAGCCTTTATTGCAAATCAGAAACCTCAGAAAAAGTTATGGCTCTAAAGAGGTTCTCAAAGGAGTTTCCTTTGATGTTCCCCAGGGTCAGATAGTCGGCCTTCTTGGCCCGAACGGCTGTGGTAAATCATCAATGATTAAATCAATCGTTGGTCTTATCAACGATTACGAAGGTGAAATCCTTGTCAACGGTCAGGCTCCCGGCGTGGAGTCCAAGAAGGTTGTTGCATACCTTCCGGAGAAGAACTATCTTCCGCCGTGGATGACACCGAAGCAGGCTATCAATTATATTGCCGATTTCTATAAGAACTTTGATAAGGAAAAGGCAATCGCGATGGCACAGACTTTTGAGCTTGATATGAAGCAGAAGCTCAAGACAATGTCAAAAGGTCAGCAGGAAAAGCTTCATCTTATCCTTGTAATGTGCCGTAAGGCAGACCTTTACATTCTTGACGAACCTCTTGGCGGTGTTGACGTTGTTGCAAGAGATTTTATCCTTGAAACAATTCTTAAAAACCACGCAGAGAATTCAACAATTCTTCTTTCAACTCATCTTATTTATGATATAGAGCGAATCCTTGACCGTGTTCTCATGGTCAAGGGCGGTACTCTTGCCGTTAACACTGATGTTGAAAAAATCAGAGCAAACGGAAATACCGTAGAGAATCTCTTCAGGGAGGTGTTCAGCAATGTTTGGTAAGCTTCTTAAACACGATTTTATCGCAACCGGTCGATTCATGGGCGTGGTTTACGGAGTTTTTGCTGTCGTTGCACTTTACCTGGTGGGTTCTGTCCACTTCAGCGGAAATGAAATGGATTCAATCGGTGAAATGCTCAGCTACATTGTGCTCTGCCTCACCGCATTTGTTAATTTTATTCTTACGGCAGTTGTCGTAATGTCCAACTTCCAGAAGACTCTTTACGGCGAGCAGGGTTACCTTACATTTACTCTCCCCGTAAAAAGTGTTTCCGTTATGCTTTCAAAGACTATCGTTTCTACATTCTGGTATATCGCAGCTTTTATCTGCTTCCTGATTGCGGCAAGAATCGCTTTGTGGGCAGCAGGTGAGGCTATGGGTGAAACGGCACTCGGGCTTATCGACTCAGTGCTCGCGATGACCGAAGAAGGTCTTAGCATTTCGGTGGTAATCGTTTCGGTTATCGCTACAATTTTCGAGTTCTTCTTTATGGTTGTAGCTTTCACAATGATTGCTTTCCTCGCAATCACAATTTCAAACACAAGACCGTTCCAGAAGCACTATTCACTTTTCTCAATGTTGTTTATGGCTGTAATCGGTTTTGTTGTAGTAAAGCTTTCAAACCTTATTTCAGAGGAAATTTATTTCGGTTTCAATTACAATTTCTCAACCGAAAAGCTTGCTTTTGCAATGGGTGACGATGCGAGACTTGCTGTTGCACACATCGATATTGCAGTGCCGATTTTCCTTGTTATCGTAAGCGTTGTTTTCTTCTTCGTAACACATTACCTTATGAAGAAGAAAATCAATATAAGATAATGCGTATCGGAATTTACGGTGGGACTTTTGATCCGCCGCACGCAGGGCATAAAAAATATGCTGACGAGCTGAAAGAGCGTCTTTCCCTCGATAAGCTGATTGTGATTCCGACCGCGACGCCGCCGCATAAAGACCGTGCAGATACTTCGTCGGCACAGGACAGACTGAATATGCTTAACATCCTTTTTGAAGAGGATGACGGCGTTGAGGTAAGCGATATGGAAATTGCTCGTGGAGGTAAGAGTTACACCTACGAAACGGTAACTCTCCTTCACGGGATTTATCCCGACGACGAGCTGATTTTTCTTCTCGGCTCAGATATGCTTTTGTCGTTCCACACGTGGCGCAATCCTGATGTGATTTTGTCTCACGTAAAAATCTGCGCCGTGACCAGAAGCAACGATATAAACGAAGAAGAACTGCAGGACTATGTTGAAGAACATTTTCCTGAAAATAAAGGAAGATTCATCACCTGTGAATTCGACCCGATTGAGCTGAGCTCAACTCAGGTTCGCAATGCTGTCCGCAACGGAGAGTGTGTTGAGGGTCTTGTTGACGAAAAGGTGCTGAAATATATAAAAGAAAAGGAGTTATACCTTTGAACGGCTGGACTGATGAAAGAATCATTGAACTCATAAGGTCGAAGCTGGAGTTAAGGCGGTTTCAACACAGCCTTAATGTTGCTGAAAGCGCAAAATACCTTGCTGAAAAATACGGCGGAGATGCTGACAAAGCATACACGGCAGGCCTTTTGCACGACGTTATGAAAAATTCCTCGCCCGAGGAGCAGCTGGGGGTTATAACTGAGGCAGGGATCGAGCTTCTGCCCGAAGAACGTGCCAACAAAAAACTCTGGCACGCGATCGCAGGAGCGGCATACATAAAAAATGTTATGGGAATTGACGACAAAGAGCTTTATAAAGCCGTCAGGTACCATACAACAGGCAGGGCGAAAATGACTCTGCTTGAAAAAATAGTTTATCTTGCAGATTACATATCGGCTGAGCGCAATTATAAGGACGTTGACGTTATGCGAAAGCTTTGCGACGAGTCAATGGACGAAGCTGTGCTTTACGCGCTCGAGTTTGGTATACCTGACCTTGTAAGAAGAGGCAGCGTCATTCATCCCGACAGTCTCGATCTTTACAACGAGTCAGTAATGAAAAAGCAAGGAGGAAACAGATATGACATCACTTGAAACAGCAAAAAGTATTGTTAAGATTCTCGACAATAAAAAGGCAATCGATATCGAGCTCATCGAGACAAAGGAGCTTACGATTGTTTCGGATTATTTTATTATTGCAAGCGGTACGTCAAACACACACGTACGCTCACTTGCAGATGAGATCGACGAAGAAATGAAGAAGCTCGGTGTTGAGCCTGACCACGTTGAAGGCAGAGCAACGGGATGGATTCTTCTTGATTTCGGCAGCGTTCTCGTTCATGTTTTTGACCCTCAGTCAAGAGAGTATTACAACCTCGAAAGGCTTTGGGGCGATGCCGCAAAGGTCGATATTTCCGACATTGTGACACCGGATTGATTTTACGAAAATAATTCGTAGGGGCGGATATTATCCGCCCGTGAATTTGTATAAATTTCAAGCAGCATGGCGCTGCGTTAACTCGGAGGAATATTGAAATGGGTTATGATTTTAAATCAACAGAGAAAAAATGGCAGGATAAATGGGAGGCCGAGGGTGTCTTCAATGCGGTAGATTTTTCGGACAAGCCGAAGTTCTATGCCCTCGTTGAATTCCCGTATCCCAGCGGTGCAGGTATGCACGTTGGCCACATCAAGGCTTATTCAGGTCTTGAAGTTGTGTCAAGAAAAAGAAGAATGCAGGGCTACAATGTTTTGTTCCCGATCGGTTTTGACGCTTACGGTCTTCCGACTGAAAACTACGCTATCAAAACAGGCATTCATCCCCGTAAAGTTACGGATATGAACATCGAAAAGTTCTCTTCACAGCTCAGAAGAGTCGGCTTCTCTTTCGACTGGACAAGAGTTGTTGATACTACTCAGGAAGATTACTACAAGTGGACACAGTGGATTTTCCTCAAGATGTTTGAAAACGGTCTTGCTTTCAGAGACAAGACTCTCGTTAACTACTGCCCGTCTTGTAAGGTTGTTCTTTCAAACGAGGACTCACAGGGCGGTAAGTGCGATATCTGCCATTCAGACATCGTGCAGAAGTCAAAGGACGTTTGGTACCTTCGTATTACAGAGTATGCTGACAAGCTTCTTGAAGGACTTGAAAAGGTTGATTACCTTCCCAATGTAAAGCTTCAGCAGCAGAACTGGATCGGCAAGTCAACAGGTGCTTTTGTTGATTTCGAAGTTAAGGGTTCGGACAACGAAAAGCTTAAGGTTTATACAACCCGTCCCGATACTCTCTTCGGCGTAACATTTATGGTTATGGCTCCCGAGCATCCGATGATTGACAAGTATGCTGAAAGAATTGCAAATATGGCAGACATCGAAGCATACAGAAAAGAGTGCGCAAAGAAGACAGAGTTCGAAAGAACTCAGCTTGTAAAAGATAAGACAGGTGTAAAAATCGACGGTATTTCTGCAATCAATCCCGTAAACGGTAAGGAAATCCCGATTTACATATCTGACTACGTTATGATGGGTTACGGTACAGGCGCTATTATGGCTGTTCCTGCACACGACGACCGTGACTATGACTTCGCAAAGAAATTCGGCATTGATATCATCGAAGTTATCAAGGGCGGTAACATCGAAGAGGCTGCTTATGCAGGCGAGGGCGAGCTCGTTAACTCAGAGTTCCTCAACGGCATTACTTCAAAGCGCGAAGCTATCGACACAATGGCTGATTACCTTCAGAAGAACGGTATCGGCGAAAAGGGTGTTCAGTACAAGATGAAGGACTGGGCATTCAACAGACAGCGTTACTGGGGCGAACCGATTCCTATTGTTCACTGTGAAAAGTGCGGAATGGTAGCTGTTCCTTACGAGGAGCTTCCCCTCAGACTCCCGAAGGTTGAAAACTTTGAGCCGGGTTCAGACGGTGAAAGCCCGCTTGCAAAGATTGAATCATACGTTAACTGCAAGTGCCCGAAGTGTGGCGCAGACGCAAAGCGTGAAACAGATACAATGCCTCAGTGGGCAGGTTCATCATGGTACTTCCTTCGTTACATCGATCCGAAGAACAACGAAGCTCTTGCAGACAGCGAAAAGCTTAAGTACTGGGGTCAGGTTGACTGGTACAACGGCGGTATGGAGCACGTTACACGTCATATGATTTACTCTCGTTTCTGGCACAAGTTCCTCTACGATCTTGGCGTTGTCCCGAACGATGAGCCTTATGCAAAGCGTACTGCTCAGGGTCTTATCCTCGGTCCTGACGGCGACAAGATGAGTAAGTCAAAGGGTAACGTTGTTGACCCGAACGAAGTTGTTGACGAATTCGGTGCAGACGTTCTTCGTGCATACGTTCTCTTTATGGGTGACTATGAAAAGGCTGCTCCGTGGTCTGCATCATCCGTTAAGGGTTGTAAGAGATTTATCGACAGAACATGGGGCCTCCAGGATATCCTCACCGACGGCGATGAGTATTCAAATGATCTTGAGTCTTCATTCCACAAGACAATCAAGAAGGTTACTGAAGACATCGAAAATATGAAGTTCAACACAGCAATCGCTGCTTTGATGACACTTCTCAATAAAATCTACGACAAGGGCGCAATCAACAAGGCAGAGCTTAAGACATTCGTAACTCTCCTTAACCCGTTTGCACCTCACGTTACGGAAGAAATTTGGTCAGAGCAGGGCTTCGGCGGTATGCTCGCTAACGGCAATTGGGTAGACTTCGACGAAGCAAAGTGTGTTGACGACGAGATCGAAATCGTTGCTCAGATCAACGGTAAGGTTCGTGCAAAGCTTATGATTCCTGCTGAAATAGAAGCTGCAGATGCAATCGCTCTTGCAAAGCAGGACGAAAACGTTGCAAAAGCAATCGAAGGCAAGCAGATTGTCAAGGAGCTTTACGTAAAGGGCAGACTTGTAAACATCGTTGTAAGATAAGTCGTTCCCTTCGTTGCAGAAAAATCGGTAATCTTAAAAATTTATTATTGACATACAGAAAATCGTGTGTTAGAATAAGGTGTATATTAAAAATTACCCCTGCAAGTAGCGGAGGGAGGGAATACAATGAGTCAGGTAAAAGTTAAAGAAGGCGAATCTTTAGATAACGCTCTTAGAAGATTTAAGAGACAGACTTCAAGAGACGGCGTTATTCAGGAAGTTCGTAAAAGAGAACACTATGAGAAGCCGTCAGTTAAGCGTAAGAAGAAGTCTGAGGCTGCTCGTAAAAGAAAGTTCAAATAATCAATTAAGTGA
>JAGAKF010000055.1 GCA_017625835.1 Clostridia bacterium
ATTTCATCCGTGGTGAAAAAGGCAGTACGGCTGAACACTTATCTTGTCTTCAATATGAGATTCAGCAGGACAAGAAACGCCTTGAAGAAATCAAAAGTCAGGTTGAAAAGGAAGAGATCCGTTATGACACTATTCAGACCGTTAATAAAACCTTCCATGAGATTGACGGTATGGGCAAGAAAACGCTTACGGGCAAAGTCACAATTTCAAGTGAAGATTTCAATGACCTGAGTAATATGGCAAAACAGTCCGTTGCAGCAAGGAGTAAGATATTTGACCTTGAGGGTGAAAATGAAAGACTCCGAAAAAGAAATTGGGAGCTGCAAGGCAGTATAAACAGACTGAGTGCAAGGCTTCATGAACTTGAGCAGGTCTGCGCACCGTATCTTGAGGCATTGAGGCTGATGCCTGAAAAAGTAAAAGCATTTATATCGGATGTGCTGAAATCTGTCCGAAAAGAGAAACCAAACAAAAATATAGAAATCAAAAAAGAGAGGTAATTATATGAATAAAGAAGATAATTTTATTAACACCCTGTTTGAGAAAGCAGAAGAAACAGAGGCAGTAAAGCCTCAGACTACAGAAATTGTAAGTATGGATATAAACAAAATTGTACCGAATTTCAAAAATCCGTACAAGTGCCGAGAGGAAGATATGAAGCCGTTGGAGGACAGTATCCGTGAGAACGGCATTATACAGCCCCTTATGGTACGAAAAGATGATAAGGGTGATGTGTACGAAATTGTTTCAGGACACAGAAGATACCTTGCAGCAACAAGGCTTGAAATGACGGAGGTTCCGGTGGTAGTTCTGTCTATCAGTAAGGAAGAAGCAGATATTATTCTCGTTGACAGTAACCTGCACCGTGAGCATATTCTACCAAGTGAGAAGGCATACGCTTACAAGATGAAAATGGATGCTCTTAAAAAGCAGGGCAAACGAACTGATTTAACTTCGGACCCGGTGGGTCCAAAGTTGAGCTCAGCTGAAAAAATCTCACAGGACAGCGAAGACAGTGCCACTCAAATCAAAAGGTATATCCGCCTGACTAACCTTGAAAAATCACTTCTTAACCTTGTGGATGAAGGGAGAATTGCAATGCGACCTGCAGTTGAAATTTCATATCTTACTCCCGAAGAACAGATGATGATTTTTGAAACCTATGAGAGTGATGAGGTTACACCTTCACTCGCACAGGCTCAGAAATTGCGAAAGCTCTCGGAGCAGAATCATCTTAATGCTGATACGGTGTTAGCAATTTTAACTGCACCAAAGCCTAATCAGGCTGAGGCTATAAAAATTCCTGAAGAACGTATAAACAAGTTCTTCGGTAAAAATTACACCAAACAGCAGAAAGAAGAGCATATCTTAAAGGCTTTGGAATATTACCACAAATATCTTCAGCGTCAGAGAAACAAGGATGCGAGGTGAGATGATTGAAAGAAATATTTCCCGATAACAAAAGCATATTTGTTGTACCGCCTGAGCCTATTGATGAAAATGAGCTTACAAGCCTTTCTGATATTATGGCATCTCGTAGTGATGAAGCAGTTGTTGACCGTAGTAAAACACGTCGCTTTGGTGAAGATACCTTCCGAATGAAAATCGGTGGTACAACCTATGAGGTTTCAACTCATTTCAATCCCAAGGGCAGGCAGTGTATCTTTGAACAGTTCAAAGAACTGATTTTAACTGAAAAATTATTGTAATATCACACATTTGAAAAAAGACAATCGGACATTGTAAAATGTGAATATCCTTGCAATGTCCGGTTGTCGGAAAGGAGAATATTTAATGACAACTGCAACAAATATTTCAGGACAAACAATAAACGATGAATTAATTACGGCTCTTTACTGCCGTCTTTCAGTTGAAGATATAAAAGATGATAAATCCAAAAAGAAGAACGGCAGAGAAGATGAGTCAAACAGTATATCAAATCAGAAACAGATTTTGCTTGACTACTGTAAAAAACACGGATACAAAAATACAATGTTTTTCATTGATGACGGTATTTCAGGTACAAGCTTTGACAGAAGCGGATTTAACCAAATGCAACAGATGGTAGAAGAAGGTAAGATTTGCAGAATTATAGTTAAAGACCTGTCTCGTTTTGGTCGTGAGCAGGTCGAAGCAGGCAGATTAACTCAAATTGTATATCCGTCCCTTGGTGTAACTTTCATTTCCATTCAGGAAAATGTAAACAGCTCCACGGGTGACGGTATGGAGATGTTGCCGTTCTATAACATCTTTAATGAATGGTATGCCGCACAAACCTCAAAGAAAATCCGTGCAGTATGGCAATCAAAGGCTAACAACGGTAAACGAGTCTCTTCTACCGTGCCTTTTGGTTATGTAAAAGATGCAACAGATAAAGAAAAATGGCTTATTGATGAACCTGCTGCAGAGGTTGTACGAAAAATATATGATTTGTGTCTTGCAGGACGAGGTCCTCTGCAAATCGCTCGTATATTAGAAGCGGAAAAAATATTACTACCGTCAGCATATTATGAATCTGTAGGCAGAAAGCATTCAAACCCTGTACCTGCTAATCCTTACAGATGGGACCAAGCTACTGTTGTTCACATTCTTGAGAACAGACAGTACACGGGTTGTGCAGTAAACTTTAAAACCACTACTGTCAGCTATAAGGTTCATAAGAAAATCTATAACGCAAAAGAGGATTATCAGATAATACCTGATATGCAAGAACCTATCATTAGTGAAGAAAAGTGGTTAAGGGTTCAGGAACTCCGTGAAAACCGCAGAAGAAACACAGCAACGGGTAAATTGAGTTTATTCTCGGGATTGGTTTATTGCTATGATTGCGGTGCGAAATTACACTTCTGTGCAGCAAAAAGTCTGAATAAGAATCAGGAGTTTTTCAGATGTGCAAACTACAAGGACGGCAGAAGCGGTACTTGCAAAATTCATTATATACGCAATATTGTTCTTGAGAAAATTGTACTTGAAGCTATACGAAACTTAGCAGAATTCATTCGTTACAACGAAAAGGTCTTTTTGTATATGACTGCAAAGCAGAACGATGCTATGAGAAAAGCAGAATACGAAAAGCTGAAAAAGACTGTTGCTGACGGTGAAATCCGAATAAAGGAGTTAGACCGCCTTATTGAAAAGGTTTACGAAGACAATGCTCTTGGCAGGATAGATGATGACAGATACAGGAAGCTTATGTCAAAATATGAACGAGAACAAAAAGAACTTGCCGTAACTGTTTCGGAAGGCCAGGAAACATTGAAGTCTGCTGAGCAGAAATCTGTTGATTTAAGGTTGCTTCTTCGCACTTTCAGAGAGATGACGGATATACAGGAACTAACACCGACACTTGTCAATTCACTTATAGAACGTATTGAGGTTCATAACAATGACAAATCAAGCGGTCACTGTTTTGTGAAGGTGGATATTTATTTTACAGCTATAGGAATGATTTGTATTCCGACAGAGGAAGAAGTTATTGCTATGATGGAAGAGGCAAGGAAGAATCCACAAGAATACCGCATTGTAGCATGATAAACAAGAAAACGGTGCAACCCCAAACG
>JAGAKF010000056.1 GCA_017625835.1 Clostridia bacterium
ATATATCATCAATCATTTATCAACAGAAAATGATTGATGAATACACTAAAAATACGGCACGCGGTAAAAAACACTATAAAAAAGTAGATATTTAAAATTATCGATATGTTTAAACACCCTTATAATATAAGGGATAGTGGCACATAGCGGGGGGCACATCGGGGGGCACATCGGGGGGCACATAGCACTCGAAAATGTACGATATTTTACGGTAAATTGCGATTTTAGCAAAATTGATTTTAGGTATGAAAAAAGCCCGAAACCCTTGTAAAATCAAGGTTTTTCGGACTTTTCTTTGGCAGGGGCAGAAGGGCTCGAACCCTCGGCACGCGGTTTTGGAGACCGCTGCTCTACCAACTGAGCTATACCCCTATATTTGATTGGTGGGCCATCAGGGACTCGAACCCCGGACCAACCGGTTATGAGCCGGTTGCTCTAACCAACTGAGCTAATGGCCCTTGTTGTCGCTAACAGCCTAGTTATTTTATCAAATCTATTCCGAAATGTCAATATTATTTTAAATAAAAGTTAAGATATTTTTAAATCTTTTGTGCAGGCGGTTTTAATGTTGACTTTTTATCTGCTCGGTATGTATAATAGAACTAATGAAAGGGTGGTGTTTTTTTATGTTTTGCCCCTATTGCAAACAGTCTATTCCCGACAACTCGAAGTTCTGCAGCTGTTGCGGTTCGATAATTTCGCCGGACCCCGTTCCTGCAGAAAGCAAAAAATTCAAGTTTTTCAAGGGTCCTTCGGACGGAGGCAAAAGCTATGCGGCGATTATGACCGCGCTTATGGTTTTTCCTGCTACCCTGTCCATTGCGCTTGATATGATTTTCCATCACAGCGACGGCTGGAGCACCTACGTTGTGGCAACGGTCATCGTCGGCTGGATTGTCACGGTTTTCCCCGCATTGCGTATCACTCCCGCTCCGGTTTCTGCTCTGATCTGTCTGTTCTCTATACTAGCTTATGTCGCTTTCCTTGTCGGCAAGAGAATTGAAACCTCCTGGTTTTATCAGGTCGGTTTACCGCTGTTCATCGTTGCCGCGATTTTTATATCGATCGACGCGGCATTGCTCGGCTCCGGCAAAATCAAAGGGCTTCACTTTATGTCTCTGCTTTCGGTTGAGGTTGCATTATACTTCGTTGCTTCGGAAATTGCCGTTGACATTTTCAAGTTCGGCACAATCACTCTCGGTTGGTCAGCGATCCTCTGCTGTTTCTGCATTTCTGCTGTCGCATTGTACGAGGCCGTCAGCTATTCCGTCAGTTTAAGAAAGAAGAAAAGGAAGAATTATTATGAAAACAACAAGTAAATCTAAGGAAAGCATTATTCAGGCAATCAAATTTGCACTTTTCTCGTTTTCGGCAGGCATAATTCAGGTTTTATCTTTCACAGCACTTCAGGAGTTGCCTCCCCTTCTCGGAATGAAGGAGCTTTCCTATTGGATGTGCCATATTCCGTCCCTTGCTCTTTCCGTTATATGGAACTTTACGCTCAACCGTAAGTTCACATTCCAGTCCGCAAGCAATGTGCCGATCGCGATGCTCAAGGTTCTTGTTTTCTACCTTGTTTTCACTCCTGTTTCGGGTTGGCTCGGCGACGTTGCGGACAACGCAGGCTGGAATCATTACCTGATCGAAGCACTTGTTATGGCAAGCAACTTTATTCTTGAATTTTTATATCAGAAATACTTTGTTTTCAGAGATTCGGCAAAAAAGGACAAGGCAGAATAATCTGCAAAGAATATTAATTTTAAAAGGGACGGGCAACCGTCCCTTTTGTCGAATAGTTTTGCTTGACATTTTTTAGTTATATGATATAATTTTCCTTGCGGATCAAGCTGAAAGTAAGTTTTTAACTGAATGAAATCAAGCTCCGCCTCGGTCGCCCACCGTGTAAAATTTGCGGCGCTATTCGCAGAAGTGGCGGAATCGGCAGACGCGCTAGATTCAGGTTCTAGTGAATGCAAATTCGTGAGGGTTCAAGTCCCTTCTTCTGCACCAAAGACATTCTGACACCTTTAGGTGTTGGGATGTCTTTTTTGTTTGGGACTTGAACCCTAAGAGGGTGAGGAGCGTTAAGAAAACAGTTCAGTGAACTGTTTTTAGCTCCGAAGTCTGAGGCGGTGCTGTTGCAAAGCAACGGCCGACGAGGACGCAGCCTGCATTGCAGGCGTGTCCCTTCTTCTGCACCAAAGACATTCTGACACCTTTAGGCGTTGGGATGTCTTTTTTTGTTTGGGACTTGAACCCTAAGAGGGTGAGGCGCATCGCGTAAAGTTGACAAAACAAAACTGATATGATAAAATCTGAAAAAATGAATAACGTAAACGAGAAGCAGCGGAAAGTTCGGTGCAAATCCGTCGCAACTACCATTACCGTAAAAGTCGGAAAACCTGCCTCGTTTGTCTTTAATTGAAACACTTTTGGGTTATGAAAAGTGCGGTTTTTTTGGTGTATCTTTCTGCAAGTGCGCCTATATTTCCGTTCGCTTTCATCAAAAGATGAAGGCGATTTTTTATTGTACGGAGGAACAAACAATGCCTGATGAAAAAATTCTGACACGTGAATATTATCTTGACCGGCTCAAGAAAGTTGCCGAAAGAGAAAACCGACTTCCGAAGAAATCGGATTTTTCGGACTTCGACGTTATGAAAATCAAGGGTTATTTCGGCCCATGGCCCTGGGCATTGGAAGCTGCAGGTCTTAAAGAACCGAAGCATCAGAAGAAGCTTGAAGAAAACAGGGCAAAACGGTACGCTAAAAAACAAGAAAACAAGGAATAATCCTTGAGATACATGAAACGGATTTGTGCTTATGGCTACGGGATTTAAAAATTATCACCCTTGGGTGAATGTGACATTTTTCATAAGTGTTATTGTCTTCGGGATGATGTTTTTGCATCCCGTATGCCTTGCCGTCTCTCTTTTTGCTGCCGTATGCTTTGATTTAAGGCTCAAAGGTAAAAAGGCACTTAAAGAGATTTTCGGTTTTATTCTGCCGATGCTCGTTTTCGTTACGCTAATAAACGGAGTTTTTAACCACTACGGAATGACCGTTCTTTACGAAACACAGAAAGGAAACAACATAACCCTGGAGGCGTATGTTTACGGTTTGACCACGGGTATGACGGTTGCAACAACAATTCTCTGGTTCTTCTGCTTCAATGAAATTGTGACGGCAGACAAAATTATGTACGTTCTCGGTAAAGGCGTTCCGGGTATCGCGCTCGTTATTACGATGTCGCTTCGTTTCGTTCCGCTTTACAGAAAAAAATATTCAGAGATTGCGCAGGCACAAAAAGGATTTTTGCAGGAAGAAGAAGACAAAAAAATAATCAACCGTATTAAAAATGCCGTCAGCTGTGTTTCAATCCTTATAACGTGGGCGTTGGAAAACGCGATCGAAACTTCGGACTCGATGCGTGCAAGGAATTACGGGCAAGGAAAGCGGAGCTTTTATTCGAGATTCCGTTTCACAAAAAGCGATGCTTTTGCGATTGCTTCCGTAGTCATCGCTGACGTCGCTATGATAATCTGCAAACTAACGGACGGTCTGTACGCTTCGTACAACCCCTGCATAATCATAAATTCACAAAAGAGTTCGGGCGAGACTTTTCTTTTCAAAGAAATAAATGCGACCTTGAATCCGTTTTCAACTTTTGAAATTGTAACAATTATTATTTACATTTTGCTTTGCTTTTTACCCTTGATAATTGATCTGAAGGAGGAATTGAATTGGCGCAGATTGAAATCAGAAACCTGACATTCAGGTATCCGCTTGAAGAAAAAAATGCACTTGAAAACGTTTCTCTTTCGGTTGACGAAGGGGAATACATTGTTCTGTGCGGAAAGAGCGGTTGCGGAAAAACAACCCTTCTGAAGCATCTGAAAAAAGAGCTTGCCCCCAAAGGTGAAAAAGATGGCGAAATCATATCGGCAACAGAAAAAATCGGTTTCGTTATGCAGAACCCCGAAAACCAGATTGTAACGGACAAGGTATGGCACGAGCTGGCATTCGGACTTGAAAACATGGGACTGAAGCCGAAAGAGATTACCGTAAGAATGGCTGAAATGGCAACGTTTTTCGGCATCGAAGAATGGCTTGATAAAAAGACAAGCGAGCTTTCGGGCGGACAGAAGCAGATGGTCAACCTCGCTTCGGTTATGGCGATGCACCCTGACGTTCTTATTCTCGACGAGCCGACATCACAGCTTGATCCCGTTGCGGCGGAAACCTTTCTTTCGACGCTCGACAGAATCAATAAGGAGCTTGGCGTTACCGTTATAATCACCGAGCATCGGCTCGAGGAAATCTTCCCCGTTGCCGACAAGGTTATTGTAATGGACAACGGCAGAATTGTCGCCGCTTCGTCTCCGCGCGAAATAGGAGAATCGGGTTGTCTTCGTTCAGCCTTGCCGAGCGCGATGAGAATTTACTCCGAAATTAAAAAAGGTGATTGCCCGATCACCGTGCGCGAAGGCAGACGGTGGTTAAAGGAAATCGCAGGCAACAAACAGCTTCAGCTCGAAGAAGTCAACGAAAAAGAACCCAATGATTTCTGCATAGAAATTAAAAATGTATTTTTCAGATATTCCAAAAACAGTCCTGATATCCTGAACGATTTCAGCCTGAAAATCCCCCGTGGCAAGATTTCTGCCATAACGGGTGGAAACGGCGCAGGCAAATCGACTCTCCTTAAAATAATTTCCAAAACCGAACAACCGTACAAGGGCAAGGTACGGATCGAAAAAAGCACAAGGGTTGCTTCCCTGCCTCAGGACGCACGGCTTGTTTTTACAGAAAAAACGGTTGAACTCAACCTCAGAAAAATCTGCAGGGACGATGAAAAAATCAGGGAAGTTGCAGACCTTCTCGGAATTGAAAATCTTCTTGCGAGACACCCGTACGATTTAAGCGGTGGCGAATGTCAGAAAGCGGCAACGGCAATGCTTTTGCTCAAAGATCCCGACATATTGCTTTTCGACGAACCGACAAAAGGCTTTGATTCCGAATTTAAGGAGGAATTTGCGCAAATTCTGCAGTCACTTAAAAAACGCGGCAAAACTATTGTCACGGTTTCGCACGACGTGGAATTCCTTGCAAAAAATGCAGACTATTGTGCAATGGTTTTTGACGGAAGAATTTCTTCGTTTGCGCCTGCGCGTGAATTTTTCCTTTCCAATGTTTTTTACACAACGTCAGCCTGCAGAATTGCAAAAGGCATAATCAAAAACGCTCTGACTTGCGAGGATGTGATTAAATGCTTAAACACAAAATAATTCCGTATCTTCTGGTTTTCCTCCTTGTTCCCGCTGCCGTTTTGCTCGGTGCTTTATTCCTCAAGGGAAAGCAGTATTATATAACGGCAATTCTTATAACCGCGCTGTCCTTCGTTCCGTTCATACTGAACCTGAAAAAGAAAAAGCTCGCAGCTAGGGAGCTTGTTATTATGGCTTCGATTTCGGCAATCGCCGTCGTTTCCCGTGTTGCATTTTTCCAGCTTCCGCAGGTCAAGCCGATGTGCGCACTGCTGATTATCTCGGCAATAATTTTCGGCAAGGAAATCGGCTTTGCACTGGGTGCACTTTCAATGTTTCTTTCCAATCTGTTTTTCGGGCAGGGTGCGTTCACCCCGTTTCAGGTGTTGGGAATGGCAATGACGGTTTATATCGCGGCATTCATCTGCGAAAACAATTTCGTCCGCAAGTCGCCGCTGATTATAAGTCTCGTGGGCGGAATTGTATGCTTTCTCGTGTACGGATTCATCGTTGACACAAGCTCGCTTCTTCTTATGGCAAGAAGCTTCAGCCTCGGCTCGGTTATATCAATCTACTCGTCGGGAGTTGTATTCAACGCCATTCACGGCGTAACCACCTGCCTGATTCTGCTTGTGGGATACAAACCCGTTTCGGAAAAACTTGAAAGAGTTAAAATAAAATACGAACTTTTCGGAGAGAAGTAGCAACAAAACCGAACGAATCACACTAAGTGAAACGTTCGGTTTTTCAATTATTCAAAACATTCAATTACGTCTGAGCCTGCTTTTACGAAGGCGATAAATTCGTCAATTTCTGCCTTGACCGTGTGTCTTCCCTTTGTGTAAACGGATTTATCTTTCGTAAGAATCCATTCGCCGTCGGGGATATAGACTTCTTTTTCCGTCTGTCCTTTTTCCACAATCGGTGCAAAAATTATATCGTCGCCGAACATATACTGGCTTTCAAGCGTGTAGCAGATTTCGTCGTCGGGATATTCAAAAAACATCGGTCGCATTATCGGATAACCTTTTTCCGATGCAACATTCATCTGGCTTTTTATGTAAGGACGAAGCTTTTCACGGATAAGGATGATTTTTTTTAGGATTTCAAAATTCCTTTCGCCGAAGCTCCAGATTTCGTTCGGGTCACCGCTCGGTTCAAGCAATCCGGGTGTTCTTTCGCCGTGTCTTTTTCTTGAGCCGTGCAAGCGCATAACGGGGCTGAACAGACCGAACTGGAACCAACGGACAATCAACTCCCTGAAGTCATCACTCTCGATATCCGCACCGTAAAAACCGCCGATATCCGTATTCCACCACGGAATACCGCACAGCGAAATATTGAGCCCTGCCTTAAC
Source organism: Clostridia bacterium (assembly GCA_017625835.1). Taxonomy (GTDB): domain Bacteria; phylum Bacillota; class Clostridia; order Oscillospirales; family Acutalibacteraceae; genus CAG-488. Next base: position 6,625 of record JAGAKF010000056.1, read on the forward strand.
CTGATTAGCAAGGCTTTCGAACGTTGACGGGATATCGCCCGACCAGACGAGCGAACCGTACTTCTGACTGCCGAAGTATCCGCAACGAGTAAGGGTAATGATATCGTCCCTGCCCATTGATTTAAAGCCGTCATACGCCATCTTCGAATAGTAATAGGGGTACAGCAACGCAACGGCATCCGCTCTGCCCTTGTGCCAGATAAGATTGTCAAACTGTTCGGGATGAATCTCAGGTTCCGCTTCGTCAAACCACAAAGCATCGACGCCGTTATCGATGTAATTCTCCTTAAGTCTGCTCCAGACAAAATCGCGCGTTTCGGGATTTGTTACGTCGATTTCTGCCTGCCAGCCGTAGAAATTAAACACTCTGTCCGAACCGTGAACTGTGCGCATAAGCATATTGTGATCAAGCATATGCCAGTAATTTTCACTTTTTTCATTGACCGTCGGCCAGACCGAAACAACCAGCTTCGTATCCATTTCATGAAGCTCCTTTGTCATCGCCTTGACATCGGGCCAGTATTTCGGGGCAAATTTATAATCTCCCTGCTCCGTCCAATGGAAGTAGTCGCAGATTATCACGGACAACGGTATTCCGATTTCCTTGTACCTTCTTGCAACGTTCAGAAGCTCTTCCTGCGTTTCGTAGCGGAGCCTGCACTGCCAGAATCCCGTCGCCCAATCGGGCATCTCAGGCGCGTGTCCCGTAAGGTCGGCAAGCGTCTGCGAAACTTCTTTAGGCGTTCCGCCGATAACAACGTAATCAATCGCCTTGCAACAGTCACTGCTCCAGCGGGTTCTGTTCGTTGAAAGCTCGCAAAGCCCCGTTGACGGAACGTTCCATAAAAAACCGTAGCCGAGCGAAGACCAGACAAACGGTATTGTGCATTTTCCATTAAGGTTTCGGATGTCGATTGAAGAACCTTTAAGGTCAAAATCATTATCCCAACTGTGTCCCATTCCGAAAAAATGCTCGTTTTTATTTGGTTCAAAGGTAGCTCTTGCTTTCCAGAGTCCGTTGCCGATATTCACATAATTTCTGAATCCGTCACCGAAAGTAAGCTCGGGCTTTTCGGCAAGAATTTCTTTGCCGTCGCGGTAAAAAACAATTCTGCCGCTTGTACCGATAACAGCCTTTAGGTTTCCGCAGGTGATTGTTCCCCACGTGCCGTTGTCCTCTACTGTACATTCAACGTCCTGCGGCAAAAGATTGTAATCCTCGTCAAGCACTTTGCAGTCGGGAAAGCTCTGGAAACGTATCGCGTTCCTGCCACACGCAGAAAGCCGCACAAGCTCCCCTCTTCGCGAAAGAAGCATTTCGTTTTTATTGACGCGTATGCTGTTCATAAGTCCGCCACCTTTTCTCTTTTTTAATAAGTCGACAAAACTTTTCTATCGAAATAATTTTACCATATATGCAATATAAAAACAATATAAAGTAGCAAAGCAGAAATCCTTGCAAGGATCTCTGCTTTTTGCTTTATTCGGTTAGCCAATTCGTGTATTCAGCGAACGCTCGTCGTTTCTTCATCCGATACATTTCCTGCCGCATCAACCGCAACAATCGTGTAAATATCATCAGCTGTACCCTCGGCATCCGTCACCGTCAGAGGATAATCCCATTTGTAATTTTCCACACGAGTGAGGAAATCGCCGTTCTTGCAGATACGGTAATACGCAATACCGAAGTTATCGGTTGAAGCCTCCCAACTCAGCGTTACACCGTTTTCATCTGAAACCGCTGTTGCTTCTGACGGGACCGTTGGTTTCTCTGTTTCAAGAACATAGCCGTTCTCAACGTAATCGCGGTAGGTCTCAATATACATACTTTTCACAAGGTTCGGTGAATAATAGTGCGAATAAGAGAACGTGATTATATTTTCGCAATAGCGCGATGCGACATCCATCTGCATAACAAAGCGGTCAAGCGTTGCCGTTACAGATTCGATGTTTTCCGTCTCGGGTCGCAGAATCGTACCGCTAAGAATGCTCGGTCCTGTTGCAATGTCAAAGTTTTCGCAGTTTGCCCAGAGCTTTATGTCTGCCTCTGCCTTTTCTGCCGCCGCGGAATACATTTCCCATATTTTTACAAGATCATCTTCCTCAATCCAGTCCGCACCGACTGCATCCTGCGGAGCAACGATATCACCGTCTCTGAACGCGGCACCCTCGAAGAAAGTGAGCCACTGAGAATAAGTCGCAACATCGCCAAGGTCGAGATAATGCGCTGTGTACGGGCTTATCATCATTGGCAGATCGGGATCAACTTCGGTTGCCTTGTCAAGCACCGTATTAAAGCCTTTAACCATTTTGCCCATAAGCGGACCGCAATTAATCTGGTTGTTGATTTCCATTGTAAAATACCAGCCGTAGAAATTCTCGGGGCTGACTGAATAATATCCGTCATAGATATCCGCAAGCATATCGGCTGTAATATCACAAACGCTCATATATTCTCCCGTAAAATTGCCCGTTAACCAGAACGAATCAAACATCGTAAGTCCGACAAAAATCTTGATATCCGTACCCTTACGGGCTTCAAGCGCCGCACCAACAACGTCACCGCCGAAAGCGGCTCCGTCGAAAGCAGGAATTGTGCTGTCGTAATAAACAGTCCAGTTTCCGTCAGCATCCATATTTGCAAGATCCTGCAGGACAAGGTATTCAACGCCGTCACGCTGCATACAGGCAACTTCTTCCGCCCAACGCTCAGCATCCCAGGTGCTGCTCATCCACGACTGGAGAAATGTACCGCTGAATTCGGGCGCACATTTACGCTCGGGCAGCTGTGTATCCCCGAAAGGCGCCGCAAATGTAATCAACGCCAACAGCGCAACAAAAAAATTCTTAATAAGACTGAACATCATAACACTCCCTGTTTTACGAAAATATCTTTAGGGTATCATTATAACATACCGGATTGATTTTTTCATCAAAAATTCAAAAGAAAAATGAACCGCCCTTTAAACAAGAGCAGTTCATATAATTTTTCATCAAAAGAGACTTCTGTTAGTCCGGGTATGTAACCTGTCTGCCGGTAAAGAGCTCAACAACAGACTGATAAAGTTTCAGGAAATTTTCCTGCACGTCACCCTTTACCGCAAGCTCAAACGCAATTCTCTTGGAATATTTATCTCCGTTTTCCTTTGCGGTTTTTATGTAATCAAAATCAAACACATCGTAAAGGCGTTCAACCCTTGTTTCGTAAGTTGAAGTATCGTTTTCATCAATCTCAACCACACGGTAACCGTACTGGGTTGTATAAGCGAGGCCCTTGTAACGGGTCATAGGAGAAGTGTAGATATCAATATTCTGATTTCTTACGCCGAAGGCGTTCGTGTGGTCGTGGCCCGTAAACATTGCAAGCACGTCACCCGTTTCGACCAGAGCATCAAACTGACCGTCGTTATAATATCCGGGACAGGGCTTTTCGTTAAGCGTGCCGTAATTCACAGCTTCAGGGTCGAAGGAGTAATATTCATCCTCGTTATAAATACGTTTGACTGTATACGGCTGCTTTGAATCGACTTTTTTGAGAACATCATAAATCTCGGGAACAATTATATGCTGGAAAACAACAGAATTAACTGTTTCTCCGCCGTTCTCCTCTTTAAGCTTTGCAGATGTCTGCTTGTACCATTCTATCTGTTCGGTACGTACACGGTCATAATGTCTCGGATCGTCTTCATCATAGTCGCCCGAATCGAACACCCAAAGATTGAATTTAACTTTGTCGCTGTCAGATGCGAGAACCGGAATGTTAAACGTTGCACAGTTTTTGAAATTTATACTGTCGTCCACAGATATCGTGCAGGAGAATGTGTTGTAATACTCCATAATATCTTTTCTTGTCATCGGTCCTGCCTCTGAATCGTGATTTCCGAACGTCACGGCAACAGGAATGTTCCTTGATTCAAATATATTCATCAGGGCATTGATAAGCTTTTTGGTTTTTTCGGGGTCCTCGTTAGGATGTGTATTATCACCCGTAAGCACAACAAGGTCAGGCTTTTCTACGTCACAGGCTTCAGCAATTACCCATATTGATGCATCAAAATGCTTGTCATAATTAAGATGCGTATCGGCAATGTGCAGTATTTTAAGCTTACCGTCGGAATTGAACCTTATTGTTGTGTCGGTTACCTTCTGTGCATCTGCGGGTTCATAGTTGATATTTGTATTTTCAGGCTCGATTTCAAAATAAACTATTCCCGTTGCCAGAATAACAAACGACACCAGCAATGCAATTAAAATAATTTTTCTGACGGTTTTGCCTTTTCCCGATTTCACTTTTTCTTTATTTCTTTTCTTCATAATTCGCCCTCCTTAAAAACAGTGCTAACTCTTGTTGACGGAATAATTATATCAATTTACAATTATAAGTTCAAGTTATCCGTAACATTTAACAGGTTCACAATAAGACAGCCGTAAATGCAACAAAAACATAAGGCAACACGGAATTGACCCGTATTGCCTCTTTTTATCTTTTCTGTTCACTCATAAAAATGAGTTCATCTATGTCTGCGTCTGACTTTTTTGATTATCACAATCACAACAACTGCGACCGCAGCGAGGATTACAATATACGGCATCGCCGCAATAAAGTTTATTGTTCCTTCGCGGAAGAAATCGCCCAGGTCGTAGAGGTTGTTCATAAGCTTTTCTTTAACCTCACCCCAGAACGAATCGTCACCCTCCACAACCCGTTCAACCTCATTGATATCGAGGGTTACTCCGGAATAGGCAATCATTCCGTCATATGCCTGCTTCTGCGCTTTTATTTTTTCAAGGTCTGCTCTCACCGTTGACAGCCTTTGCTGAAGCTCAATAACATCTGTCAGGCTTTCTGCCTTTTCCAGAATCCCGAGCAATGTTTTCTCTTCGGTTTCAAGCGCCTTTATCCTGCTTTCGACATCAATGTATGAATCCGTAATATCATTACTTGCAACAGTTTTTGAAGTTACGGTTCCGATGAGCGCAAGCTCGTCAATAAACTTTTCCAGTTTATCGGCAGGAATTTTCACGTCCATATTTGCGTTTCTGTTGGAAGCGTTGTCGTAATTATATTCCTGACTTTTCTCAATGTATCCGCCGTACTGCTCAATCTTCTGATTAACACCGTTCATAAATGTATCATAGTTCTTTGTCTTTATACTGAGCGTTGCCGTTTTCACAATTTTGCGGTCCGTCTTCGACGCGGAGCTTATGCCGACCGACGGGCTTTCGGACAGACTTCCTGCGCCTTTATCGGCCGTGTCGAAAAGCACCTCATTGCCGTTAAAATCTTCAACCGCATAATCTTCGCTTTCGGCTTTCAGCGTTCCGCCGACTATTCCTGAAAAAGCGATTACCACGGCAACAAAGCAAGCGGCAACAGCCGTAACGGTTTTCCAAACGGGCATTTTCTTCTTTGCGGGCGGTTCAAGCGCTTCGATACGGTCCAGAAGCTCCTGCGGTGCAATAATATTATCCACCGCCTTGATATAATCATTTTTATTCATCATCAAAACCTCCGTCAAGTTCTTTTCGCAAGGCATCGCGACCGCGACTGAGCCACGACAAAACCGTGTTTTCCTTTGCATCAAGAATTTTACCTATTTCCTTGGCGGTATATCCTTCATAATAATGGAGATAAACGGCGTTCCTGTACTTTTCGGGCAAGGCTTTGACCGCCTCCAGAACATCAGTTTTTTCTTCGCCACGGTTATAAGGCAAAACATTTTCAACGAGGGTTTCGCGGCTCGATTTTTTCATTTTATCGCGGCACAGATTTATGGTAACTCTAATAAGCCATGCTTTCAGGTGTTCACTGTCATGGAAAGCCTTGTTGGACTCAAGAAGTTTAATAAAAACCTCCTGTGTCACATCCTCCGCATCGGAAAAATTTGCGGTATTATGTAAGGCAATACGGTAAACAGTGTCCGTAAACTGCTTGAAAGCGAACGAGAAAGCGTCCTTTCCCTTAACAAAAACGGTCATGACCATTCCTCCTTTCACCTATAACACGATTGAACCTGACAAAAAATTGCATTGAATTAAAAATAATATTATTTTTTAGTCGTTAACACAGCGAAGAACGGTATTGCCGTCACGGCAGAATTCAACAGCAGTGATTGAAGTATTATCAAGGGCGAACCTGAAGATATGCGGTTTAACTCCCAATGCCGTCGGAATAAGATATTCGAGAAATCCGTGGTGGCTGAAAACCGCAACACAATCGCCGAAAGAAAATCTGTTTTTAATATAAGAAATCACTTTTTCTGCGCGGAGAACATTATCCTCAAAAGCCTCGCAACCGAATTCGTATTCCTCAGTCCCGAAGAGTTTATCGCCCATTTTTGTATTTTTATAATATCGGCCCAGATACTGTTCACTGCAACCGTAATATCCGGGAGTGCATCCGCATTCAACAAGCTCAGGGCAGATTTCAAGCAAAGGCTTATCAGGCTTTGCGTTGCAGACACCAACAGCGGTTTTAAAGCTTCTGAGTAAAGAGCTTGTTATATACGCATCTATCGGAAAATCCTTAAGCTTTTCGCCCAGCTCAATGCACTGTTGCTCCCCTCTTGCGGTCAGCTCGCCATCGCTCGGGTCGCGGTCACCTATGTCAGCATAATCTGTTTCAGCGTGTCTGATAAAAATGATTTGTAATGAGTCCTTATTTTTCATGTTATCACCCTTGGCTTCTGAATATTTGTCAGGTCGATTATATCATATATCTTTTGATGCTTCAATGATATCTGCATCAGTGGCTGTCTTAACTTCATAAAGCTGTATATTTATTACTGTTCTTTATAAAAAAATACTGTTAACAGCTTTACGCCATTAACAGTATTTTTCATATAATTACATGCTTCCGCATATTTCATAAATATTCATTATTCAAAAATATCAATAATCAGCTTGCGGATTTCAACAATAGCGATTTCAAATATCTGACGGATAAATCTCACAACTTTTTCAAAGAAGTTTTCTGTTTCGAGCTCACCATTCTCTCCCTCGGCGGAATAACAACCGATGTTGTTGCTCGTTATTTGGTTGCCGTAGAAATCTGTCATACAACCGTCCTCAACCTTAAAGCCCGCACCGATCAACGGTGAACCCTCTGCAAGCTGATATGCTTTTATCGGATCATCGCCGCCAACAAAGCCCGGAAGCGTGTTCAACGCATCCTTGTCAAAGGTCGGATTGAAAGTATTGTAATAACAGTTGTTGGCAAACACGTTGTTCCATGTTTTAGCTTCTTCATTTATATGATAAAACTTATGACCGTCTTTAAAAACTATAATATTATTCGCAAACAACGAATCATAAATCTGAGTCATCTGGAATTCCGGACAATTGATTATCGTATTGTTATAAAAGCTGAAGTTCCATTCACCGTCAGACACGCCGATTTTGTTTCTGCCCTGATTGTCATTAACGGACAGACAGTATCTGACCGTGTTACCTCTGTTTCCGCCACTGGCAGGATTGTTGCACATAAAACGCATATTATCGTGCGAATAAATGTATTCGTACGTGCAGTTGTATGAGCCGTGGTCAAAATCCACCGTCATTCCGTCACCGTAGTTTTTCTGTCCTGCTATTTCACAGTAGCTGAAAGTACAGTTTGATGAATAATGAGTCCACATAGCAGCGGTAAAATACAGAATTTTTCCGTTTTCATCAAGACCTACACCCTGACAACAGTTGATGGCACGGCAATGCGTTACAAGAGCTCCGTCACAGCCTTCAAGAACAACTGCTTCGCCGTCCATATTATAAAACTCACAGTTCTGCACAAGTGCATTCTTGTTCAGGTCCTGAGAGCCTGTGAAAAATATACCGTTACCGACGTCATATATTTTGCAGTTCACAGCCTGAAAATCGTTGACAGGATAAGGTGAGCCGCCATAGCGTTTGATAACAATTGCTGCTCTGCCTGAAATCGGACCTTCAGTATAGTTGTCACGGCAGGTTACTGTATAATTCTGCATATCGTGAAATTCACAGTTTTCTATTCTGACACCTTTTGATTCTTTCGTAACTCCGTCAACCCAGATGCCGCCACCGTTGTGCGCCGTAATTTCAAAGCCCGAAACGGTTACATAAGAGCAGTCAAAAAGCTTCATAACCGCATCTCTTGCATCAGTGTTGAGATGTGGTTTTTCTCCCTCACCGTAAGCTGAAATGACAATAGGATTATTTTCAGTTCCCGAGCAGGTAATCGTAATTGCGCAATCATATTCTCCCCCTGATTTGAAGAGAACTTTATCACCTGCTTCAAGTGTTAATGAAGCGATGTTCTCAACTGTTTTCCATGCATTAGCTTCGGACAGACCGTTGTTTTCGTCATCACCGGACATGCTGTCGATATAGTAAGTCGTCCCCGCAGCAACAGCAAACGGTATCAAGCTCAGGGTGATCATAACAGCAAGAATTACCGATAAAAGCTTTTTCATAACAAAGTCCTCCTTTATTCCGATAAAATAATTATAGCATTGAAATATAGCTAATACAATAAAAACAATAAAACATTGTTATATATAATCAAAAAAAGATTGTTTTACCATCGGCTGAGTGATTTATTCTTTTTATAATTGAAGGATTGCAATTATTTTTCATCCAATTCCCAATATTCATCAACAATTACCAGCTGACCGTTTTGCACGCTGAATGTAACACGATACTCTTCAATATACTCAGTATTATCTACCCAATAATTGTTCGTGAATCTAATAATCCTGTTTTCACCATTTTCCATATCCTCAATTTCGTAAGGCATAAATACAATTGTAACAGCCGACTCATCCTCAACCCACGGCTGACGAACGATATTATTATCACCGTCAAAATCAACTTGCCAATAGTCAGCGTTTTCAGGATCCGTTGCTGTAACGGTATATTCTGTGACCATACATTCGCTTTCATCGTAAATTATAAACGGATCTTGCGCGTCTTGTCGAGGATCATGGTAAAAAGTTTTTATATTACCGTTCTGATCAACGAAAGCTAAATCAATAACATAACCTTCTGTAGGTTCAAAAAATACAGAAAAAATATTAACCAAAGAAGTGCTCGTAGACTGATCTGCTTCAAAAACAAAAATCTGTTTATCACCTTCAACTTTAACTTCAAGCAGGTTGATATAATAATCTTCATCTTCAACGTATTCCCAGACAAGTCCCTGCGACTCGTTATAAGGAAGAACTATCTCTGCCTGCGGCTGAGGCGCAAACTCATTGAAAATACCGACAAAAAACACATAAATTGCAAAAAATGGCGCAAGGAAAACTAATAATACTGACGAACCCATAAAAATCCTCCTTAATTTTTAATATTATAAATTTAATCAAAGTTATAAACCTGTTTCCGGATATAAGCCACCTCCTTTTTCATGACTTTATCACACACATGATTTGGTTTCAAGCAACTTTACTTTACATTGGCTGATATTTTGCTTTACATTTGCTGACAATTTTTATTTACATTAGTTAATTTTGTTATTTGGCTTCTCAAACAGGAGATTCCCCTTGTGGGGTAACAGCCACGATGCTAACTAACGAGGTATTACAAATTTGAATTCTATCTGAAATACAAAAAAGGAAAAACCACCTTTCGGAGTTAAACTGTTCAAGGGCTCATTCAAAGAGCGACGAATTTTGTTTTAAAATTCATCCGTAAAAACGGATTAGGATTTGTGCTTTTTCCCTGCTGCATATCAGTATTGCTCCTCCACTCACAAGCAACAAGAATCTGTCCCTGTGTGAGAAACTCCTATAGCCTGTGTCTTCATTTTTAATATGTTAGACAAAAAGAAATTTAATAAAAAAGAAAAATCCCTCAGCTTCGTTTATTACGATACCGAGGGATAAAGTATTGAGTTTTACTTTTTTAGTTCTGTTTATATTTAACTTTTTGAATATTGGTAAAAATCTATTGCATAATTAATCACATAGGTATATAATGTCTATGACAATTTAACAGACGGGAGCTTGTGTTACAGGCTGAGAGGAAGGTAAAACCTTCGACCGATAACCTGATTTGGATAATGCCAACGTAGGGATGCCTGAATATAAAAGTGTTTCGACGTGGCGGAATCAATCTGAAGCTGTTTCAGATTTTTCGTCG
>JAGAKF010000057.1 GCA_017625835.1 Clostridia bacterium
AGGGATACTTCGTGAAAAGCTTGATTTTTCATAGTTTTTTGTAAAAATATCCCCCAGTCACGACTTCGTCGTGCCAGCCCCCTTTAGGCAAGGGGGCCTGATATCTGCAACATTGAAGATCCCGACAAACCCGAATTTGTCAAACAAAAAATGCAGCGGATTGCCGCTGCATTTTGATTTTATTCTTTCTGTCTGTCCTTACGGAGTTTGAATCCGGACTCTTCATCGTTATCCTCATCGTCTTCCTTTTCTTCCTCGGGAAGAATTTCAACGCGGACTTTTTCAATTCTTCTGTTATCAACTGAAAGAACGGTAAACTTAAGGTTTTCAAACATAACCTCGTTCATCTCGCCGTCTTTCGGAAGATAGCCGAGCTCGCTTATAATGAAACCTGCGACGGTGTCATAATCATCCTCAGGCAACTTTTTGCCCGTAAGCTCATATATCTCGTCAATATTCATAATACCTTCAATGGTGAAGGTCGTTTCATTGATCTGTGAATACTCTTCGTCTTCGTTGTCGTATTCATCCTGGATATTACCGACAATAGCTTCAACTATATCTTCAAGAGTTACAATACCTGCCGTTCCGCCGTATTCGTCAACGACAACTGCCATCTGAGTTCTTGTCGCAGTCATTTCCTTGAACAAATCACCGCAGATTTTCGACTCAGGCACAAACATCGGAGAACGCATAACATCCTTAAGAGTCGATTCGGGCATATCCTTGCCGACATACTTGAGCAGATCCTTGATGTATACGATGCCGACAATGTTATCGGGGTCATCGTCAAAAACAGGAATTCGTGAATAACCGTTCTCGATACTCAGGTTAACTGCATCCATAATCGGGTCGTTGAGTTCAACAGCCGTCATATCCGTGCGGTGAGTCATAATATCACCTGCATCGAGGTCATCAAACTCAAAGATGTTGTTGATCATTTCTTTCTGAACGTCTTCAATAACACCCTTTTCGCCGCCGACGTCAACCATCATACGGATTTCTTCTTCCGTAACGGTCTCCTCATCAGCATGAGGATTGAAACCAAGAAGCCTTACAACGCCGTTTGTCGAAAGAGAAAGAATCTTTACCACGGGGCTGAAAGCTTTGGATATAAACAACAGAATTCCGACAACCTTGAAGGAAATCGCTTCAGGCTTCTGCATACCGATTTTCTTCGGAACAAGCTCGCCGAACACAAGCGAGAAGTAAGACATAATAAGAGTGATTACAACAACGGAAACACCGTTTATTACGCTCGCACCAAGCAACCTTTCAACTGCTGTTCCCGCAAATGCTTTTGCAAGCATATCCGCAAAAGTCTGCGATGCACTCGCAGAAGTAAGGAATCCGGCAAGAGTAACGCCGATCTGGATTGTAGAAAGAAATCTGCTTGAATTGGAAGTAAGCTTTACAACTTTCTTTGCCTTCTTGTGACCTTCTTCGGCCATCTTTTCTATTTTGTTGTCATTGAGGGATATAATCGCAATCTCACTCATGGAGAAAAATGCGTTTACCAAAATAAGGACTAAAAGTAAAACTATCTTGATAATAATCCCAGGCAGGTCATCCATTATGGATTAACTCCTTTCAAAATGTAAAATTTGGATAATTGTATCACATTATTTAATAATAGTCAACGTATGAGCGTTTATTCACTTGTATCATTTTTGTAAATTTTGTTGTTTTGTCAATTGACTTGTGACTAAATCTGCCTCAAAACACAAGTTATTGTATATAAATTTTTGCCGTGTAGAAACTGATTTTTTTCTGTTTCTTTTTGACCTGAATGAGTGTATAATGATATTTGGAATTATGGCGCCAAATAAAATTAAGGACAGTGAAAAAATGGCTTATACAATTAATCCTGCGGTGTTCGGCTCTATGTTTGCGGTGCCGTCGCAGGTTGTTGACAATAATATAAAGCTCGCAAGTGCCTCACAGCTTAAAACTCTGCTGTGGGTTTTCCGTCACGCTTCGGAGCCGATTGATCCTGCCATTATCAGCAAGGAAATCAATTATGCAGAAAGTGACGTTTGCGATGCGCTTACCGTTCTCTGTGAATGGGGCGTGCTTAACTCGGATTCAGCTCCCGTTGTAAAAATGCCTCTTCCCGAGGCACCGACCGTTTCAACATCAGAACCGAAGAAAGAATTGCCCGAACTTGCTCCCGTAAAACCTACATACGAACAGGTTGCGGCGCGTTGTTCGGAATCGCCCGAAATTGCGCATATGTTTTCTGACATTGAACAGCTTCTCGGCAAGACTCTCGGCTATGACAGCCAGTGCATTTTCATTATGATGCACGATCAGTACGGTCTGCCCGTCGAAGTTATCTATATGCTCGTTGACCACTGCGTTTCAATCGGCAAAGGCAACCTTGCCTACATCGCAAAAGTAGGCAAAACGTGGGGTGAAAAGGAAATTGATACAATTGAAAAAGCTGACGAACAGATCAAGCTTCTTACTTCCTGCATAAGCCTCTGGAAAGAGTTCGCGTCAATGGCAGGTATCCCGAACCCGAGGCCGACCGCGTCACAGACGGCTTACCTCAAAACCTGGTCATCCGAGATGAAGTACAACGCGGATATGATTTACCTTGCATACGAGGAAACGCTTGACCATTCGGGAAAGATCAGCTTTGCATATATGAACAAGGTCCTTGCCAACTGGCATCAGAAAGGACTCCGCACACCTGCTGACGTTGAAAAGGACAAGCAGGAATACCGCGAGAAAAACCAGAAGAAAAAAGACAAAAACACATCTTACGATATGGCGGAATTCAACCGCAGGGCAGACAGTCTGCCCGTTTACAGAAAGGGGGTATAAGCCGTGGCTTTCAGCAAAGACACTTACGACAAAGCTGACCGCGAAATCAAACGCAGACTCAGCGAGGCTCTTTCCGCAAGGGAGGAACGCCACAGCGAAGCCGTTGAGAAAATCCCTGAATTGCTCGTGATTGAAGACACTATGGCTCAGGCAGGACTTGCAACAATCAAGGCCGTCGGCATGGGCAACGGCGGTGAAGATTACATCAAAAAACTTGCCGAAATCAACCTTGACGCGCAAAAAAAGCGTCGCGAGCTCCTTGTTGCAAACGGATTTACCGAGGATTGGCTCGACGTCAGATACACTTGCCCGAAATGTAAGGACAAGGGTTCTGTCGGCGGTTACGCGTGCGAATGCTACAAGCTTCTGCTTCGTTCAATCGAATACGAAAAGCTTTGTTCCAAGCTCCCCGTAAACAAGTGCCGTTTTGACAACTTCAAGCTCGACTATTATCCCGACGGTGCAGGAATCAGCCCGAGAAGAAGAATGGAAAGCGTGCTTGACTACTGCAAGGCTTATGCTGAGGATTTCAGCCTCCGCTCCCCCAGCCTTCTCCTTTACGGAAAAACAGGGCTCGGCAAAACTCACCTTTCGCTCGCGATTGCAGGAAAAGCAGTCGAAGCAGGATACGGTGTTATTTATATGACTGCGCAGAATCTTTTCAACCGTCTTGAACGTGAAAAATTCGGCAGAGGCGACGGAGAAAATACGGAACAGGCCATCCTCGACTGCGACCTTCTCATCATCGACGACCTCGGCAGTGAATTCAGCACCCAGCTTACGGTTTCCGCTCTTTACAACATCGTAAACTGCAGAGGGCTCGAAGAAAAGCCGACGATCATCAGCACAAACCTCATCCCCGATGAGCTTAAAAACACATACAGCGACCGTATTGCTTCCCGAATACTCAGCGCGTACACAATCCTGCAGTTCGACGGAGCAGACATAAGACAGCTTAAAACAATTTAACAGGAGTTATTATGGATATTATTTCAGCACTTACCAATGAATTCAAACTTAAAACCTGGCAGATAGAAAACGTTGTGTCTCTCATTGACGACGGCAACACGATCCCGTTTATCGCCCGTTACCGTAAAGAGGCTCACGGCACACTCGACGATCAGACTCTTCGTGAAATTTCCGAAAGACTTGAATACCTCAGAAACCTCGACAAGCGTCGCGAAGAAGTACGCTCTTCCATTGAAGCACAAGAAAAGCTTACGGAAGAAATCGCCGCCGCCCTTGATAAGGCTGCGACTCTTGCGGAAATTGAGGATATCTACCGTCCGTTCAAGCCGAAGAGGAAGACAAGAGCTTCCGTCGCTCGTGAAAGAGGTCTCGAACCGCTTGCTGCTGCAATTTATGCGCAGATTGCCGACAGCCCTGCCGCTATCGAGCTAGCTCAGGAATATATCAACGAGGAAAACGAAGTGCCCACAGCAGAAGCTGCTTTGCAGGGTGCTATGGATATTATTGCCGAAGACATTTCAGACAATGCAGATATTCGCCGCAGACTTCGTAATCTTTTCACTGTTCTCGGCGTTGTCAACGTAAAAGCTGCTGACGAAACCGCACAGAGTGTTTACGAGCAATATTATGACTTCTCACAGCCCGTTGATAAAATTGCAGGTCACAGAGTTCTTGCAATTGACCGCGGTGAAAGAGAAGGTTTTCTTAAAGTCAGCGTTGAGCTTGACCGCGTAAAGGCTTCAAATGTTATAACATCCGTAACTCTCTCAGACAGCGGCTCACTCTGCACAGACACAGTCCGTGACGCAGGCGCTGACGCTTACGACAGGCTTATTTATCCGTCTATTGAACGTGAAATCCGTTCAATGCTTACTGAAAATGCTGCAGGTGCGGCAATCAAGGTTTTCTCTTCAAACCTTAAAGAGCTTCTGCTTCAGCCTCCCGTAAAGGGTAAGGTTGCTCTCGGTCTTGACCCCGGATACAGGACGGGTTGCAAGGTTGCAGTCGTTGACGAAACAGGACGTGTACTTGATACAGGCGTTGCTTACGTCACACACTCTGCGGCTCAGCAGGAGCAGGCAAAGGTTCTTATTAAAAATATGATCAAACGTTACGGCGTTAAAATTATCGCAATCGGTAACGGTACAGCTTCCAAGGAAACTGAAATTTTCACTGCAAATCTTCTTAAAGAAATTGACAGCGACACAGCATATATGGTTGTCAGCGAAGCAGGTGCTTCCGTTTACTCCGCTTCAAAGCTTGCGGCGGAAGAATTCCCGCAGTTCGACGTTTCGCTCCGAAGCGCAGTTTCAATTGCAAGACGTCTGCAAGATCCGTTGGCAGAGCTTGTTAAGATCGACCCGAAAGCAATCGGCGTCGGTCAGTATCAACACGATATGCCGAAAAAAGAGCTTGACAATGCCCTCAACGGTGTTGTTGAAGACGCTGTTAACAACGTCGGCGTTGACGTCAACACAGCCTCCCCTTCTCTTCTTACAAGAGTTTCGGGTATCAACAGCACAGTTGCAAAAAATATCGTTATTTACCGTGAGGAAAACGGTGCTTTCACAAGCCGTTCACAGCTTAAGAAAGTTCCCAAGCTCGGTGCAAAAGCTTTTGAACAGTGTGCAGGCTTTATGCGCGTTGCAGAAAGCAAGAATCTTCTTGACAACACAGGTGTTCACCCCGAAAGCTACGATGCCGCAAAGGCACTTCTTGAAATATGCGGTTACACCGTCAAAGATGCCGCAAACGGCAAGCTCGGTGAGCTCAAAGAAAAAATTGAAGCTCTCGGACAGGAAACAGTAGCTGAGAAAATCGGTGTCGGTGTTCCGACGATGCTTGACATCGTAAAGGAGCTTATGCAGCCGGGTCGCGACCCGCGTGACGAGCTTCCGCCTCCGATGCTTCGCACAGATGTTATGGATATGAACGACCTCAAGCCCGGAATGGAGCTTCAGGGAACGGTGCGTAATGTTATCGACTTCGGTGCATTCGTTGATATCGGCGTTCATCAGGACGGTCTTGTTCATATTTCACAGATTACAGATAAATTTATCAAGCATCCTTCCGAGGTGCTTAAGGTCGGTCAGGTCGTTACCGTATGGGTAATTGCCGTTGACGTTAACAAAAAAAGAATTTCCCTTACAATGAAGAAACCAAAGGACAGTTCAAATGGCTAAAAAACAGACAACAGCTCAGAAAAAAACTGAATTCTGCCCCGTTGCAAAGAAATGCGGCGGATGTCAGCTTCAGAATATGAGTTATCCCGAACAGCTCAGCTACAAGCAGGCGAAGGTTATCCGCCTGCTTGGTAAGTTCTGCCGTGTTAACGATATTATCGGTATGGAAAACCCGTATAACTACCGCAACAAGGTTCAGGCGGCTTTCGGAATGACACGCAGCGGAAAAATTATTTCGGGTGTTTATCAGTCAAAGTCACACCGTATCGTATGCATTGACGAATGTCGACTCGAAGACAAAAAGGCTGACGAAATAATCGTAACAATCCGCAATATGATGAAGCACTACCGTATGATTCCTTACAATGAAGATACGGGAGTCGGCTTTCTTCGTCACGTTCTCGTCAAAAGAGGATTCACAAGCGGAGAGATTATGGTTGTTCTTGTTACGGGCACACCGATGTTTCCCGGCAAAAACGCTTTTATCAAAGAGCTTCTGAAAAAACATCCTGAAATCACAACAATAATTCAGAACATCAACCGCGAACATACAAGCCTTGTTCTCGGAAATGCAGAAAAAGTACTTTACGGCAAGGGCACGATCGAAGATACCCTCTGTGGTTGTGTTTTCAGAATTTCGGCAAAGTCCTTTTATCAGATTAATCCCATACAGACCGAAAAGCTTTACTCGACGGCTATCGACTACGCAGAGCTTACGGGAGAAGAAACGGGCATTGACGCTTACTGCGGAATCGGTACAATCGGCATCATCGCCGCACAAAAGGCAAAGAATGTCATCGCCGTTGAGGTTAACAAAGATGCTGTTTTCGATGCAAAGAACAATGCAAAAAGAAACAATACCGAAAACATTAAATTCTTCTGCGACGATGCAGGAAAGTTTATGACTAATATGGCTGCCGATGGCAAGAGCGCAGATGTCGTATTTATGGACCCTCCGCGCGCAGGCAGCGATGAAGCTTTTCTTTCAAGCGTTGTTACACTCAATCCGAAGAAAATCGTCTATGTCTCCTGCAACCCCGAAACGCAGGAAAGAGACCTTAAATACCTTATCAAAAACGGATATAAAGTCAAAAAAATCCAGCCTGTCGATATGTTCCCACACACTAACCACGTTGAGACGGTTGTCCAGTTGTCCCAACGGAATAAGGCTGATTGACAGCGATTACTATATATTAAGTTTTAAAGTTCACATTAACAGAGGTGATACCATGGGTGAAAAAATCAAAAAACTTGTAGGCGTTCAGGGAGATTTCAAGACGACGATTCTTCCCATGATCAACTACAGCTATGCTAATATGTATATGGGCGGTGCAGGCTACATTATCAGCATGTACTTCACCGTTTTCCTGACAGACGTTGTCAACCTTTCACTCAATCAGGCAGGTATCGTCGTTATGATTGCTACCGTATGGGACGCGATAACAGACCCCGTTATGGGTATCATAACGGATCGTACCCGTTCAAAAACAGGTAAGCACCGTCGGTATCTTCTCTGGGGCATTCCGTTGATGATGCTTTCCTATACGTTGATGTGGAACTCTTTCGGCCTTAACGGTAAAACATCGCCTGCTCTTGCGATGGCATATTTCGTAATAGTTTATATGCTTTATAAGACAGCGTACACGATTATCGGCGTTCCGCATACAGCTATGCTTCCTGAGCTTGCACCTGAATACAATCTGCGCACTCAGTACAACTCCGTAGGCTATCTTTTCAACTCCGCAGGCATGGTTCCTGCTTTCGGCATCGTTGTCGCGATTCTTGCGATGTTCGGTTCAAACGACGACCTTACTTCCGAATCAAAATCGCCGTTCCTTGTTATCGGCATCGTGCTTTCCATATTCTTCGGATTTGCCGTTTTCCTAACTTACCTTAAAACAAGAGAACCGAGTTCTCTGAACAATAAAAACGAAAAGCTTGATATTAAATACATCATCCACGAATACGTACTCGTTTTCAAGAACAAATCTTTCAGACAGTATTTCTTTATGAGCCTTGCGTATCAGTTTGCAACGGGATTCTACGCAAACTCAAAGGTTTATTACATAAAGTACCTTGCCAACCAGTACAGTGGATACGCCCTCTTCAATGCTGTTGCAGGCGTTGCGGAAGCGGCGGCATTCCCCCTCAACTATGCTCTGACGATGAAGCACGGCAAGAAAAAATGCGGAAATATCGTCACTCCCCTTATGGTTGCAGGCCTTGCAATCGGTCTTATAATGCAGTCGGGCGGATCATTCTTCTGGAGTGCACTGATGATGCTGAGTATGATTCTCTATCCCTTCGGTATGTCAGGGCTCGGCTTCGTTTCGACCAACATTTTCCCCGACCTTACAGACGTTGACGAGCTTATCACAGGCAGAAGAAGAGAAGGCGTTATTGCAACTTTCAGCACGCTTATCAAGAAAAGCATAAGCGGAGTTATGGCAGCTATGGTAGGTTTCACTCTTCAGGGCTTCGGACTCGTTACAGGTGACACCGTTTCAACATACGAAAAAACAACCGGCTCACTTTTTGAACAAAGCGACAGTGCCGTTCTCGGTGTCAGAATCTGCGTGGCAGTTATTCCGATTCTCGCGGCAATTATTTCTCTTATTCTTCTTAAGAGATTCCGTATGACAAAGGACGACCATACGATGATCCGCGCGGTAATCGCGACAAAGCACAAATACGGTTGCGTAACTCTTACAGACGAGCAGAAAAAGCGCTGTGAAATCATTTCCGGTCAGAAAATGAAAAACACCTGGCTCGGTCAGGATAACGGAGACGGTAAAGATCATTTTCTTGATACCGACGAAAACGGCAACTACATCATTTTAATCGAGCAGAAAAAACTCAGGGAGGCTGAAGTTAATGGTTGATATTACTAAAAAACGTCCTGACAAAAAAGAGAAAAGCTTTAAGAATTCATTGATTGATTTTCTTTTTTACCTTGTCCAGTGGACCTGGGGTCTGCCCGTTAACCTTATCGGCGGAATCGTTTTTCTTATCTGCACAAAAATCAAGAAGCGCCGTTGGCAGAGATTCGGCTATGCTTACATTGTCTACCTTCCGTGGAAAGCGGGCGGTCTTTCATTGGGACTTTTCATTTTTATGAGAGACAACCACAAGAGTAAAAAATGGACATACAACACCCGTATTCACGAATACGGACACACCTGGCAGTGCCTTCTTCTCGGTCCTCTTTACTATATCGTTATTGCCCTTCCGTCAATGATATGGTGCAACTGTTTCGAGGGCTACAGAAAGAAAAACAACATTTCTTATTACAAGCTTTACTGCGAAGCCTGGGCAAATGCCTGGGGCAAAAAATTCAGTAAAATGGAAATGGTTGATGTTTGATCGTATCCACTTAATATGAATAAAAAAAGGCTGTATCCGACACCGTAGAGTGTTCCGATACAGCCTTAGCTTTTTAATTTTTTATCAAAGCTTATCGGCAATATCAAAGATAAGCTTTTCTGTCTTTTCCCAACCGAGGCACGGGTCCGTAATTGACTTGCCGAATACGTGTTCACCGACGCCCTGTGCACCATCCTCGATGTAGCTTTCGATCATAAGTCCCTTTACGAGCTTTTTGATGTCGTTATTCTGGTTTCTGCTGTGGACAATATCCTTTGCTATACGAATCTGCTCGAGGTATTTTTTACCTGAGTTATTGTGGTTTGTGTCAATAATTGCAGCAGGATTTGCAAGACCTGACTTCTGATACAGATCGTTAAGTGTGAGCAAGTCTTCGTAGTGGTAATTCGAAATGCTGTGTCCTGCTCCGTCGAGGAAACCGCGGAGAATTGCGTGTGCATACGGGTTGCCCTCACTTGTAACCTCCCAGCCGCGGTAGATAAATGTGTGGCTTGACTGTGCCGCTGTGATTGCGTTCATCATAACTGAAAGGTCTCCGCCTGTCGGGTTTTTCATACCGACGGGAAGGCCGACACCGCTTGCCGTAAGTCTGTGCTGCTGATTTTCAACAGAACGCGCACCGACAGCAACATAAGAAAGAAGGTCGGAAAGGTAACGGTGATTTTCGGGGTAAAGCATCTCGTCTGCGCAAGAGAAGCCGTAATCGCGGAGAGCTTCCATATGCAGGTCTCTGATCGCAACAATGCCCTTGTACATATCGGGTTTTTCATCGGGATCGGGCTGATGGAGCATACCCTTATATCCCGCACCTGTGGTTCTCGGCTTGTTTGTATAAATTCGCGGAATGATGATGGTCTTATCCTTTACCTGATCCTCAACTCTGCGAAGACGTGAAATATATTCAAGAACAGGTTCGTTGTGGTCAGCGGAACACGGACCGATTACAAGAACGAACTTTTCGGATTTTCCTTCAAAAACTGCTTCTATTTCTCTGTCGCGGGCAGCCTTGACTTTTGCCATTTCCTCTGTTACGGGGAATTCTTTTTTTACATCCTGGGGAACAGGAAGCTTTCTTTGGAAATGCATTTTCATAATAATTACCTCTTTTGCTTGAAAAATAAAAGTCCACAAATCTTCATGCTTCAAGCACAAACATCTGTGGACCATCCGTTTATTCTATTCCGAAGCTTAACTTTCGGAAGCTGAAGAAGACGGACAGCCCTTAATAAAATAATAAAAATAAAACACTTTATTAAGCATATCGCACTCTCCTTCAAAATTTTTCAACATAATACACCTTTTAATTTTGATTGTCAATACATATAATAAATTTTTATTCAAGAAAATCTTTGTTTTATTCATTAAATCCGTAAAAAATATTTGCTTTTCATTATGTTTTTGATATAATTATCAAAAAGAACTTTCAGGTGCGTTTTATGAACATAAAATACAGGAAGCTTCTGCCGCGGGACAACACCCGTATGGCGGAGCTTATACGCTACAATTTAAAAGCCAATGGGCTCGATATCCCGGGTACGGTCTACTTTGATGAAATCATCTATCACCTTACCGACTTTTACGACGAAAAGCCTGAATGCCGTGCGTACTTTGTTCTTGTTGACGAAAGCGACGAGGTTGTCGGCGGAATAGGTCTTGCGGAGTTTCCCGACATCGACAGCTGTGCCGAACTACAGAAGCTTTACCTTGCCGACGAGGTCAAGGGACACGGACTTGGTTATTTCCTCATCGACCTGCTTGAGAAAGAGGCTTTGAGAATGGGTTATGACAAAATGTATCTGGAGACGCACACCAATCTGCAGACCGCAATCCACGTTTACGAAAAAGCGGGTTACGAAGAGATCCCACGTCCTGAATTTGTAATGCACGGGACAATGAATAAATTTTATCTTAAATCTTTAAAGGAGAGAGTACAATGAGCAACGAATTAAAGAGAACCTATGTCCCTTATAAGGACTGGAAAGAACCGTCAAAACAGATTGAATACACAAAAGAAACGCCTCTCCTCTCCCCTGACGGAAAGCTTCTTGCAAAAGGCTGGGCAAGGCACAATTACTTTACTTACAACCGTGACTATGTAAAAACGGGAATTATGAGCCGTAAGGAATGGGATTTTTACACCATTACGGACGGTAAGTTTCAGATTCTTGTAAGCTTTGCAAACATTAATATCGGCGGATACGTCAGCGCAAAGCTCACCGACCTTTCAACAGGCGAAGTTATCGTTGACGCAATCCAGTACTTTATTGGTGCGAACAAGCATGTTCCGCCTGCAAAAGGCGACGTTCCCAACCGCTATAAGGACAAAATCGGCAAGGCTGAATTTGACTTTGATACAAGAGAAACAGAGAGAATTCTCAAATATAAAAAAGTACATAAGGGCAAGCCCGTTGAAGTTAACATTCAGATGGATATTCTCCCCGGCTCGGAAAGCATTACGACCGTTCTGCCCTTCGACGAGGACGATACAAAATACTTTATGACTACAAAGCAGATGTGTATGCCGTGCGAGGGCACTTTCAGATACGGCGATCTTGTTTACAAAATTACCAAGGATAAAGCTTTCTGCTCTATGGACTGGGGACGCGTTAACACCGTTCACAAAATGGTATGGTACTGGGGCAGCGGCTCTTTGTACCACTACGACGAGCAGGGACAGAAGCATCTTCTCGGTTTTGAAATCACCTGGGCGATCGGCAACGAAAGCCACGCAACGGAAACAGCGATTTTCTACGACGGAAAGGCACATAAATTCGGTGCAATCGACGTTGAGAAATTCCCGAAGGGAAGGTTTATGGAAGAGTGGAAATTTGTTTCTGAAGACGGCAGATTCAATATGACGATGAAGCCGACCCTCGACAACCACAGTGACGTTGATTTCAAAGTCGGCAGAATGAATTGCCACCAGGTTTTCGGCATCTGGAACGGTGACGTCACCCTCGACGACGGCACAAAAATTGAGATCAAAGACATGTTTGCTTTCTGCGAATACGTTGAAAACAGATGGTAAAAGGAGTTCATTTTATGAAAACTTCTACACAGACAAGCTCGGCCGCTAAACTTGTCGGAGACGAAAAAGCCGTTGAACTCATTGCAAAAGCAGGATTTGATGCCTGGGATTTTTCAATGTTTGATATGTGTAAGTACGACTGGAGTAAAAAAATTCTTCTCAAAAATAGTCACCCTCTTGCGGGTAATGACTATCTTGCTTTTGCCCGCAGATTAAAGCAAGTCGGTCTTGACAACGGTATTGTCTGCAACCAGTCGCACGCTCCTTTCCCGACGTTCTGTGCCGAAATACGTTCATATTTCAAACGTGCAATCGAATGTACTGCGGAAGCAGGCGGAGAAATCTGCATTATCCACCCCGACAATAATAAATCCGCAGAGGAAAATGCCGAAATGTATTTTGAGCTTTTGCCCTTTGCCAAGGACTGCGGAGTAAAAATTGCTACTGAAAATATGTGGAACTGGGACTCAGAGAAAAACGAAAGCTCCTTTGCCGCTTGTGCAACGGGCGCGGACTTCGTAAAACACGTTGATGCAGTGAACGATGATTTCCTCGTCGCTTGCCTCGACATTGGTCACGCTGAAATGCGCGGCTCAGGCAACGGCGCGGCAAATATGATTTACGCCCTTGGGCCGAGGCTTCAGGCACTTCATATTCACGATAACGACAAGTGGCACGATTCGCACCAGATTCCGTTTTCGATGAGCATTGACTACGAGCCCATTGTAAAAGCACTTAAAGATACCAATTACAGCGGTTATTTCACGCTCGAGGCGGACTATTACCTTGACGATTTCAGCAGTGAAAATGTTTTTGACGGAATCAAAGATCTTTATGCAAGCGTAAGAAAGCTTGCTGATATGTTTGAAGAAATGTAAAGAAAAACGGTAAAAGCTTCATCGCGGAGTTTTTACCGTTTTTGTTATTTAATATTAATTTTGCTTGACGGCAAATCAAAATCCTTTATAATATTAGAGGGTTGGTGATACATAATGAATACATATTTTAACGAAATAACTTCAACGCCGATCAACACAGACGGTGGAAAAATCCTTTATAAAATTCCTGCAGGCGCGATGTGCGGTAACGGTGACCTCGGCATTGTTTTCAACAACGACGACAAGGACCTTATCATCCATATTTCAAAGTGCGACTTCTGGAAATTCGCTCCCGGTGCACATAATGACGGAGGAATCAAGACCGTCGGCAGTCTTCGCATTAAAAACGTTGATTTGTCCGACTATAATATAAAGCAGTTCTTTGACAAGGGACTTCTTGAATGTAAATTCGGCAGTGTCGGAATGGAGTTTTTTGTTGCTCCCGAGAATATTATCTGCTTTGAGCTCAGAGTTCCCGAATCAGGCAAAGCTCCGTCCGTTGAAATCGAAGTTCCCGACACCTGCGGTTCTTTAAACGCTCACTCCTCCGAGAACGGAATCGAATGCCACTCACGTAAATTCGAGGGTAAGGATCTTGACAGAGAATCTGCAGTAACTGTTTGCAGCCGTGTGCTCGGAACGCGTGAGGCTGACAGATTCAGATATATCCGTTACGGTTTTTCAGTTGTAACAAACTTTGACGACGAAAAATATACCGACAAGGCTATTAATATGGTTATGAATTGCGATTACGACCTTACCAAGGCTCGTACGCAGGAAAAATGGGAGAAATTCTTCTCCGCTTCAAAGGTAACTATCGAAGACAAGGAAATCGAAAAATTCTATAATTCAAGCCTTTATCACCTTGCGGGCTGTATGGGCAACAGGCAATTTCCTCCCGGACTGTTCGGCAATTTCATTACAGATGATTTCTTCCCCTGGGCAGGAGATTATCATATGAACTACAACTACGAGGCACCGTATTACTGCATTTTCTCCGCGAATCATCCCGAGCTTTTTGACGGTTATATGGCTCCCATAAACGATATGAACGAGTATGCGAAAAAATTTGCAGGCTTCTTCGGTTGCAAGGGTTATGCCTTTCCCGTCAGCTTCGGTCCGAAGGCTCTCGACGTTTTCACTATGGCAGGTTGTAAGGAACACGGAGTTCTTTTCCTCGGTCAGAAGAGCCACGCTGCATACGCTTGCGTTATCCCGATAATGCACTGGTTTTCAACGTATGACAAGGAATACGCAACCGAGAATTACTATGATTTCGTCCTTAACGTAGCCGCTTTCTGGGAAGATTATCTCGTTAAAGAAAAGGGCAGATACGTTATCAAGAACGATGCCGCACACGAAATTCCGTACTACCGCTGCGAAAAGTTCAAATATATTACCCATAAGGGTCAGATCGAAGCCGTTAATGCGATTAATTCGCTCGGTCTTGTCAAGCTGTTGTTTTACGGTGTTTACGATATGGCCAAGGAACTCGGCCTCAATTCCGAAAAATATCCTTTGTGGGAAGATATAATTGAGAACCTCAGCGATTTCCCGACGTTTATAAAACACGGTAAGCGTTGCTTCCGTTATTCCAAGAGAGGCATACGTTGGAGAAACGAAAACACTGTCGGTCTTCAGCATATTTATCCTGCTTCGCAGATCGGTCTTGCTTCGGGCGAAAAGCTTCTCAAGATTGCGCGGAACACATATTTCATCAACGACAGAAGACTTGACGACAACGGCTCAAACTCATATCTCCCCGCAGGTGCAAGAATCGGTGTTGAACCTGAATTTCTTCTTGAAGGCATCCGTCAGAACATAAAAGAATTCGGACTTCCGAACAGACTTTTCCGTCATCACGGCGGTGGCATCGAGCACCTTACAACCGTTCCTGCTACAATCAACGAAATGCTGATGCAAAGCCACGAAGGCATCATAAGGCTTTTCCCTTGCTGGAACAAAAAGTCCTCCGCTTCATTCGAAAATCTTCGTGCGGACGGTGCTTTCCTTGTTTCTGCAGAGCTTGAAAACGAGCAGATCACTTCACTTAAAATAAAAAGCATCAAGGGAAGAAAATGTACCGTTGAATGTGCGGATATAAAGGCTGTCATCCGAGAGTCGGATAAAAAAGAAATCCCGTTCACAAAGGACGGAAATACAGTTTCTTTCGAAACACAGGCAGATACATCTTACGTGCTGATATAAAGCAATAAAAATCCCCGAACACTTTTCCTCAACGGTTGGTATTCGGGGTTGTTTTATTGTCTGATTTTTTTACCTGAAACGATATAAATTTCGTCTGTTGAAATTCTTGTATCAACATCAAAATACGGTTTCATTGTTTCTGCCAATTCGTCCGCTTGCGGCAGAATCTTCGAAAAATTTTTTGCACTTCCCGAATGATGCTTCATGAGATCATTTCTGCTCATCCCGTGCGCAACCGTAATTCTTCCGCCAACTTCAAGGCACTTTGAAAGATTTTCAAAAAGCTGTTCACTGTCCGTAAAATGCGGAAACGCGTTGTAAATCATCACGCAGTCAAACCTTTCCGAAAATTCGGCTTGCTCCGCATCGGCACACACAAACTCAATGTTTTCGTGTGCCGAGAATTTGCTCTTTGCAATCCTGATCATTTTTTCCGAAATATCAACAGCGACACATTTTCTGACGTTTCGTGCAATATAATCGGGAACAAGAACGCCCGTGCCGCACGCAACGTCAAGGACCGCCTTGCCTGCCATTACTCCTGCAGCGTCGAAAATCTTATCAATTTTCCATTGTTCTTTGATCATACAGTCGTCCCACGAATCGGCAACCGAATCAAAAAACTCCACAACTTCTTTTTTATCCATTATAACCTCTTGTAAATTAAAGTTAAAAATTCAGCAATAACCTGCATTAATACTGTTTACAGAATTGTACCATATCTGTATAGAAAAATCTACAACATTCGACTATTCGGAGTGCAAGGGATTTTGTCCCGGCGCTGCCCGCGCCTTTCGCCTCGCTTCGCTCGTTGCCCCGTCGGCAGAAACAGTCCACCGGACTGTTTCTTTCCGCAAACTTCGTTTGCTCCCTCCTTGTTCGAATCCCTTGCTTTCAAAATCTAATCAAAAAAGTAAAGGTAGCTCCTTTCGGAACTACCTTTACTTTTTTTGTGTTTACAGCTTAAAATGGCAACAATCATAAATTATCAATATCAGATTTGAAAATTTCAACATAACACTGACTACCATTATATAAGCTATCAGTTGTTGCTTCAATCTTTGACAATAGTTCGGTTGTATTTACATCAAATTGCAGATGCTCAATTTCTTCAGGAAGTTCGTTCCTTGCAATACAAATAAATTCCCCTTTATCCCAATCAATATCGAAGCTTGTAACAATTGTTGTTCCGTCTGAAATATCGAAAAATTTTTCTTCATTGTCTATAAAAGATTCATACAAAAATTCAAATAATGCCTCTTTTCCAATTTTAATTATACGATATTTATTATCGGGTATTCTTTTGTTTTCATTCATAAAATCAACACCTTACTTTATCAATGCTTTCCTTTAAAGTTTTACAACTTGAAATTAACATTCTTCTGATTCTACCACAAAGATTTCTGTACTTTTTATAAGTAAGCTCATCTATTGCATTTGTATTAAATAGGAGTTTTAACCAGCCTTCTGTTTCACTGCATTCTTTCAAAGAAATCTCAAATTTAGAAAGCATATCAGCTTTGCTTTGACCATAATTTGCTTCACGAATATTCGCATAAACACTGCTTGAACTTTTGCGAATTTGAAATATAGTGTTTGACGAAGCTTTAATATTTTGGCAAAGTAATTCTATATCCGTCGCTAACCGTTCAGAATACATAAGCAGATAATTAGGAGACATATAACCACTTCCTTTTATAGTGATTATACTATAAAGTTTTGCTAAAATCAATGCGTAGCATTGTATATCATCAATTCCAAAGGAATTGCATATCATCAACTTCGCAAGAAGTTGTATATCATCAAGCCGACAGAAATACACACCTGCGGTGTGATGAGATACAAGGGCAGCATTGCCGCCCTTGGTGATATACACGCTGACGCGTGATGATATACCAAGCCTGTCGGCTTGGATAAAAAAATCCGACAAGTCGAAACTTGTCGGATTTTTTGTGTTTACAGCTCAAAATAGCAACAAGTCAAATGACCGTTTTAAATCCAGAGTTTGTCGCTTCTTTTGAAGCAAATGATAATATCGCACATTCGACCTTTCTCTTATAATAAAGTAAAATGTAATTACCAAGAAAAGAGGAGACGATCTTATGTTTAATAGAAAGAAAAAAATCAAAATTAAACTTGACAGCTTTGAATGTAACTTACTTATCAACGGTATGAATGAGTTTCGCAATATGCTTTTGGCGGAGGACTTGCCCACTGAGGATGTTGACGAACTGCTTTTAAAACTCATTGATATTTATGAAAAGTAAGGAGGTTGAATATATGTCGAATGTTATTGAAGAATTGTATTACGGCAATCTTGAACCGCAGGAACTGACGACGGAAATTACACCCAAGCTGAAAAAGAAGCTGAGTTCACTTGCAAAGAAAGAGGAAGAGCTGACAGCTATGCTCCCCGAAAAGGAAAAAGAGTTGTTTGCAAATTATGTGAATTCTCACAATGAATTTTCGAGTATAAGTAATTCGGACAGCTTCATATCAGGCTTCCGGCTCGGCGCGAGATTTGCATACGATACATTTGTTGAAAGAAAGTGAAAACCCGATTATTTTTTATTATTGCTTATAACCATCGACTTGCTCGGTGGTTATTTTTTATCATATAAATAACACCATCGTTTACCAATGCTTTTTGGCTCCAATGGTGTCATTTATGTTTATGCAGCATGTATTTTTTCTTTAATTTCTAAGCCACCTTTAACAATAATCAGTAACTCTTCATTATTTACAACTTTAATACAATCAATAATTCTTCGTACAACAATATCATCAAACTCTCCGAAAGAAATATCAAAGCCTTCAAGAAGTTTATTTATCCTTTTTATCTCTTTTTCTGTTTCTTCCTGTGCATCCATTTGTATCTGTATTTTTTTCTTTTCTTCTCGCAAAGCAGTTATTTGTAAATAAAGTTTAGATATTTCGTCAAAATATCTTTTTCTGCTGTCATACCGTGCCAACTGAAAAAGCCTATTGCCGCAAATGGTGCCGCACCCAAGATGCACACCCAGCTTAAGGTTTCTATACCGAATAAAGGTTTGAGTAAAAAATACAAGCCTACGGCTACACCGCAGGCAAGAATGGAAAAGATAAATTGACGAAGTGACAGACCGAAGTAGACACTTTCGGTATAGTCACCGATTTCACGGTTTATCTTTACTTCCAAATAGCATCAGCTCCTTTGTCATTAAAGTCCCATCATTTCCTTAACAACACGGTCAGCCATTTTGACTGTGCCGACAAGGACAATCATGTTAAAGATAAGCTCGCCTACATAACTCCACACCTGATTAACAGCCGCCGCAGCTTCATCAACTACGGGCGGAGAATCTGCAAACAGAGAGAAGATTATACAGCCGAGTACGATAATTGCACCTTCCAGACAGACGGCGGTATATGACTTGATAAAGCTCTTACCAACCGATGAGGAAGGCTCACCTGCAAATGATGAAAGCGGAACGGGTGCAATAGCTGTGTACAGATATATTTTGAAAAATCTGCCGTACACAGTCATTATCATAATGAAGGACAGTACCGTAATGAAAAGACTGCCGATAAGAGTTACCGCCCACAAGGGAACGCTTTCCCAAAATCCGCAATCTTCAATGGCCGTTACTATACTGTCGGGCAAAACCGTCTGACTTACTGCACTAAGTCCTGATGCCGCCATTATTTTTGATATAATACCCTGTACAATATCTATAAGAGCCATCATCAGCTCAAGACCGTAGTCAATGGATGCTTTGGCAAGAATAAAACGGATGAACATTTTGACCGCTATTTCAGGCCTTTTCATTTCCGCAAAGCTGCCGCAGGTTTTCATAACACCGACAACAAAAAAGAGCACTAAAAGCGAATAACCTATCGCCTGTAATGCTCCGTGTATGTTTGTTATGACATTCCATATTTCACCGCCCTTGAACTGTTCCGGGGACTGTGTTATTAATAGCCATATTTCGCTTAATTTATCGTTCCAAGTTTCAAGTGCTTTTTGCAAGTTTTGGACAACCCAATTACTTGATTCCATTGGATTCCTCCCTTCTTGAAAGGATAAAGGAGTATGCAAAAGTTATTGCATACCCCTTTTTGTTATACAGTTATTTGCTTAATTGTTTTTCCTGACTGTTTAGCATAATTGACTGTGTTTGCTGTTCCGCCTTTACTGCCGTTCCAAACAGCTACAACAATATCTGATTTATCAACCATATATTTGTTTCGCTTCATCATACAATCAGCAGTGTAGTGTGTTTGCAACAACGTTTCCTTATCAGAAGCAATAATGGTATTGAAATATCTATCTCGGTACTTTTCAGTCCACTTTGCTGCTTGTGTTTCGCACGGTATTGCACATTCCAATGTAATTTGCGGATATGTCTTTTTTAGGTCAAGAACTATCTCAGCACAAATCATATCAACGCCTAAAGCCATTCCTGATATAAAGTGAAATGCGTTTTCTTTCTCAATTAATTCTGTAATAGTGTTTTTAATTTGCATTTTTAAATTTTTACACATCTCACACTCCTCATTCCAAAGAAATTTAAGAGTTTGAGGTCTGTGACCCGTAAAACATACTGTTTTTTCGACTGAGTTTGACATTTGTTTATCCTCCATATATTACTTACAATCAACTTGTTTGACTGTAAGTTAGAGTTTACACTATATAAAACAAATAATTTGTCGAAAAAAGAATTCTTAATAAAAAAAGTCTGCAACATATTAGTTACAGACTTTTCATTAGTTTCTACTTGCAGTTTTTATCAGCGTTTCAAGAATAGCATAAATTCTTTCTTGCTCTTCAACCGGAAGTTTAGCTATTTCCTCAAAGAGTTGTGGACCCTTTGCTTGATGACTATTTTTTATAACATCTTGGAATATATCATCAGCACTGCAACCGATACAGTTAATAATATTTACAAGTATGTTAAGGTTTACAGAACTTCTTCCGCTTTCAATCGAATAAATGTAATTTGTAGAAACATTAGCCGCTTCAGC
This sequence comes from Clostridia bacterium, assembly GCA_017625835.1. Lineage (GTDB taxonomy): Bacteria > Bacillota > Clostridia > Oscillospirales > Acutalibacteraceae > CAG-488. Next base: position 20,484 of record JAGAKF010000057.1, read on the forward strand.
AACTTGTTCCTGAGTTAAATGATTAAATTTTCGATATTCTTTAAGACGAGAGCCAATATGTTTTAGTACCATTCTTTCATCTCCTTACTAACACTGTCAGTAAAATATTTTGACTAACAATGATAGTATAATGCAAATTTTAGCCTTTAAACACCAACCTACAGAATAATGATTTGCTTGATAGTCAGTGTTATCCGGTAATAAGGTCAAGAATTTCTTTTGCAAAGGTGATAATAATACCACCCGCAACGGTAAGAAAGCCGTTTGCTCTCTGTGAGGGGTCGTGTGACTTAAGCGAGAGACCGACCTGAACAACACCGAAGCCGAGAATAATCATACCGACAGCACGGATAAGACCGAAGATGAAGGTTGAAAGGTTATTAACAACAGCTACGGGATCATCAGCCGCAAAGGCTGTAAGACCGAGAGAGCAGAACATTGTGATGCAAAGGATAATGCCCACATTCTTTCTTATTGTGCTTATTCAAGGTTTTAACCGAAGATAAGATTGCAGAAAAAAGATACGAGGAAAAGTTTTTAATTTTATTTTGCAATGTTTCTTTCTTTTCTTTCAGGTTCATTAGAACTAACCTCACCTTCATCAATCTCATTATCCTTATGGTCCATATCAAGCAGAGCGTTAAGCTCAGCCAAGCGTTCACTTTTTTCTTTGAGCTCCTGCTCCTTCGGGAACGGTCTTTCGATTTCTGCCTTTGCATTTTCAATCTGCTTTTCTGTTTCAGCAAGCTTCTCCTTACAGGCTTCAAGTCTATCAGGCAGACGAGAGATGAGATTATCAAGTCGAGTGATATTACCCTGAATATCACCGCCGACTGAAATTCCCGACTTGTTCTGCTGAAGGAATTTCATCCTCATCATACCGTACCTGCCAAGAGTAACGTTCTCCTCCTCCGGCAGTTTGATGTTCGGGATTTTGTAATCTCCGACCTGTCTGTACTGAATCTGTGACATTTTCATTGCTCCTTTCGGTAATTTCTTTTTCTTTTGCACCTTCATCATAGTCAATTTCCTTTTCTTTGACAAATGTGCGATTCCTTTTTCTCTCATTTTTCTGAAGATTTTTTACCGTGCTTTCAATTTCTCTTATACCCATTTCGGAAATGTCGCTCAGAGCATTACCGAGCTGTACAACAACCTCTTGAGTGTTGAAATTGAAAATAGCCTTGAAATCTTCAAAATCATAGAATGAGTCAGCATCAAGACCGCATCTTTTCATCATCATATATCCGATACTGCTTGAAAGTGCATCCTTAAAGATTACAGAGATATTGTCAGAGTCAAGCTCTTCAAGAAAACTGCCTGCCTTTACTTCTTCAAGAACAGATATATAGTCGAGGGCATTATCCTCAAGTCAGATTTTTAACCGACTGCTGATTTGAGTAAGCAGTACCGCTTCCGTCCGCCTTGGTATTCCACCCGGTGAACTTGTAGCCTGTCTTTACAAAACCGTTGGAAGTTAAATTTTTAGCTTTATCGTAGGTCATTGACATTGAAGCTGTTGAGCCGCTTGTACTGCCGTTGCCGTAGAACTTAATGGTGTAGGTTATAGGTGACCAACGGGCATAAAGATAAACAGTTGCACCGTTTGTTGTAGTCAGGTTCTTAACTGACTGCTTATTGGAATATGAGGTGCCGCTGTTATCTGATTTTGTATTCCAATGGGAGAACTTGTATCCCGTTCTTACATAGCCGTTGGCGTTAAGGTTTTTAGCAACATCAAACTTCATATTCATACTCGAAGTGGTACCACTTGTATATCCGTTACCGTCAAAGGCTATGATATATGAATTGGTGTCCCACTGAGCATAAAGAGTAACAGTACCGCCGTTTGTGGTAGTCAGATTTTTAACTGACTGCTTGTTATAATAGCTTGTACCGCTTCCGTCAGCTTTTGTGTTCCACCCTGTAAAGTGATAACCCGACTTAACAAAACCGTTTGCAGTAAGGTTTTTGGCAACATCATAGGTCATTGACATAGATGCGGTTGAGCCGCTTGTACTGCCGTTACCGTTAAACTTTATAGTGTAGGTATTAGGCTTCCATTGAGCATAAAGCGTCATACTCACATTGCCTGTTTTGATGCCTGAATTAAGGTCTGTTGGCTTAATCGTGTTGTCGCTTTGGCTGAAGGTTGTGCCGCCCGATGAAGTAGTGCCCCAAGACTTGAAGGTATATCCCGTCTTGTAAAGACCAAAGGTACCGGCATTTGTAAGACCGTTATCCTTTGTTTTGTTATATGTCCAAGTTTGAATATACTTTGAGCTGTCAGCTTCCTTATACACTACCTTTGATGAAAGATAATATGTGTCGGAGCTGATTGAGCCCCCGTTAGCATTGAAGCTGACCTTCAATTTATACGGGGACCACTGAGCATAAAGATTAACGGTTGCACCGTTAGTTTTGGTAAGATTTTTAACTGACTGCTTATTACTGTACGATGTGCCACTGCCATCAGCTTTGGTATTCCACCCGGTAAAATAATGACCTGTCTTTGTAAATCCGTTGGCGGTGAGCTTCTTTGCCGTACCGTAGGACATACTCATTGATGCCGTTGAGCCGCTTGTACTGCCGTTACCGTTAAATTTAATTGTATATGTTATATTCTGTGTTTCGTTGTAGGCTATACCAACACCGTAACCTTTGGTAAGGATTGTATTGAAGGTTGCTCTTGATGAACTGCCTATCTTTGATGCGGCTGTCCATAATCCCTGACCGTCGGGAGTGTATAACTTATTGGGCCATATACGGTTAGTGTACGGAGCAATAAATCCCCAAGTTGAGGATGTTCCGTTACTTGAGCCGCCGTCAGAGCTTCCGCCCAAAACACTTCGTCCGCAATATGCCATTTCGGTTACGGTCAATGCCTGATATTCACCTGCAAGGCAAACATCAAAAAGAGGCTCAATAATTACCTTATCACCGTAAACCATATTGGAAACGCTGCCCACACCGAGTTTTGAAAGCACCTGATTGATATTGGCTTCATAGCTCTGCCATGTTTCAACACCACTCGGATTGGGAAGGTCTTTTACAAAGCTGATATTTGCTTCTTTGTAGCAGTTAGTGGTGTTGTAGGTAGTCGAAAGTGTGGAGTTTCTGTTGGAAATAACGCCCAGCTTATTATACTTCTTTGAAAACTTCGCAGAGGTTGAATAAGCGTGGTCACCGTTTGAGGTATCTCTGTAAACATCAATTACCTTTGTAACCTTCATGTTACCGTCCGCATCAACGGCAGAAAAGCGGTAGCCTACAACACAGTTTGAGTCTTCGGTGTCACGGATAACATAACCCGTGTTACTGCCGTTTACGGCATCAATACTGCCGCCTGCACTGTCACCGTCCCAAGAAAGGGCAAAGGCTGAAATGGGAATTGATGAAAAGAGAGTGAGAATAACAAGAAAAATTGATAATACTCTTTTAATAACTATCATCCTTTCCGATAAAAAGTAAAAGCCCGACATTAAGCCGAGCTTTCATAGAGAATTTAATTTTAATGTGTGTGACAAGTTCTTGCTTTAACTGTCTTACCGCAATCGGGGCATTTTGTATCAACGGTAAATCTTACGCAAGTACCCTTTGAGCCGTCACCGATTTTCTTGGTGCAATCGTCACAGTATTTATTCGGGTCTTTCTTTTCTGAATACTTTGGACACTTTGAAATATCGTAGCAGGCGTTACCCCATTCATCAATAGCATAGAAGCTCTTACAGGAATGTGAGCCACAAAGGGAACATCCCTTCTTTTCAAGACTTACAATAAATGAATGTGTTTCTTTGCTTTCACAGTGATGACCTGACTTGCCACAGGAGTATTCCTTAACGCTGTCATTATCTGAAGCAGGTGAACCTTCCTCCGTTGTCGGGGTCTTCTGCGTTGTTACAGGCTTGGGATTTTCCTCTTTTACCGTTGTCTGCGGCTTTGTTGTCGAGGGTGCCTTGGTCGTTGTGTCAGGCTCTGTTACTGCTTCGTCAATGGAGAGAATGTTTTTATCATCGTTTTCGATTTCCTGCACATTCTCCTCTGTTGTAGCTTCGTCTGTAATGTCCTCAAGAATGAGGTTTGTATCCGTTGTTTCCTCGCTCACTGTTGTTTCGGGGAATGTTGTTTCATCAGCCTTTCTGTCGCTGACTCCCTTGACAACAATTCCTACGATTATGAGACATACAACAATGATTGCGGCTATAAGGCCGGCAATAATCTTTTTGTAATTATCTCCCTTAACTGCTAAAATTGTCATTTTGAATTACCTCCTGAATTTAAAATTTTTCACTTAATACTGATACAATTTCTATGGGTACATTTGCAGTATCAATTTTCTGACCTGCGAAATATATCGGTACTGAAATTGTGTAGTGAATTACAATCTCAAGCTCATTTTCCTGTCTGAAACTCATCTCAGGATATGTCATTGAGTATTTGAGATTTCCTTCACTGTCATAACTATATAGCCGTGAAGCTGTTTCGTCTAATGTGCAAAAGTCACACAGAGCATCTGTGAACTCCTGCGGATTAACACTTTCGGTGTAGTCATTGCCTTGCTTGATGCTGTCATATATCCTTGTGGCATTCTGTGTTACAAAACTGTCAAGTACAACTTTACTGTTTTCTCTTGAAGTATCAATAAGGGAAACGGCAGAAGCATAGACAAATATACCAGAAAATATCATTACGATTACAAGAATGAGTACACAAACGGGTACATAGCTTTCAGCCTTTTTGTTTTTAAGTATATTCATTTATTGCACCTACTTCCAATACTTTTCGGAAATACCCGACCTCGTTGTACTAACAGTTACGGGTATCTTAAATGCACCGACACCTCTTACATAGGTATGAACAGACACTGTGACTGTCATTTTGTCACCAAGCTGTACTCTCTCATAGGTCGAGTTGTAGTATTCATCAGCGGATGCAACTACATCAAACTCAAAAAATGAGCTTCTGAGTTCTTCGCATCTTTCGTCAAACTCCTCACCGAAGGAGCCTTCCGAGGTTGCAGTTTCAATGAGAAAGCCGCTAACTGTGTCCAAATCCTGCCGCAGCATAAAAAAGGTGTAAATATTCAATGTTACAACAAGCACCATCATAAGTGCAATTATGCCAACGGCAATATCAATATAGCCTTCAGCTTTACGGTTTGAAATAATCTTTTTCATATTCATTACCTCCTTAACCGAAAAGAACACCGACAGAGCCCATTATCTGTGCGATAATAACCACAACATAAATGAGCATAAAGCAGAAAAGAAGGCTCATAGAAAGCTTCTTTACTTTCCTTGGTATCTTCTGTGCTTCAAGTCTTAATCTCTGTCTGTGGATGTCTGAAAACTTCATAGCAAGGCTCGACCAATATACAGGATTGCTGTCGCCTCGTATCATACCGATAAAACCACGGCAAACATCACTCATCATACTTGAGCCGACTCTTGCTTCAAGTCTTGTGATTGCCGCTTCCTGATTACCCGAATTCATATCGGCTATTGTAATATCAAGCTCGTGCTTGAGTTCAGGCCCGGCATTACGGGAATATTCTGTAAGAATAGATAAAAGGCTTCTTTCGTGCTTCAAGGTCTTTTCTACATTGGCTACAAGCCTCGGTAATTCGTATTCAATCTTCGCTCTTTTCTCCTTTATCTTTCCTCCTACACTTTTCATATTTATTCTGTAAAGAACGAAAGCAAGGAATATGACAACAGGACAAAGTATGGGGAAGATGAAATACAAGGGCACTGCAAACACACCGATAATGAGTGCTTTTACAATAGCGTTTGCCTTAAACATTTCGGGTGTAATATTCATCTGAGCAGTACGAAGGTCTGTTTCAAGCTCTATCCTTTTAAACTCATTCATAGGAATACGCTTTGCTATTGCACCTGCAAAGCCGCCGAGCCATACATCAATACTGCTTGTCTTTTCCTGATGCTGTTTGGCAAGGTTTGTTATAGCCTTTGATGTTCTCATATACGGTACTTTAAAAGCATCTGCGAGGATAAAATAAAAGGCGATACCGAATAGCACACCAACAATAATCTTAATCATTTCTTTTATCCTCCTTATGCCTTGTATTCAACGGGTTTAGTGAATTTGAGAAGGAACATATATGTCACGATAATAACCGCACCGCATGTTCCTAATACAATCTTACCCGGTGTTTCGTATATGAGCGTATGAAACCAATCCTTGTTAAGCACATACAAAAGAGGGATATTGCCCACAACAAGACCTACCATTGTGTAATACTCTGTTCTTACTGCCGCCATCATTGTTGAAAGCTCACTGTTTATGATTTGAACATCCTGCAACTTATCAACAATGGGATGAAGTGTGTCTATAAGAGCTCTGTCGTCCTGACAACGAATAAGAGCATCACACCATTCACGGAATATCTCGTCATCAACCTTTTCCTTAAGATTACGGAGTGCCTGCTTCACATTAGATGAAACTGTCAGAGCATCACCGAGAAAAGCATTAAAATGCTCCCTTAACGGCGGCTTTATTGATATGATGTTTTCCTCGACTGCAAAGATAATATTCTCGTTTCTTTCGTAAGATGTTGTAATCGTTGAAAGAACACTTTGAAGTTCCTCTTTAATATGCTTATCATAATGTGAAAGACTGTTTCTGACATAGATGAAAGGTAAAAGGGCAAAGGCTACCGATAAGGCAGGAAGAAGGAATATGTTGTCAATGAGAACTGCAACTACCGCACCTGCCGCAAAAAGAACGAGTGAAGCACAGCAGACAAGAGCAAATTTATTCTCCTGTCCCATAGCTGCCAACGCCGTCTGTGTATATGCAAGCTTTGAGCCGAGGCTCTTTTTCTTTTTACCTGCTCTCATATTTCTTGCTTTTTCTCTTAATGTTACTTTAGGCGTTGTAAGCCTCATAAGGTCCTCGGTAATCTGCTGCGGAGTCAGATTAAGAAAACAAACTATTGCTACAATGAGCAATAATGAAGAAATCATAGGCATAATCACGAGTAATCAGCTCCCTTCTCCAGAAATTTTGAAAGAACATCCTGCGGAACACCGAACTGCATCAGCTTCTTTTTAAGACTGTCAGACATAATCTCCGGCTGTTCAAAGTGTCCCTCCGTTATGTTTTTACCCTTTTCAATAACATTCTTTGTGATGTTGAAACGGAAAAGTGTGTGGTATGCTCTTTCACCGTTTGGAAGTATCTCACACTCGGTTATATCCATTATCTTTCTTTCGTTGTTCTCAAGCTTATGGGTATATACAACAATGGGAAAGGCTTGACCTGCCTGCATAAGCGAGGTCTTGAAGTCAATGGGAAATCTCTTCTGACAAAGAAGTGCTATTCTCATATGTGCCGCATCTGCTGCTGAAGCATGTACCGTTGAAACAACGGTGTGTCCCGTAAGACTTGCTTCTACAGCCGAGTAACACTCAACATCTCGCATCTCACCGACACAAACAATATCAGGATTAAAACGAAGGGAAGCTACAACAAGATCTTCCTGAGTAATGTCATAGGCTTCATTATCCGAAGGTCTTGAAAGCGTGTGAACTACATTGTTCACTACCTTGCCTTTCTTATCCTTTCTCACAAGAGCGAGCTCACGGGAACCGCTTTCAATGGTGAAAACTCTCTTTCCGTCGGGAATGGTGGTAAGAAGTGCATTAAGAAGTGTTGTTTTACCCGAAGATGTGGCACCTGCTACAACAACAGAAACACCGTATCTCATACAGGTGCAGAGAAAATCAATCATCTTTTCTGTTGCATTGCCTGACTTGATAATCTGTGTTCTGTTAACTCTTGACGGGTGAAGAAGTCGGATAGAAACACTCACACCGATTTCATCATCAACAACCGGGGCTTTAAGAGCCGTAATTCTTGTATTATTCGGCAAATGCCCCTGCGACATGGGAGAAGCATTGTCAATAATCATACCCGAATGATGAAGAAGTCTTTTAACAATATCCGTAGCATGTGTAGGAGAATAAAAATGCTCCTTTACCTTTTCAATCTTGCCGTTTGTGTAGGTTATGGCAATATCGTTCCAAGCATTGATATTTATTTCTTCAACATTATCTCTGCCGAGAAAGGGTGTAAGTATGGAATACTCTGCCATTTCAGAATAAATCTTGTCACAGAGCTTTTCATCCGTCATACCTTCAACGGAATACGCCGTGTCACGCAGATACTTTTCAATGTAGGATTTAAGCTGTGAGAGCTTTGTTGTATCGGTAAGTGTTGCGGCATATTTTGATGAGATATGCTCCTGAACCATAGATAAAAGAGTAACAAAATCAATTTCACGATTCATTTATATCACTCCTTTAAATAACTCTGTTCACAAGAGCCGAAAGCCTTTTCTTGTACTCTTTTGCATTGAGCCTTTCATAAAGACTTCCGTCAAGAAGCTGCTGTTTTACCTGTCGGCAATAAGGAAGAACACAAGCGACATTTTTAAGATGTGTACAGACATCCTCCAAAGGTATATAGAGTTCGTGTTCCGTGATGTTTATTACCTTTAAGCTCTGCTCCGTTCCCGATGTGATAATCTTATCTCCGTAGGAATTGAGCCAAGTCATACTTTTAAGGTCGGGTGTAATAACCTGAATAATATGGTCTGCTCTTGCGAGTGCCTGTTTTGAGATAAGGTCTGTATCCTCGTTTGTACAGTCAACGAACACATAACCGTCAGTTGCCGCAAGAACATCAAGAAGATTTTTTACCTTCTCTTTTGTCGGTGTGGGGAAGCTGTACTTGCTGTCGCCGGACTTAAAACCGAGACAGCCGAAGTTTTTCATATTCTTAACTGTTACAAGGTTTTCAAGAAGCAGGTCACTTGTAATATCTGTTGAATCAAGAACGCTGCTTAAAGAGAAAAGCGAATCAGGTTTGTAATTCGGAAAAAGCATACCGATTGTAGGAACAGTAGTATCGGGTGAAATAAAGGTAACGGAGCAATCAGAGGTTGAAATGTAAACCTCCTGTGCAAGCTTAAATGCAACAGTTGTCTTTCCGCTTCCCGGTGCTCCGCATACAGCAATTATTTTAGCCATTGTTATCAGCACCTTCCTTGTCAGTTTTCGTTTCAAGGAACTTATCCTGCTTATCAAGGAATTTCTGTGCCTTTTCTGCATCACCTCTGAACACAAGAGCTACGTGCATTGATGCGTTTTCCTCATAATTTGCAAGAACAGTGGCCTGCTTTGAGGAAACAAGAAGTGTAATAGTTGAGGGAAGCTCAAAGCTACCATCCTCATTTTCCACAACCTCTGTTTCATCAACACCGCCCGATGTGGTAGTGGTGATTACTTTAACATATTTAAGCTCTGACGGGACCGTAGTTTTGCCTTCCTTGTCGGTTACATAAATACTAACTATATCACCGTTTTCGAGCTTACCCGAAAGACCGCCCGCAAAGGTATTGATGGTTACACTCATAGCAACCTTATCTCCGTTAAGAGAGCTGAAAACATTTGCTACGGAGTTTTCATCATCTGTAATCTTTATTTCTGTTGCAAGGTCGCCTTTGAACAAATCAGCCTTTGCATATTTACCTACTACGGCATCCTTTGTTTTGAGTGCCTTTTCGGGAACGCTGTTTTTTGAGAGCTTCACAATTTCAATATCAGTTTCAGCAATCTTACTGCCGTGTGAAATATCCTTTGTGAAGCGGATTACATCGGTTTTCTGTTCGGATATTCTGTTGACGAGAGGAGAAACAAGAAATGTCACCGCAACAGCTAAAACGATACAGACAATACCGATTAAGGTTCTGTTTTTCATTTTCATTTTTAAAAACCTCCTTGTAAGAAAAATCCTGCTATATATCCTATTGAAAGATAGGGAACAAAAGGAAATGCAAGGTCGTCGTTTTTATCTTTACCTCTGTACTTAATGAGGGTATGAGCAATAGCAAGACACAGACCAACTATGAGTCCGAAGGTTGCGCTCCATAAGCCTAAAACTAATGCACACGCACCCGTTAATTTAATATCAGCACCGCCTAAACCGCCGTTTGTTGCTACAGCGAATATGAGTAATACTCCAAAGAGAACAAGGGCAGATAAGACCATTTTGGGAATATCTGATACATCTGTACCGATAAATGAAGTGATTACTACCATAACCGAAGCTGCATCATTCAATGTTCTTGTGTGGTTGTCTGAAAGTGATGAGTAAAGAAGAATAAGGTAGAACACAGTTCCTTTTATAAGCATATCCGACAGACCGAACAGAAGGAGCATAGCAAGAGATACGCCTGCCGTAATGATATGACAGACAATCATTTCCTTCTTTTTTTCCTTTTTGTATTCGGGTACCTTCTTAACAGCTAATCTCATCACCAGATGGATAAGTGTCAGATATGCGAGAGAAGCTATAAAGTTAAACAAAGTTTCTTTATCCGAGTAAGCTACACCCGGTACATTACCTAAAGGGAGAATAGGATACATAGAGTTAATTAAGCTTGTTTTTATCATTGTTTTTCATTCCTTTGAAAAAAGTGGCGGAGCAGCCACTTTTAAACCACTCCGCCTGAAAATTTTAAGTACCGTTAGCCTGCGTAGTTAAACAGTTCCTGAATCTTCTGTGTAACTGTGGGCATAATCGTTGTGTTAAAGAGAGCGTAAAGACCGCCGAGAAGAAGAGCACCGACAACAACTGCGATAAGGATTTTTACACCTGTATCGACATAAGCCTCAGCACGGATACCGACGAGGAGCTTGATGACCTTTGCCTTGATGACAGCCTCTGTACTCTTAGCGGCTGACTTTGCCTTTGATGAAAAACCTTTGAAAAATGACTTGATTTTCTTAAACATATTGAATTACCTCCTAAAATTTAATTAACCTGCGTAGTTAAACAGTTCTGTGATTTTCTGTGTAACCGTGGGCATAATTGTGGTGTTGAAAAGGGCGTAAAGACCGCCGAGAAGAAGAGCACCGACAACAACTGCGATAAGGATTTTTACACCTGTATCGACATAAGCCTCGGCACGGATGCCGACGAGGAGCTTGATAACCTTTGCCTTGATGACAGCCTCTGTGCTTTTAGCGGCTGCCTTTGTCTTTGAACAAAGTCCTTTGAAAAATGACTTGATTTTCTTAAACATATTGAATTACCTCCTAAAAATTTATTTAACCTGCGTAGTTGAACAGCTCACCGATTCTCGTTTCGACGGCAGGCATAATGGTTGCATTAAACAGACCGTAGAGAAGGGTGAGAAGAAGGGCACCGACAACAACTGCGATAAGGATTTTTACACCTGTATCGACATAAGCCTCGGCACGGATACCGATGAGAAGCTTGATAACCTTTGCCTTGATCTTGGCTTCGGTATTTTCATAGGCTGACTTTGCTTTTGAGCAAACGCCCTTTACGAATGACTTGATTTTCTTAAACATATCGAATTACCTCCTTGAATTTTTTAACCGGCGTAGTTGAACAGACCTTCAACCCTTGTTTCAACCGTGGGCATGATGACTGTGTTGAACAGACCGTAGATAAGTGTGAGAACGAGTGCACCGACAACAACTGCGATAAGGATTTTTACACCTGTATCGACATAGGCTTCGGCACGGGTTCCGGCAACGAGTCTGATGACCTTTGCCTTGATGACTGCTTCTGTGTTTTCATAGGCTGACTTTGCCTTTGATGAAACACCTTTGAAAAATGACTTGATTTTCTTAAACATAAATAAATACCTCCTGAGATTTAATTGAATTTTTCATCTGTTGCGATTTCGTAAGCGGCAAGCACCGCATCGGAAATCTGCTTACGGGTTTCTGTTGTGATGGGATGGGCAATGTCACTGCGACGAAGCTCACCTTCGCCTGTCTTCCATTTCTTGTAGGGCATGGAAACAAGCTTATTGCCGTCCTTTTCGATAACTGCGACACCGTGAATGACCATACTGCCGTCAATCACAACGTCGGCAAATGCCTTTACAGGTCTTTCGCCCTTAAAGGTTTTCTTGATTTCTACTTTGATGTTCATAATAATTTTCCTTTCTTTTTTCAAATAAAAATAAGAGTAAAAGATTACCTTGAACGGTTTTCTTTTACTCTTTCTAAATATCGGTTATAGAACTCGATAGCCTTGATAACAAAATCACAGTATTTCTCTTTGGGTACGCCTTTCGGGATGGCACCTTCAATGCGCTTATCTCTGAAAGGTGATTTTTCTCTCTGATTTGGTTTCGGCTCTTCCATAATAGTTTCTACAACCTCTGTTGTGAGATTACCTTCCTGATATGCCTTTCGCATACGGATGGTTTGGTCGTGAGACGGGGTTGCTTCGTTGTACTCCATAGCTTCCAAAAGGTCATATTGTATTTCTTCGGGTAAGTATGATATTTCAACCGCAGGTCGCATTGCTACTTTACCTTCGTCAACAAGGTCAAGCATTTCGGGTACAAGATAATTTAAGCGGATATATCTTTTAATCTGTGTTTCACTTTCTTTTACCTCAGCAGCCAATTCAGTATTCGAGCGTGTGCCTGTTAAATTCGGTCCCGTCGGGTCCGAATTATTCTTTGTTGGTCTTCCTGCTTGTCGCCTTAAAGCATCAAGCCTCATTTTATACGCCCTTGCTTTTTCCGAGGGTAAAACCGCTTCTCTTTGAAGATTACTGTCCACCATTGATAATATCGCCTCATCTCTTGACATTTCCTTTACTCTTGCAGGTATTTTCTCATATCCCGCAATTTCAAAAGCTCTTTTTCGTCTGTGCCCTGATACCATTTCATACATTCCGTCTTCAACAGGTCTTATGATGACCGGCTGTATCAAGCCTCTTTCCTTGATGCTCTCAACAAGCTCATCCATACTTTCATCGTCTTTAACGAGATAGGGATGATGAAGAAAATCACGGATTTGTGTTAATGGCACATCAGTAAGCATTTCATTCTCTGTCATACATTAGCCTCCGATGAAATTTGCAATCGCCGCAATGATGTGGAGAAATACTGCCGTGTAAAGACCGGGCAAGACAAGTAAACCGTGAATCATTTGTTTTTCCTCCTTGTATTATTTTTTTGAGGGTGACTTCACTTTACTTAAAGTCCTGTGATTTTTTTGAACATTGTTTTTACCTCCTTGTTCGCAAATTTTTGTTAAATAAAAAATGCCGCTACTTTTTACAGTAACGGCTATGTATCTCTATTAAATTTTAGCAATAAAAAAAGACCGATATTTTCAGTCTTTAATCTTGAAAAAATCGATCTTAAAATTATGTTTATATTAAATTATTGGATATGTACGAGTTCATATCCCCACAGGCCTCAAAAACAGCTATTTTGTTGTCATAAAACGAAACTCTATTTTTGAGTCATAAAAACACCGAAACCCCTTGTAAAATCAAGGGGTTTCAAGGTTTGTTGCCTTTTTAGGCGTTAATTATGGCGGAGAGCAAGGGATTCGAACCCTCGAACAGTTTATGGCTGTTACACGATTTCCAATCGTGCTCCTTCGGCCAGCTCGGACAACTCTCCGTATCTGCCTTACAGCTTTTCTATTATAACCAACAACTTATCAAAAATCAAGTACATTTTGAAATTTAATTTCATAAAGCAAGGCGCTTGCGGTAAAGAGCTTTCCTCCTCACCGCAAGTGCCGTTTTATTATTACGAATTTTTTGCAATCATATCGTTTATTGTTTCTCTGATTGCGAGCATAGCTTCTGTTCCTCGGGGATAAAAACGGAACTTGATATCTCCGAATTTCTTTTCAAGCTTCTCAAGAACCTTCTCTCTGCCGATAAGACTTTCAAGAAGCTGCATTGCCCTCATATCCTGCAGAGATTCAAAAATAACTTCGCCTCGGATTGACATAATCGCTCCGTTTTCGTAAGGATAAACAAGGAACGAGTCGCCCGACGGGAATGCACAGTCCGCATCGGTTACCTCGTAAGGATTGATGTGCCTTAATGAATGGGCAGAATTGTAGAAATTGAATCCCCACTGCAAAAAGCCCTTGATATCGTAGACATAAAGCTGAGTACCGATAATCCTTGTTGCCGAAAGCGGCATTGAGAAAAATCTGTTGCTCAGTTCCTCGCCCTGTCCGCAGCAATAATATGTCCAGCGGTTTTCAAAACCTTTTTCGATAAACTCTTCGATACTTCCCGTTGACGGAATCGGCTGTTTAATAAGACCTTTTTCATAAAATTCGTAGTCGGAAAGTGCATCAATAATCGTGAAATCCTTCAGAAGATCAACAATAACATTTTTCGCCTTTGTATAGGATTCTTCCTGCTCATCACTCGGCTCGTCCGAAACATGGAAATACGTTCTTTCTTTTATTCCAAGCTCTTCGATAACAGCAATAAGCTCAGGCAGAAAAGCGTGAAGAAAAGCAGAATACTCCTCGCCTGCCGCTTCGGTTTCCCAACCAAAAATGCGCTTGTATTCGCCGTCTGCCTGCGCCATAACTTTCGGTGCGGCAAAAGCACCCCACTGCGAAAACAGATGTGAAATTTCAAAATATTTTATTCCGCATTTTTCTGCAAGTGCAACCCAACGGCGGAACTTATCAAAATTGAAAGTATATGTATCCGCTTCTTTTTTGACATCAACAAGCTGAACCGTTGTGCGCTCTCCGCCGATTTTTGTATCAAGCGGAGGTGTGAACACCGGCGTAAGAATCATATTGTTTCCGCACTTTACAAACGCGTTCATAAAGCTTTCTATGCTGTTCCAATGTTCCTCAGAAAAAACAGGGAAATTGAAATAATCAGCGATGCAGTCCGCGTGGAACCATTCTGTGTTGATGAGTGTCTGCGCGGGAAGCACGGCATCAATAACGGTAAGAACAAGCTTCTCCGATGCGATCTCCTCGTCATCCTTATGAAGCTTAACTTTGATTTCATATTTTCCTGCATCTATATCACACGGAACTTCGACGGTTATCCATAACGCGAACCAATTCTGCGGTTTGATAAAATGCTCATTACACACGGGATAAAGCACGTCAGGAAAAAGTCCCGGTTCCGTGCGCTCCGCACAGAATGTTTTGTCGGGATAGCAAGGAAGCTCCGACGCAACATTTCCCACAGCACGGACAGTTATATATTTTTTAAGCTCCGATTCAACGCTGATCTTTGCAGTAAATCTTTCATCCGTTTTATATGCTATCTGGTAAGAATAGCGTTCACCTTTAAGAACCCTGGCTTTTTTTATTTCATAAAATTCACCTTTGCCGTCAAGGTAAACCTTGCTCAAAGAAGATATCTGCTTAACCTGAATTTCCATTTTGTCTGCCTCCACTGTATTTTTCTTTATTTTAACACAATGAACGGCAGTTTGTAAACTTTATCTGCGTTTATTTACGGCAATAATTCCGCCCACGGCAGAAAAAACAATGTACACAGCGACAAAAATCCATCCTGCCAAGGAAAGAGAAGTTCTTGCAATCAGCACAGCCGCAGTAATTATAACGGCACATGGAAGCAACGCGCTCAACGCACCAAACGCTATACCGTTTTTTCTGACAGGACGGACTGCAACGAAACCTCCCACCAGACCTGCAACTGCACCAAGAACAGAAATTATATATTTAAAAGACGAAACATCAGCATCGTTTTTCCACAGAATAAAAGCCGCAATAAGAGCTAGTACAACAAACACAACCATGCTGACGGCTGAGCCTATCAAAGTTTTTAATATCATATTTTTAACCGAGCTGTTCTGCGGTTTGGGTTTGGATTTTGATCTTCTCTTTTTTTTCATAAAAAATCCCTCCTCATTTCAAACTATGAGAAGGGATTTTATATTATTACTGATTTCTTTTTATTTTAGCCGTCGTTGTTTTTGCAAATTCTTTTTCCATAATTTCAGTTTCTTTAATTGCCTTGTAAGCAACAACCTGACTGTTTACGTTACGGACAGCCTTTGAAACTGCTTTGCTTATTTCCTCGGGCGTAACATTTACGTTACCCGTTTCTGCAGAAACAACGCTGATGTCAGGGAAAATTCTTGCCTTGACAATCGTATTTTCCTTGTCATCCTCAGCGCCTACGACCATACATTCTTTAACGACTTTTTCTTTCATAAGAAGCGCTTCAAGCTCTTCGGGGTAGATATTCTTACCGTTTCGTGTAACGATAACGTTTTTGCTTCTTCCCTGAATATAATAGAAGCCGTCGCTGTCAACCGTTGCAAGGTCGCCCGTATGGAACCAACCGTCATAGTCAAAAACGGCATTTGTTGCTTCCTCGTTCTTATAGTAGCCGAGCATTATCATCGGACCTTTGACGCAAAGCTCGCCGACACCGTTTTCGTCGCAGTTGATAAGTTTCGCTTCAACGTTCGGGATCGGTCTGCCGATTGAGCCGTGCTTGCTTTCCTTGTCGCTGTTACAGATTACAATCGGAGAACATTCGGTAAGTCCGTAGCCCTGAAAAGTCTGTATACCGTAGCTGTTCATATCCTTGATTATGTTCGGTTCAATGCCTGCCGCACCTGAGATAATCAGGCGGATTTCGCCGCCGAAAGCATCCTTGATCTTTTTGAAGAAAAGGTCACTCGTATCAATTCCGAACTTTTTGCCTGCCTTATAAATCTTACTTGCAAAGCCGATTTTTGCTTTTGCTCCCTTTTCTTTTTCGAGAGCCTTCTGTATACGCGAATAAAACTTTTCGATAAGAAGCGGAACAACGATAAGAATATTCGGTCGGTACTCTTCAAGATTTTTCGTAATGTATCTTACGCCTTCGCAGAAGCAGATTGTTACACCGCCGTAAATACAGCAAAGGAAAGTAACCGTACATTCATAAGTATGGTGAATAGGGAGAACGGACATAATCCTTTCGCCCTTATTGATTTTAACAATGCCCATAATTGACATAATATCCGAGCAGATATTACGGCTACTGAGCATAACAGCCTTTGACATTCCTGTTGTACCCGAAGTAAAAAGGAGAACAGAAAGCTTGTTGCTGTCGGGTTCTGCATTGATATAATCTTCATTTCCGTCAGCGATAAGCTGAGCACCTTTTTTTACAAGAGCATCAAGAGAAAGGATTCCGTCCTCATCCTCTTTCTGATCCATACAGATATAAATCATACCTTCGGGAAGTTCATCACGGTGTTCAAGCAATTTCTTGCCGAATTTTTTGTCGAAAATAATTGCTTTGGATTCTGAAACTTCAAGTATGCTTTTGATATCTGCAAACGGAAGCTCTTTATCTGTCGGCACAACAACGCCAACGCCGCAGACAACGGACATATAACTCATACACCACTTGTAACTGCTTGCCCCTGCAACGGCAATTCTGCAATCCTTAAGACCAAGGTCAAGAAGTGCAGTACCGAGAGAAAAAACATCATCGTGGTACTGGTTATAGCTGACATCAACAATCTGTTTTACGTCATTTTTAACTTTAAACGCCGGGCTGTTGCCGTAAAGTGCCATACTCTGAGTCAGGAGTTCACGGAAAGTATGGAATTCTCTGACTTCATATAACGGACGGTTCATTTTATCACTCACTTAATTTTTATACTTATTCTTCAAGAAGCTTTTCTATTGCCGCAAGCTTAACGCAGATACAAAGAAGTTCAACTGCCTTATTAAGCTCATCAACGTCGGGGAAAGACGGAGCAATTCTGATATTGCTGTCGTCAGGGTCAATACCGTACGGGTAGGTCGCACCGACTGTTGTGAGAGTAAGACCTGCCGCCTTGCAAAGCTCACCGACACGTTTTGCACAACCGTTCATAACGTAAAGGCTTACAAAATAACCGCCGTTGGGATTTTTCCAACGAGCAATGCCTGTTCCCTCAAAAGCCTCTGTCAGGCCGTTTGTAACAGCCTCAAACTTCGGTCTGAGAATATCAGCGTGTTTTTTCATATGAGCCTTGATACCGTCAAGGTTCTTGAAGTATCTGACGTGTCTCATCTGATTCATCTTATCGTGTGAGATTGTCTGTACTGTCATTCTACTGAGAATTGCAGAAATATTTTTTTCTGATGCCGCAATAGCAGAAACACCTGCACCTGCAAAACTGATTTTTGATGTTGAGCAGACTTCGATAAACAGATCTTCACTGCCGTATTCCTTTGCAACATCAAAGATATTAAGAAGCTCATCGGGAGTATCATTGATATCGTGAACAAGATAAGCATTGTCCCAGATAACTCTGAAATCCTTTGCCGCAGGCTTGAGGGCCGCGAAACGTCTTACAACCTCGTCGGAGAAAGTAATTCCGTCGGGGTTTGAATACTTCGGAACGCAGAAAATACCCTTTACGCTGCTGTCCTTTATAAGCTCCTCGATGCTGTCCATATCAGGACCGTCATCGTTCATTTTAACCGTAATCATTTCAATTCCGAAATGTTCAAGAATTGAAAAATGTCTGTCATAACCCGGTGCGGGACAAAGGAACTTGATATTTCCCTGCTTCATCCACGGTTCACCGTCACTGCCCATAACCATACACTGAGCAATGTAGTCGTACATAATTGTAAGGCTTGCTGTGCCGTACATAACAACGTTCTTCGACTCAACACCCATAAGCTCTGCAAAGAGCTCTCTTGCCTCAGGAATGCCGAGAAGAAGGCCGTAGTTTCTTGTGTCAAAGCCGTCAACTGTCTTGAAGTCACTTGTTGATACGAAAACATCAAGAAGTCCGTTACTCAGGTCCAGCTGTGCCTTGTTCGGCTTACCTCTTGACATATCAAGGCTTAAGCCAAGCTGTTTGAACTCTTCGTATTTCTTTTCAAGCTCACTTTTCAGTGAAAGAAGTTCATCTTTTGATAAATCTTTATACAGTGCCATTGTTCCTCCAAATTTAAAGGGCACATTCAGTGCCCCTTTTTATTAGTCTTCTTTATCCATATGCTTTGCAATGAAAGCTTTAATCTTGTTTTCATACTCTTCCTTAGCATTGTAGTAGCTGAAAGCATGAGCGGTATTTTCTACCCACAAACAGTCCTTTTCAACGGGACAAGCTTCATAAAGACGCTTGCCGTGGTCGAACGGAACGACCTGATCCAACTCACCGTGAACGAAAAGAATCGGATTCTTAGCCTTGTTCATATTCTTAAGAGGATTGCTCTCCTCGAAGAAGTAGCCTGCCTTAAGCTTGCTGAAAACGCTTCCGACTTTTACAGCAGGCATAAACTTGAAGCCGATTATATCCTTAAGTCCTTCGTTGATAATTTCAGGTGCGCTTGCAAAGCCGCAGTCTTCAATAATAATCTTAACCTGATCCGGCGGTGACATTTCGTTGCAGTTCATAACTGTTGCCGCACCCATTGAAATACCGTGAAGGATGATTTCAATATCCTCACCGAAACGGTTTATAAGATAGTCTACCCACAAAAGGATATTTTTTGCATCAGGAGCACCGAAGCCGATGTAGTCACCCTCGCTTCTGCCGTGAGCCGTAAGGTCAGGAAGAAGATAGTTGTAGCCGAGATCGTTATGATAGAACGGTGCAAAGTGGCTGAATTCGTCGGGGCCGTTACATTTGTAACCGTGAACGCATATTACAAACCTCTTTGATTCCTTTTCAGCAGGAAGGAACCAGGCTCTCATATTGTCGCCGTTAAATGCTTTGAGTGAGATATCTTCCGGATCGCAGTTATAGAAATTACGGTTGTTTCTCTCTCTTACACTCGCACGCTTGATGTAAATTTCACGTGTCTCAGGCTTTTTTTCCTTCAAAGGATCGGGACGTTTGATAACGAAATCGCACGCCATATTTCCTGCAACTGCTACTGCAGCTGTTGCGCCAAGAACGACTCTTGCAACTGTACCTTTCTTACTCATAATATCATCTCACTTTAAATTAATTTTTCTCACCAAGGAGTTTTGCAAGTTCATCCATAAATGTGTTAATGTCTTTAAACTGGCGGTAAACCGAAGCGAAGCGAACGTATGCAACTTCGTCAGTATCCTTAAGCTTATCCATTGCCAATTCGCCGATACGTGTAGCAGTAACTTCACGGTCAAGTGAATTCTGAAGTGTGAGTTCGATTTCGTCAACGATGTTTTCGATTGTATCAATCGAAACAGGACGCTTTTCGCAAGCTCTCAAAAGGCCGTTGAACAACTTCGCACGGTCAAAAGACTCTCTTGACTTATCCTTCTTGACAACGATGATCGGCACGCTTTCGATAACCTCATAGGTTGTGAATCTCTTCGCGCAGCTTGTACATTCTCTGCGACGGCGGATACGTTCACCTTCATCTGTAGGACGGGAGTCTATAACCTTGCTCTCTGAAAAACCGCAAAACGGGCACTTCATATTCAGTCACTTCCTTACACTTAGCGCATAATAGCACATTATTTATCGTATTATACCATAGATCAGTATATAATTTCAATATTTTTATAAGAGATTTTCCAAATAGGTTTTTGCCGTTCTCAGTTCTTCGTATTCACCGTAATTCTGACGGTAAAGCTCGATTATTGCGGTTTTGTCGTATCCGACACCTGAAAGCGCAGCAAACAGCTTTTTGAAGTCGTATTCCCCTGCTCCGGGTGCAAGACATTCCTGTCCCGGCATGCCGTCGCTTATATGCACCTGATAAATCTTCTCACCAAGCAGATTTATGAAATCGAATGCACTTTCGCTGCAACGTCTGCACTGCTTTATATCAAGCACCATTCTGAAGCTTTCTCCGACGATATCCGCTAATGCTTTCATAAATAAAGGATTTCCGCAATGATGATTATGAACATTTTCGTGTGCAATGTGTATCCCCTCTCGCAATGCCGCTTCGTGAAGAGGGACGTAGCTTTCGGCATATTCCGCAGGAGTTGTCTCGATATACATTCTTCCGCCGTGGAGGACAACCATTTCCGCACCGAGCTCATTTGCCGCTTCAAAGTAATGCTTGTAAAACTCAATTCCGTCAAGTACCCTACGCTTGTATCCGCCGAAAAACAGGATCGGTTCGTATGCGGACGTAAACGGATGAATTGAGCGTATCTCAATCCCGTAATATTCTTTTATTGTTTTAAGCTCGCTGATAATCGGTTTTTTCAGCTCTGAATAAGAATTGAAAAATATTTCAGAAGTCTTTGCTCCGAGCTCACCGACAGTTTTCAAGGACTCCTCCGTCTGCAACGGATAAAGACAAGAGGACGAAATTCCGATCTGCATACAATCACCTGCTTTTATCAATTATAAATATGATACCACCTTTTTGATTAGTAGTAAAGAATGTAAAACCGGCATAAATATTATGAAATTGTTAATTTTTAGAAAAGGGGTTGATTTTTTCAGTAAATGTGGCTAAAATAGATTTAGCACTCAACACAAGAGAGTGCCAAATTTAATTTTTAACATTTTTCATAGGAGGAATTTTTATGAATATCAGACCACTTGCAGACCGTGTTGTGGTTAAGATGACAGAACTTGAGGAGACAACCCAGAGCGGTATCATCCTCGCTGCAGCTTCAAAGGAGAAGCCGCAGGTTGCTGAGGTTCTTGCTGTCGGCCCCGGCGGTATTGTTGACGGTAAGGAAGTTGAAATGTACGTCAAGGTTGGCGACAAAGTAATCACAAGCAAATACGCAGGCACAGAAGTCAAGCTCAACAAAGAAGAGTACATCATCGTACGTCAGAGCGACATTCTTGCTATTGTTGAATAAGGGAGGCTTTTAATTATGGCAAAGCAGATTATTTACGGCGAGGAAGCTCGTAAGGCGTTACAGAACGGTATCGACAAGCTCGCTAATACAGTTAAAATCACACTCGGACCCAAGGGCAGAAACGTAGTTCTCGATAAGAAGTACGGCGCTCCCCTCATCACAAACGACGGCGTTACAATCGCTAAGGACGTTGAGCTTGAGGATCCGTTCGAGAATATGGGCGCACAGCTCGTTAAGGAAGTTGCAACAAAGACAAACGACGTTGCAGGTGACGGTACAACAACAGCTACTCTCCTTGCACAGGCTCTCGTTCGCGAAGGTATGAAGAACGTTGCAGCAGGCGCAAACCCGATGGTAGTAAAGAAGGGCATCAAGGTTGCAGTTGACGCAACAGTTGACGCTGTCAAGGGCAACTCAAAGCCTGTTACATCTTCAAACGACATCGCTCGTGTTGCTACAATTTCTGCAGCTGACGAAGAAATCGGTAACATCATCGCTGACGCTATGGAAAAGGTAAGCGCAGACGGCGTTATCACAGTTGAAGAGTCAAAGACAGCTGTTACAGATTCAGACATCGTTGAAGGTATGCAGTTTGACCGCGGTTACATCTCACCGTACATGGTTACAGATACAGACAAGATGGAAGCAGTTATCGACGACGCTCTCATCCTTATCACAGACAAGAAGATTTCAAACATTCAGGAAATCCTTCCCCTTCTTGAGCAGGTTCTCAAGGGTGGCAAGAAGCTCGTTATCGTAGCTGAGGACGTTGAGGGCGAAGCTCTTTCAACAATCCTTGTAAACAAGCTCCGCGGTACATTCACCTGCGTTGCTGTCAAGGCTCCCGGCTTCGGCGACAGACGTAAGGATATGCTCCGTGACATCGCTATCCTCACAGGTGGTGAGGTTGTTGCTTCCGAGCTCGGTCTCGAACTCAGCGAAACAACTCTCGATATGCTCGGTCAGGCTCGTCAGGTTAAGATTTCTAAGGAAAACACAATCATCGTTGACGGTGCAGGCGACAAGGCAGAAATCGCAAACAGAGTTGCACAGATCAAGACACAGATCGAAACAACAACATCTGACTTCGACCGCGAGAAGCTTCAGGAAAGACTCGCTAAGCTTGCAGGCGGCGTTGCTGTTATCCGTGTTGGTGCTGCAACAGAAACAGAAATGAAGGAAAAGAAGCTCCGCATTGAAGACGCTCTTGCAGCTACAAAGGCAGCTGTTGAAGAGGGTACTGTTGCAGGTGGCGGCGTTGCACTCCTTAACGCTATCCCCGCTGTTAAGGCACTCCTTGACGCAACTGAAGATGCAGACGAAAAGACAGGTATCAAGATCGTTCTTAAGGCACTTGAAGAGCCCGCTCGTCAGATCGCTGCAAACGCAGGCCTTGAGGGTTCAGTTATCGTTAACACAATTATGACAAGCGACAAGGCAGGCTGCGGCTACAACTTCGCGACAGGCGAATTCGTTGATATGTTCGACGCAGGTATCCTTGACCCGACAAAGGTTACACGTTCAGCTCTTCAGAACGCTGCAAGCGTTGCATCAATGGTTCTTACAACAGAATCACTCGTTGCTGACAAACCCGACCCGGCAGCAGATGCTGCAGCAGCTGCTGCAATGGCGGGCCAGGCAGGCGGAATGTATTAAGAAAGAGTGCAGTGCGCACTTTCAATGAAATCCGATTTAATCTAAAAAACCAAACAGGCTTACGGCAAAACCGTAAGCCTGTTTTTTATAATCAATCCTTATCAAGTACTGCATCAAAACTTTCGCAATCTTTTACATTACTATCCGAAACTTCTATCGAAACAATCCAACCCGCTACATCATCCGTGAAAACCTGCGGATTATTCGTCTGTCTGATATGAACACAAACGGAATCTGAATTAAAATCTATGTCCTTCAACCCAAATCGAAGTGTTCCGCTCGGAGCACTCACATAAACCAACAGCAGTGTATTTCTTTCAAAAAAATCTTCATCATATTTTTTCGCAGTTTCCTCAAAAGACGGCATTTCGTCATAACCTTCATTTATAAAAATGTCCTCGCCGTACTCTGACATTAATCGTTCAAGCTCCTGCTGTGTATCTATTTTAAAAATCGGCAAATGTTTTTCCTCATTTTCATTCAATTTGCTTTTGTTCAAAGCACCGTTTAAAAGCGAATTATACGCACTGTGATTCCAACTACTTACATACGAAACCTTAGCTTTCAATTTTGTCTGTTCCGTGTTTTCTTCTTTGTTATCGGCAATCGTTTTCGATATTTCATTTTTCTTCATTTTATCTGTTTGGTTAATTATCATTTCTTGTGTTTGCTTTGTTATATTAACCGATGTGGAAGTATCTTTCTGCTCATTTGTCAGAATAACCGATGTTTCCATATCGTAATCAACAGTATCAAACGGCTCAATCGCTCTTGTCTGCTGATCTTTTTTTATTATTCCGAACACAGAAATTAAACAAACACAAGTACAAGCCAAAAGCGACATAAAAATTAAAACTTTCTTTTTGAGACTAAAATCTTTCTTCATAGTAATATACCTCCTTTAACCGTTTCTCACTTATTTATCTTTTTCACACCGTGTGCCTCGGCACATCTCGTAGTTATGACAATCTCATAATAAAACGTATCTCCTTCCAGATGTATCAACAGATATTTTTCTCCGTTGACATCTTTAATTACTTTTTTCATATATGATTTATCAATATTGATTTTAGAATAATCTTCATCATCCACAAAATTCATCGCACAGCGCACGTACATCAAACGATAGTTTTCTTTTTCTTCATCAGTAAGATGTGGGCTATCGATATATTCATGTGTACCTTCAAAACCTGTGTAAAAAGTAGTGGGATCTCCGTTCTGTCCTGCTGACTCACCATGATTAGTTGTGATAGCGTCTTCCCCAACACTTGGCTTTTCTACATATTTATCAGTTTTGGCGGATATTTGTGTACTTGATTTTTCAGCAAGAGTTGTGCTGGTTGGGTTCGTGTTATTTGTGCTTTCGCCTGTGCTACTGTTGCTTGAAGAATTCAAATACACATCAGTAACATCATTTTTATTAAGATTGACATTGGTTCTAGCCTTGCTCATTGCGAATATCGCAGCAATACAGATACATAAACACGAAATTGTAGTGACAGATGTCACAATTTTTTTGTTTCGCACCTTTATTGCTTTTTCTGCAACAGCTTTCTTTGCCATTATTCTCTCATATGTTTCATCATAAGTTCTCATAAACAAAACCATCCTTTCCCAGTTGAGTTTTCAGCGCTTTTCTTGCCTTATAAACAAGATTTCCTGTTGTATGTACGCTTTTCCCTACAATCTTTGAAGCGTCTTTATTGCACATACCTTCAAAATACACAAGCCAAAGTATTTGCTGATATTCAGGCGATAATTTTTTCATGGAACGGTGCAACTGAATTTTCTGTTCTTCTTTTAAATACATTCGTTCCAGCTCTATTTCTTCGTCTGAAAGTTCCGAGAGGTTGTCCAATGGCAATTTCCCGTGGCGCACATTTTTTCTCCAATAATCTCTTGCCATATTTCCCGCAATAGTATACAACCATGTTTTGAAGGAGGCTTTTCCGTTGTATTTCGGCTTTTTCATAATCAGCTTCAAGAACACATCTTCCGCAATATCTTCAGCTTCCGTTGTATTCTGTGTAAAAGAATTGATATACAAAATCAATCCATCACGGTATAAACATATAATATCAACAATACCTTTTTCGTCCCCTTCAAGAAAACGGCGGTAGCTACTTGCACCGTTATCCATATAAAGCCTCCTTTCCGAAAGGATAATTAAACCTTTCATCTATTATACGAAATAAACCAAAAAAATTCACACTATTTTTATTAAATGCCATAATTTGCAAGTATTTTACTTTTTTTGCCGTATCTGTGTTTACTTTTCCTTTAAAAGTTGGTAAAATGAGTTTATAAATGTTCTGAGGTGATATTTTATGAGTAAAAAATTAGGCGTCGCAATCATTGGTTGCGGTAACATTTCAGGTTCACACATCCCGAATTATCTTAAGCTTGATAATGTTGAAGTCAGATATTTCTGCGACATTATCCCCGAAAGAGCAGACAAAGCTGTTGAAAAGTACGGCTGCGGTACTGCAGTTTATAACTACAAGGAGCTTCTCGGTAAGGACGATATCGACATCGTTTCTGTCTGCACACACAACGACTTCCACGCTCCGATTTCAATCGACTTTATGCGCGACGGCAAGGACGTTCTCTGTGAGAAGCCTGCCGCAAGAACTGTTGAAGAAGCTCTTGAGATGCAGAAGGTTGCTCACGAGACAGGCAGAATGCTTCAGATCGGTGTTGTTAACCGTTTCTGCGACAACGTAAATCACGTTAAAAACCTTATCGCTTCAGGCGAACTCGGTGAGGTTTATCAGGTATATGTAAGTTTCCGCGCTCACCGTTCAATCCCGGGCCTCGGCGGCGACTTCACAAACAAGGCAAAATCAGGCGGCGGTGTTCTCATCGACTGGGGTGTTCATTATCTTGACCTTACCCTCTACTGCCTCGGCGACCCGACTCCCCTTACCTGCTCAGGTGAAGCTTACTGCAAGCTCGGCAAAGATATGAAAAACTACGTTTATACGGGTATGTGGGCAGAAGATTCTTCTGACAAAGAAAACGGCACATATGACGTTGACGATTTCGTTTCAGGCTTCATCCGCACAACGGGTGCAAACATCACATTCAACGGCGCATGGGCACAGAACATCGGTCAGTCAGAAACTTTTGTTGACTTCATGGGTACAAAAGCAGGCGTTCGTCTCTACTACGGCGGCAAGTTCACAATTTATTCTACAATGAACGGTATGCTCACGGAAATCAAGACAGACTACGCTTCATCAGGCTTCGATTACTTTGCAGAAATCAAGGCTTTCGTTGACTCTGTTGCGACAAGAGAGCCGAACCAGGCACATATCGACAAGGCAATCCTTACTTCAAAACTTCTTGATGCTATTTACAGATCATCTGACGAGCAGAAAGAAATCATTTTATAATAACGGAGGAAGTTTAAATGGAAACCAGAATTTTTGAAAATGCAGAAGAAATCGCAGTTGCAGCTGCTGAACTTTACAAGGAGCTCATAAACAACAAGCCGAACGCAGTTCTCGGTCTCGCAACAGGCGCAACTCCCGTTCATACATACAATAACCTTATCAAAATGTACGAAAACGGCGAAATCAGCTTCAAGGATATCACAACATTCAACCTTGACGAATACTGCGACCTCGACAAGAACGACAAGAACAGCTATTACACATTTATGCACGAAAACCTTTTCTCAAAGGTTGACATTGACGAGAGCAAGGTAAACTTCCTTGACGGTAACGCTCCCGACTGTGACGCTGAAAGCAAGAGATATGCTGAGGCTATCAAGGCTGCAGGCGGAATCGATCTTCAGCTCCTCGGTATCGGCACAAACGGCCATATCGCATTCAACGAGCCTGCAGATGAATTCACAGACGAGGCTTTCAAGGTTACTCTTACTCAGAGCACAATCGATTCCAACCAGAAATATTTCGGTGATGTTCCGATGCCGAGATACGCAATGACAATGGGTATCGGCTCAATTATGCGTTCAAAGAAGATTCTTCTCATCGCAACAGGCGAAGCTAAGGCTGATGCAGTCAAGGCTCTTCATTCAGGCGAAGTTACACCGAGAATCCCCTGCTCAATCCTCAATCAGCACGATGACGTTATCATCATGCTTGACAAGGGCGCAGCAAAATTGTTATAATTCCGCAAAAATCCAACCGTCTTATGCAACACATAAGGCGGTTTTTGTTTTTTTACATTCATTTTTCAAACATAAATTTTGTACAATTTGACATTTCTGTCGTATTGTTATTGCCTTTTTTTCGTGTGTATGTTATAATTTCTTCAATTATGAATGAGACGAGGTATTCATTATGAAACCAATGAAAGCAAATGTTGCAGGAAGAAAATGTCCCCCGCTCCCTAAATTTGAAACAGTCAAAGAAATCGTTCTCTACGGTGCTCAGGCAGGTGGAGATAAATTACAGTACAAATATCATAATTTCAAAGACGAGATTGAAAGCAAAACTTTCAACGAAGTTAACTATGAATTCAGAGGTATCGGTGAGTACCTTTACAAAAAAGGTCTCGCAGGCAAGAAGGTTGCAATCCTCAGCGAAAACTGCTACTACTGGATTGCTTGTTACTTCGCTGTTATCACAGGTAATATGACGGTTATCCCGATGGACCCGAAGCTTCCCGACGAGGACCTTACGGACGTTATCGTAAGAAGTGATTGCGACGCTATCATTTACTCAAAGGATTTCGTTTCTTCAATCGAGATGATGAAGAAGACTGAGGGCGTTGTACTTACAGAGTACATCAAGCTCGAGGATTACTACGATATTATCGAAGAAGGTCACGCTTACGCTAAAGAAACAGGCAAGAGCTATCTTGACGAAGAAGTTAAGCCCGATGACGTTGCATTCATCGTTTACACATCAGGTACAACAGGCAAGAGCAAGGGCGTTATGCTCACTCAGGGCAGTGTTGCCGCTGACGCTGTTGCAGGCGTTAAGTCTGCACCGAGCGGACACGCAATCGGCTTCCTTCCTCTTCACCATACATATTCATGGGTAAGCGCACTCTTTACAGGCTGTCTGCTTTCAGAGTGGGGCTTCATCTGTAAGAGCATCAAGGACATCCAGAAGGACCTCGCAGAGTATCATCCGCACAATTTCGCAGGTGTTCCTCTCGCAGTTGAAACAATTTACAAGAAAATCTGGTTCACGGCAAAGAAGACAGGCCGTGACGAAGTTCTTAAAAAAGGTCTCAAGATCAGCAACTTCCTTATGAAGCTCGGCATTGACAAGAGAAGAAAGATTTTCAGCACAATTATTGATAACCTTGGCGGCGAGCTTGCACTCATCATCTGTGGCGGTGCTTACCTTGACGAAAAGTACGAGCGCGGTATGTACGACCTTGGTATCCACATCGTTAACGGCTACGGTATTACAGAGTGTTCACCCGCTATCACAGCAAACAATCCTGACCACTTCAAGTTCGGAAGCTGCGGTACTCCGCTTGAGTGTAACGAGATCAAGATCAACGATCCCGACGAAGAAGGCGTTGGTGAGATTTACGTTCGCGGTAAGAACGTTATGAAGGGTTACTACAAGGATCCCGAAGCAACAGCAGAAGCTTTTGACGGCGAATGGTTCAAAACAGGCGACTACGGTTACATTGACGAGGACGGCTTCCTCTTCTTCCGCGGAAGAAAGAAGAACCTCATCGTTCTCAGCAACGGTAAAAACGTTTCTCCCGAAGAGATAGAGGACAAGCTTTCAACAATCGAATACGTTAAGGAAGTTGTCGTTTACGACGAAAACGGATTTATCACAGCTGAATTATTCCTTGATGCAATCGAAGTTCCCGATGCAAAAGAGAGAATCAAGAACGACGTTAACGAAATTAATAAAAAGCTTCCCGGCTACAAGCAGGTTGCAAAAATCAAAACTCGTGACACAGAGTTCCCGAAGACAACAACTCTTAAGATTCTCAGAAACAACAGAGATAAATAATTTCAAAGACCGAGGAAAATCCTCGGTCTTTGCTTTTAAAATGTTTACTTTTACATAAAGGTATCCATAATATTATTTGCCGTCTTCATTGCCTTGTTTGCCATTTTCTTGTAGTTCATCTTTTTTGAACCTTTCATTGAACCGCCGATGAGTGCTGTTGCACCGCCGACGAGCATTCCGACGCCGATACCTTTCATCACGTTTGATGTTGTACTTTTCATTCAAAATCCCTCCTCGGAATTATTGTTTGCAGAACGTGCAACAATATTCTTGGTTGCTTTTTTCAGTCATAATTGATATAATATCTTCCAGATAATTTCGGAGATGATAATTTTGGAAAATCAGAAAAAAATTGCATTGATCAACGATATGTCCTGCATTGGAAAATGCTCGCTTACTGCCGCTATTCCTATTATATCCGCCTGCGGCTTTCAGGCTGTACCTTTGCCGACGGGAATTTTTTCCGCACAGTCAGAATTTGACGGTTTTGTCTGTGCCGATCTTACGGACAAAATGCAAGCCTTTGCCGACCATTGGAAAAATATCGGAATACGCTTTGACGCGATTTACACGGGCTACCTTGCGACAAAAGAACAGGCGGAAACCGTAAAAAGATTTCTGATTGATTTCAAAAAAAGTGATACACTTTGCATCGTCGATCCCGTTATGGGCGATAACGGCAACTTTTACAGTCAGATTGACGAAAGCTTTATTTCCGAAATGCGTTTTCTCTGCACGATGGCAGACGTGATCACTCCGAACGTTACCGAAGCCGAGATGATTGCGGGCATTGAGTGTACCCAAGCACCTTATAGCACGGAACATATAAAAGAGCTTCTTTGGAACCTTCGCAACCTCGGTACGGGACGGATTGTCATTACGGGAATTGAAAGCGAGGACGGACAGATCGGATGCGCTGTTTACGACAGCTACACAAGAAAAGCAAATATGTTTTTCACTCCTAAATCCGACGGACGTTTCCCGGGCGCAGGCGATGTTTTCGCTTCGTCACTTGTTTCGGCAATTATGAAAGGTAAAGAATTTACGGATGCTGTTCAGATTGCGATGTCCTTTACCTGCAACTGCGTCGAAAAAACAGCATTATCAGACGAGCCGCGAGGCTTCGGCCTTCAGTTCGAACTACAGATAGAGAATCTTATTAAAGCGGTGAAATAATGGCAACACTCAATATTGTTTTAGTCGAACCTGAAATTCCTCAGAACACGGGAAATATCGCGCGCACCTGTGCCGCAACGGGAACAAGGCTCCACATCGTTGAACCGATGGGATTTAAAATTGACGACAGAAAATTAAAAAGAGCAGGGCTTGATTACTGGCACCTGCTCGACATTACATATTACAAAAATCTGGATGATTTTTTTGAGAAAAATCCGAAAGGCGAATACAGATTTTTCACGACCAAGGCTCAGCACCGCCATACGGACGTTGAATACCACGACGACGTGTTTCTCTTCTTCGGAAAAGAAACAAAGGGATTGCCCGAGCAGTTGCTCTTCGACAATCCCGAAAAATGTGTTCGTATTCCGATGATCAACGACTCCTCGGCGAGAAGCCTTAACCTTTCGAATTCAGTTGCAATTGCTGTTTACGAAGTGCTTCGTCAGTGGGACTATCCCGACCTTCTGTGTGCAGGAAAGCTCACGCAATTCAACTGGGAAGATGCCGAGTAATTATTTCGTCGTGCTTCCGAATCCGCCGTTGCGGACATCAGTCACATCATCATCAAATGTGATACCGTACTCAACGAAAATACCCTGGGCAAAGCCCTGACCTTTTTTGACTTCAACGATTTTTCCTTCGTTGGAGTCATTTGTTATTTTAATAAAGATATGTCCTTCATTATCCGAGTAGAAATAATCGCTGTCGATTATGCCGACGGTGTTATTGAGCTGAAGACGGAACTTGAAGCCGAGTCCGCTTCGCGGATAAACCTTAAGCACCCAGCCTTCCTCGATTTCACAACGGATACCCGTCGGGATTTTAATTGTCTCGCCGGGTTTAAGAGTAAAGTCGACAGGACTGAAAATATCGTAACCTGCAGAACCTGAAGTTGCACGGCGCGGAAGCATTATCTCGTCGTAAATCGTCTTTATCTCATCGGGTGTTCCGCCGAAATCATCTGCCCATGTATCGCAGAAGTTTTCAAAGCTAACCTTGCTGAACTGTGCAACACGCTTGATGTCAGAAGCTTTGTTTCTACGGATTCTTCTTTCCCTCTTCTTTTCTTTTTCAGCTTCTTTTTCCTTGTCTTTTTCTCTATCTTTCTTCTTCTCTGTTTCTTCCGCAACAAATTTGCCCTTATGGACCACATCGATTACGTGATGTGCCTGTTCGAATGCTTTAACACCAAGCTTCTGCACGGGAGCAATCGAAGGAAGGAAATGGTCAATATCGTGCTTGAGATATTCTGCTATTGCGGTAATCGGCGGTTTACTTGACGGCAAGAAAGAAACTTCATCGTCATCAAAAGTAAACTTGATAATTCGCTGACAGACAGCCTCAATCGGTCGCACGTGAATCGTAAGTTCATTCTGCGTTGTCCAGGCTGCTGTTGCATTCGCCGTAAACGGCATCTGCGCAAGAGTCATCGGACTACGACGTGGTTTACCGTCCATACCGCAGACAATTTTGTTCTGCTCATCGCCCTCAACCCAGCTCATTGTGCAGGTATCCTCGAAGAATTCAAATACAACATCAGTAATGCCGCCTGCTCTGTCTCCTGACATATAAACAATCGGCATCGGGAGCATACTTGCAGGAAAGCCTGCGGCAGAAAGAACCATATTCTTTGAAAATTTCATTTTCTTTCCGTGAAGCCACTCTTCAAGGAGACTTCTCTGCATTGCGGGAAGATCATCGTCAAGCGCGGCCAATGCAGGTTTCTCTTCGGGAGTTACTTCCGAATCGTCTTCTATAAGGCACTTCGGGAAATGGCGCCAGATGCAGTCACGCGTTTTCTGTTCGTTGACTTCGCCTGCTGTCATAATAAACGAAGCGTCATAATCCTTTGCAACAATACCGAACTGAGAAAACATTCCGTCAGCTCTGTAACCGTTAACGCCCGCACAGCGCCAGAAGCAGTAGCCGTAACCTGACTGTGAATCGGGAGACTTGTTTACTGCGGAATTGTCCGCCTGAATCTTCTGAGATTTATGAACCCAATCAGCAGGAATAATCTGCTGACCGTTAAACATACCCTTCTGCTGGTAGCAAAGCGTAAATTTTGCAACGTCTTCGGTTTTAAGGAAGAGGCCCCATCCGCCTGCTTCAATACCGTCAATGTCGTGCTCCCAGAACGGAATATCAATTCCGAGAGGCTCAAACAGACGCGGTGTAAGGTATTCGATAACGCTCATACCTGTAACCTTTGTAAGCATTGCGCAGAGCATATACTGGTTTTCGCTTATGTATTCCCAACCCTCACCGGGTTTGAATTTCCACGGAGCGTCAAAGAAATCCTTGATCCACTGATTCTTGCCCTTGTCAGTGAAAACGCTTACGCTTTTGCCCGACTGCATTGAGAGAAGATGATGCACATTAAGGAGCTCCAGGTTTTCGTCAGGCTCATCCTCGCAGTATTCGGGAAAAATATCAATAAGCCTTGTATCAAGAGACAGAAGACCTTCATTGATTGCAAATCCGACCGCCGCAGAAGTAAAACTCTTGCTGACGGAATACATTGCGTGTGGCATATCTGCCGAATACGGATCTGCCCAAGATTCAAAAGCAACCTTACCGTGCCTTAAAATCATAATGCTGTGGACTTCGATTCCGCTTTCTTTAAAATCTTTTATGAGCTCGGCAACTTCTCTTGAAGAAACGCCGACCTGCTCAGGGTAGTCAGCCCTTTCGAGGCTGATTTTTCTTTTATTTTCCAAACCTATCACCTCAAAAATAATTTACTGTGCTTTCTTACTTTTATCTCTTTTTTTGAAAAAGAACACCTGTGCTGCAATTATTGCTCCGCCACAGAGAACAACTGCAATAAACCGTCCGATTGTGAAATCGAACTTAAGAGTAACTGCCTTTTTTTCGCCCGGGGTAAGATTATCGTATGCAGACTGCAGGGCGTGGCGCGCATTCTGCAACTCAGATAAAGAACCTGTACCGCTAAGGAGATTCTGCGCCGTTTCCAGAGCTGATTTAAAATCATTCTCCGTATCCGTCGTATGCGGCTGAAGATCAGTTGACTTGTATAAATCAACGTAGTAACTAAGCGTTTCCCTTTCGTCGTCGATCTGCGCAAGATATTCGTTGAACTGCTCGGGATAATCGGTTTCAATTACGGAATACCCGTTTACAATAAGGTCGTCCCAGCCTCTTTCGCTGTCGGGACGTTTACCGCTTCGTCCGTTTACCGTTGAAACCATTGCTTTGCCGTTTTTGTCAAAACGTTTCATAAGAAAATCGTCGTAAAGCACACCGTTTGCATTTGCGCTTCCGAGCTCAACTATGTTCATTCCGTTTTCGAAGGACTTCTTCACGGCTGAAGTTGCCAGGAAAATTATGTTGCCCTGATAGTTGCCGAAAACAGTAATGTCATCATAAGCAGACGTTGTCTTTACGATATCCGATATTGAATCCGAAACAAAACGGAAAACCACCTTGTCTGTTGCGTCAAGCTCTTTCACCTGAGCGTAAACCGATTCAAAATCTTCACAGTAAGTATTAAGGATAATAACCGAATCTTCACTTGTTTCCGAAACAACAGCCTCAAGGCTTGCAACGTGGCAATCAGTTTTTTTGTTGTGTGCAGATCCGTTGCCTGCACGAAGATACAGCGACGTCAACTCCTCAAGAGTTTTTTCGGCTACTGCCCCCGAAACAGTATTGCCCTCGGCATCAACAACCATTCTGTCCGTTGTATCGTCCGCCATAAGGACAACCTTTTTGTCCTCGGTCACCTGAAGATCAACTGAAACAAAACCGTATTCCGACCCTGCCTTTACAGCTTCTGCTGAATTTTCGGGGTAAGAATGCCAGTCACCTCTGTGGACAATACAGATGATTTTTTCTGCCGAATCAAGGTCTTCTTTTGTCGCCGCGCCGGCACTCGTCACAAAGGTATTTGCCAGAAGTGTCAGAACCAATACCGATAATGCTATTTTATTCAAAAAACGAACCATTTTGTTCTCCTATGTCTGATTTTTATATTATTGTAGCACAAAATTCATAAAAAATAAAGAAAAAATTTTTATATTTTTTAGCAAACAAATGTTTGCTTTTTATGAAATTATGTGTTATAATGACCTCAAGAATAGTGTAAAGAAGGGATTTTGCAATGCAGATTAACGATACACAACGAAAAATATATGAATTCCTTGTTGAAAGAAGTACTGACGGTGTGCCACCTTCCGTGCGAGAAATCGGTGCAGCAGTCGGCCTTCGTTCAACGTCATCCGTTCAGTCTAATCTCGACGCACTCGAGGCAGCAGGTTACATTCAGCGTGACCCTCTCCTCAAGCGTTCAATCCGCATTATGGGACAGGCCGACAACGTAACTCAGGTGCCGATTCTCGGTACCGTTACTGCAGGTGCGCCGATCCTTGCCGTTGAGCAGATTGAAGGCTACTTCCCCTACACGGGAACTGTTACAAGGGACAAGCCTCTCTTCGCGCTTCACGTCCGCGGTGAAAGTATGATTCAGGCAGGCATACTTGACGGTGACCTTGTTATTGCAGAAAAAACACCGTTCGCAAGGAACGGTGAAATCGTTATCGCTATGGTTGATGACGAAGCAACGTGTAAAACATTCTATAAGGAAAACGGACATTTCCGTCTTCAGCCCGAAAACGATACTTACGAGCCGATTATTGTTGACGACTGTTCCATTCTCGGTAAAGTCGTTGCGGTTATGAGATACTATTAATCCGAAGAAACAAAAAATCACCGCAAAAGCGGTGATTTTTTTATATTGTAAGAATTCCGATAATCCACAGTGAAATAAAGACAAAGACAACAGCGATGATTATGTATAGGTAATACATTATAGTTTTAAGAATGTACTTGAACTTCTTTTCCTTATTATCTGCAAGTGCGGCACGCTCTGCGCTGACCTTCTGCGCAGCAATGATGATCGTCACGAGAAGAATAAGAGCAACAACAACACCAACTATAAAAGGAAGTTCAAAGTCGCTTGTCCGTAAAAAATAGCCGGCAACAGCGACAGCCAGGGAAATTACAAGCCATATGTACTTTTCAAACGGTTTCGGAAGCTTTTCTGTTTTCACAGTCTTTTCCTGTTCATTCATCGCTATCACCCCTTATAAATCAAGATCGGAAATATAATATCACACTAAAACATTAAATTCAATACAAAGATTAATTTTTATTACTATTGCATTGTAATTTTCTGTATGATAAAATTAAAATGTTATTTTCTTTCAAATAAAAGCAAGGAGGCTTATATTATGCAGAAAAGAAAATTTGAAAATCTTGGCGCTGAAGCTTCACTCCTCGGCTTCGGTTGTATGCGTTTCCCGATGAAAGACGGAAAAATCGACGAGGTTGAAGCCGAAAAACTGCTTGACCGCGCAATGCAGGCAGGCGTTAATTACTACGACACAGCTTATCCTTACCACGACGGTGAAAGCGAACCTTTCGTTGGTAAGGCTTTGAAAAAATACGACAGAGAGTCATTCTACCTTGCAACAAAACTGCCGATCTGGAAGCTTGATTCAATCGCAGACGTTGAAAGAATCTTCAATGACCAGTTGGAAAGACTCGGCGTTGACTACGTTGACTTCTACCTTCTACACGCAGTTGATATGGAGAAATGGAAGACTATTCTTGAGCTTGGTATCCTTGACTACTGCGACAATCTTAAGAAAGAGGGCAAAATCCGTTATTTCGGCTTCTCGTTCCACGATGAATACGAAGCTTTTGAGGAAATTATTTCTTACAGAAAGTGGGATTTTGTTCAGCTTCAGCTTAACTACATTGATATCCGTGAGCAGGCAGGACTTCGCGGTGTTGAGCTCTGCAAGAAGCTCGGTGTGCCGATCATCGTAATGGAACCCGTAAAGGGCGGTACGCTCGCAAAGCTTCCCGATGAAGTTGAGGCAAAGTTCAAGGCCGTTGACCCCGATGCAACAACAGCTTCCTGGGCAATGCGCTGGTGCGGAACGCTTGACGGAGTCAAGGTCATCCTCAGCGGTATGAGCACAATGGAGCAGGTTGAAGATAACCTTAAAACTTTCGGCGACTTCAAGGTGCTTGACGAAAGTGAAAAAGCTCTTGTTCAGGATGTTGCAGATACGCTCAACAGCAGAATGAGAAACGGATGCACAGACTGCCGTTACTGTATGCCCTGCCCCGCAGGCGTCAATATTCCCGCAAACTTCGACCGTTGGAACAAGTATGCAGTTTACGGAAACGTCGAGGACGCGAAAAACCGTTGGGCAAACCTTAAAGATGAAGAAAAAGCGCACAACTGCATTGAGTGCGGTGCATGCGAAACAAAATGTCCGCAGAAAATCAGCATCCGCGAAGACCTTGCAAGACTTCAGAAAGAGATGGATGCACTTAAATGAAAAGGAAATCCAAAGCAACAAAAACAGCCCTCGGCGCAATGCTGACGGCGCTCAGCATTGTTCTACCGCAGCTTTTCCACCTTACGGGCATACCTCAGGTCGGCGCCGTTTTTCTGCCGATGCATATTCCCGTTCTGCTTGCAGGGTTTACTCTCGGACCTGTATATGGTTCATTTATCGGAATAATTGCGCCCATCGTCAGCCACCTGCTTACAAATATGCCTGCTTCGGCAAGGTTACCGTTTATGGTAGTTGAGCTTCTGGTTTACGGCCTCGCAAGCGGACTTTTTTATCACACGCTGAAACTCAAGAATAAAAAATTCGGCACTGTGATTTCACTTGTTCTCGCAATGATTATCGGCCGTGTTTTCTATGCCATTGCCCTTGTTATTGCAGGCAAGGTTTTCGGCATTGAGGCAGGCGGTGCAATCGCGGCTGTAACGGCAACTGTTACGGGAAGCTACGGAATCGGACTTCAGCTTATCACCATTCCGCCTGTCGTATATGCTGTTAAAAGAGGTGGATTCATCAAGTGAGTGACATTCTTACAGCAAAAGATTTGCTGAAAAAAGAAAATGCAACGTTCGTTGCCGTCAACGGAGAAAAGATTTTTATATCTCATTCA
Organism: Clostridia bacterium; assembly: GCA_017625835.1. Lineage (GTDB taxonomy): Bacteria > Bacillota > Clostridia > Oscillospirales > Acutalibacteraceae > CAG-488. The sequence goes on from JAGAKF010000057.1 coordinate 57,869, forward strand.
CGCGGAGTTGCGCCGATTATCGAAATAATCGACAGCGATGCCGAACTGCTTTGCGGTGCATCAGTAGCGGACAAAGTTATCGGCAAGGCGGCGGCAATGTTGCTTTCCAAATACAAAGTCAAGGAAATTCACGCTTTACTCGTCAGCGAAAAAGCGCTTGAATATCTTGACAAAAAAAGTATTTCCGTTACTTACGACAACGTCGTTGCGCATATAATAAACCGTAACAAAACAGATATGTGCCCGATGGAAAAATGCGTGCTTAACACAACTGACGAAGACGAGGCAGAAGAGCTTATCCGCCGTAAACGTCAGGAATTAATGAACAGATAAGGAGAAATTATTATGCCGATGATATCAACAAAAACATCAACACCCATCACTGCTGAGCAGGAGCTTATCCTTAAAGACAAGCTCGGAAAAGCAATCGAATGCCTTGCCGGCAAAAGCGATGCCTGGCTTATGCTCGGCTTTGAAGACAACTGCAGACTCTGGTTCAGGGGCGACAATTCAGCTCCCCTCGCTTACGTTGAAGTAAGCGCGCTCGGAAAAATCAATCCGTCCGATGCCGAAGACCTTACGGCAGAAATCTGCAACATTTTTAAAGAAGTTCTCGGAATTGACGGAAGCGGTGTTTACGTAAAATACGAAGAAACCGACAAATGGGGCTTCAATGGCGGAAATTTCTGATAAAATAATAAAAAGAAAGGCGGTAAAGTGTTGACTTTACCGCTTTAAAGTATTATACTAATTGAAATTGTTTAAAAGGAAGACAAACTATGCCGATTACAGAAATACTTGACAAGAACGCGACGCTCTATCCCGATGACGTCGCCCTTATCGAAATCAACCCAAAAAATGAAGCTGAAGGTGCCCGTGTTACATGGCGTGACTATTCACTTATCGAGGCAAAGCCTGACGAAGCTTACCGCCGTGAAATCACTTGGAAAGACTTCAATAAAAAGTCTAACCGTTTTGCCAACCTCCTTATGACAAGAGGTATCAAAAAAGGTGACAAAGTTTCTATTCTTATGATGAACTGCCTTGAATGGTTGCCGATTTATTTTGGTATCCTTAAGGCGGGTGCAATCGCTGTTCCTCTCAACTACCGTTATACAGCTGAAGAAATCAAATACTGCGTAAACAAATCTGATTCCGAGTTCGTTGTTTTCGGACCCGAGTTCATCGGACGTATTGAGGAAATCTGCCACAGAATGCCCAAAGTAAAAATGTGGCTTTACGCAGGCGAAGGCTGTCCGACTTTTGCAGAGAGCTACGAGTCACTTATCCAGTACTGTTCAACTCACGCTCCGAAAGTTGAAATCAGCGATGACGATTACGGTGCAATCTACTTCTCTTCGGGAACAACAGGTTTCCCGAAGGCAATCTTACATAAACACGAAAGCCTTGTTCACGCGGCACGCGTTGAGCAGAACCACCACTCACAGACAAAGGATGACGTTTTCCTTTGCATCCCTCCCCTTTACCATACAGGTGCGAAGATGCACTGGTTCGGTTCATTCCTTGTTGGCGGTAAAGCAGTTCTTCTCAAGGGTATCAAGCCCGAATGGATCTTAAAGGCTGTTTCTGAAGAAAAATGTTCTATCGTCTGGCTTCTCGTGCCATGGGCTCAGGATATTCTTGACTACATTGACCGCGGTGACATCAACCTTGACGATTATGAACTTTCACAGTGGAGACTTATGCACATCGGCGCTCAGCCGGTTCCGCCGAGCCTCATCAGACGTTGGAAGTCAATTTTCCCGAACCATGACTACGATACAAACTACGGCCTCAGCGAATCAATCGGACCGGGTTGCGTTCACCTCGGCGTTGAAAACATTCACAAGGTCGGCGCAATCGGTAAAGCAGGTTTCGGTTGGGAAGTTAAAATTGTTGATATGCAAAGAAACGAAGTTGCACAGGGTGATGTCGGCGAGCTTGCAGTTAAGGGCCCGGGCGTTATGACCTGCTACTACAACGACGAGCAGTCAACAAACGAAGTTCTCGCTGACGGCTGGCTCTTCACAGGCGATATGGCTCAGGAAGACGAGGACGGATTCATCTATCTCGTTGACCGTAAAAAGGACGTTATTATCTCCGGCGGTGAAAACCTTTATCCCGTTCAGATTGAAGACTTCCTTCGCAAGAATGATGCAATCAAGGACGTTGCAGTTATCGGTATTCCCGACGCCCGTCTTGGTGAAATTGCAGCAGCTGTTATCGAAGTTAAGCCCGAATGCACTCTTACTGAAGAAGATGTCAACGACTTCTGCCTTGACCTTCCGAAGTATAAGAGACCGAGAAAGATTATCTTCAGCGAAGTTCCGCGTAACCCGACAGGTAAAATCGAAAAGCCTGTTCTTCGTAAAAGATACTGCGGTGAAAGCGTCGTTGCTCAACAGAACGAAATCAATAAATAACAAAAAGGTAGCAACTTTTGGTTGCTACCTTAATTTTTTATTTTTCTGTAATCGGCACGCCCTTGACGCTTCCGCTTTCTTTCGGAATGAAGATTGTTTTTATCTCCTGCGGTTTGAAATCGAAAGCAAACTTTCTGTCAAGAAGCTTGAAATCAAATTCTGCCATAACAGGTTTTGACGCACATTCAACAGCTCGTGCAATGTAACCCGTACCGTCCTCGGAAAGCTTTAATGAAGTTACGATAACATTGTCACAGTCGACGGTAATTCCCTCGTAAACAGGCGGCAATGTTCCCTTATGGTGAGTTTCCTGGTAAAGCTGAAGCGGCATATTAAGCACTTCTGCATCCTTTACAACTGCCGTAAACTCATCCTTTGTGTGCGGAACGAGTTCGTATTCGAGCTCAAGCTCATCCATATCAATGAAAGCGATTTCATCGTCGCGGAAACGCTGACCGTAGTGGTCAAGGAAAGCGCAGGTACGTGCGGCGATCATTCGCATTTCGTTGTCCTTAACGCAGAAGCTGTATCTGCCGTTGTTTATAAGAGCCACACCGCCATTGTCACCCTGGACGGAAATCCACTTCTGTGCAGGCTCTTCAAGTCCGTCGGGAGCTTTTTTGATAAAGCCGAACGGCATTGAGTAAACAGCCTCGGGATTTTCAACATTCATCGGGAATGTCAGCTTAAGAATCTTGTACTGTTCCTTGAAGTTGATTCTGCACTTAACAGCTACTTTCGGACTGTCCTTATAAAGAGTGAAATACTGTTCAAGCTTCGAATCGTTATAATATGAAGTTACTTTAAGCGTTGCACGAAGAGCACCTGTTTCAAGAATTTTGAACTCAGCTTTTGCGAATGAGCCGATATCCTTGTTATAGTCAAAAACCATATGGCCCCAGGTGTCGCTTTCAATATCTTCGCAGACAACAGCCTTCATAGGTGCTGAACAATAGTCTTTATTTTCGAGCTTATTAAAATAAGATTTAATTGCACCGTCAGCATCAAACTCAACTTTTACAATGCTGTTTTCGATTGAATTTTCTGTGATAACAAACTGATTTTCGATTTCCTGTGCCTCGTGATTCTGGTCTTCCTTATAGATGAAGTATGTTGCATATCCGAATGCAGGCATCTCGACTTCAAACATACACATATTTACGTGATCGCCGTCAGTATACGGAGCACGTACAAGCTGGAACGGCACGTCATTATCGTCAGAATCCACAACTCCCGACACCCACTGTGTACCGAAGCATACATACTCTTTTACGGGGAATGAATGAGGATTGAAAACAACCATCGGGCTGCCCTCGCCCTCACGCACCCAGAGTCTGCCGCGCTGTTCGGGAACACCGTTTTCGAAGAATTTCGTTGTATTCACCCTCCACGAAATACGCTCTGCGGCAAATGTGCCGACTTCAAGCGCAACTTCCTTGGCACAACCGAATGCAGAATAAGCATCGTCATAAGCAGGCTTGATCGAACAACCTGCAAGAATATCGTGGAACTGGTTGAACATAACTCTCTGCCAGGCTCTTTCAATTCTGTCGGTCTGAGTTTGTGAACCAGTGAGAACATTTGCCATAACGTCAATTTTCTCGGCATAAACAAGTCCGTTTTCTGCCTGACGGTTAAGCATTTTAACCTTTGAATTTGCGCTGTAACAACCGCTTGCGTGGTGCTGTAAATCTTCTTTTATTACAGGGAAATCGTCGGGTTCGTTGTTGCGCACATAATCAAAATAAGCATCAACACCCGAATAGATGTATTTTTCTTTTCCGTCACCCTCGCGGAGCTTCTCTGCCATCTGCAGAGTTTCGATTGACGGTCCGCCGCCGTGATTGCCGACACCGTAAGCAAGCATCTGCGAATGAGGCTGTGACTCGTAACGTTCAATTCGTTCCGCCCTGAGGCTGTCACCATAGCCGTCAAGGATTCTGAAAGCAAGAACTCTGCTTCCGTCGGGACTCTCCCACCAATGAAGATTTTCAAACGGAAGGTTCGGCTTTTCGGGGCCTCTGTGCGGACGCATATAAACGTAATTTTTTATGCCTGACTTCGCCATAAGCTGTGGAAGCATACCGTTGTGACCGAAAGAGTCAACGTTGTATGCCGTTTCAGCTTTTTTGCCGAAGTTCTCTGTATAGAATTTCTGCGAATAAAGGAAGTGACGGGCAAAAGCTTCGCCTGACGGGATATTGCAGTCGGGTTGAACCCACATTGCGCCTGTATACTGCCATCTGCCCTCTTCGACCTTTTTCTTTATTTCTTCAAACATTTCAGGCTCGCTGTATTTGATCCATTGGTAGTAGCCTGCGCACGCTGAAGTGAAAACATAATCCGGGAATTCTTCCATTCTGTCAAGTGCCGCCTTGAAGGTAGACTTAACAAGAGCAAGACCTTCGGGCACTCTCCACTGCCATACGGGGTCAAGGTGTGCATTGCCCATCAGAAAATATTTTTTATCCATAGATTTCTCCTTATTTATAGCATTCAACTACTGTCATATCTGCACCTGTGATTGAGAATTTATCCTTGATTACTTCGGGAATGAAGAAATAATCGCCCTTTGCGATTGCCTTTTCGTAACCGTCACCAATGATTTTGCCCTCGCCCTCGGTTACAACGTAAATGCAAGCGCCCTTATCAAGGACAAAATTACCGCCGTCAAAGATAATTTTTCTGACCTTAAAGCTTTCTGTAATGCTTTCGTCGATTACAGACTGATAGTCAACTCCCGATTCACTCTTAAGCGGTTTGCTTGAAAGGGGTACCGGGAAAGTTTTTTCCATGTCAAAGCATTCAAGTGCCGTCTTTTTATCAAGGCCGAGGTACATCTCGTTATCGGAAAGTCTGTATTCACCGCACCAGCGTTCAGGCTGAATTGTGAAATCTGTCGGCTCCTGAACCTCAAGAAGAAGACAGCCTGCACCGATCGCGTGAACCATTTTTGCAGGGATGTAGATTATATCGCCTGCTTTAACGGGGTAAGATTCAAGCAGTTTTTCCATCGCTGTGAGGCTTGTTTCACTGCCTTCGATAGCTTTTTCAAACTGTTCCATAGTCACGCCTTTTTTAAAGCCGTAAAAAATCTTGGCATCGGGTCTTGTCGCAAGGATAACCCAGCTTTCTTCCTTACCGTAGTTTGACTTGAAGTGTTCTCTTGAAAAAGCCTTATCGGGGTGAGCCTGAACAGGCAATCTGATTGCACTGTCAAGAATTTTTGTAAGGATACCGATATCCTCTCGGTCTCCGATAAGCTCATTTTTATATTCTTTAAGGGCATCGCTGAGATAAAGGTCAGAATCCTTGATCTTTGAAATGCCCTCGTATTCGTCTGTACTGCCCTCATTAAGAGCGTGAACGGCAGAAACTACCCATTCTTCGGGGTAATTGCCGTCACTTGAGTCGTCAGAAAAGAAATCCGCAAAAAGCTTTCCGCCTGTGTAAACGCGGAAAACACGGTTCTTTTCAAAAAACATCGGATAATCAAAAAACATAAAATCACCTGTATATTATAAGTTTCTGTGCTTCGTCAATATTCTCTGCCTTGCCGACCGCAACGAGCGAAGTCAATGCCGCACCGTAAGCGGCTTCTTCCTCGTAACGCGGAATTTTTATTTCCGCCGAAAAGATTTCGGACACTACTTTCTGCAAAGCAAGGTTCTTTCTTATTCCGTTGCCCGAGCAGACAATCTGTTCTGTTTTGCCGCCTGCGTACATTGAATAAAGCTCATTTGCGATTGCATAAAGCATCGCAACGGCCATATCCCCTGCCGTAAAATTATCCTGCGACATATTCGAAAATCCGCCACGGATTGTCGGGTCCGAACGTGTTCCGCAGAAGCGGCTGTCCGCAACGAGATCCGTCTGCGTCTTTTCTTCAAGCATTTTGTCAATCTGCTTGTAAAGCGATTGCGGTTTTTCGCCCATTGCCATTTCTACAACGGAGGCAAAGAAGCGCTCAAGCATCGAGAATGCACGTCCTCCGCAGAGTGCCGCACCGACGATGAGGTATCGTTTTCCGTCGTAGGGTCTCGATTCGATCCCCTCACCTTTTACGGGTTCGGAATTAAGATAAGAAATCTGCGAGCCTGTGCCGACATTCAGAAGAGGCGCATTGATGCCGACAGAACCAATAAAGCTTGCCTGGTTGTCACCGACTGCAACGGAAACCTTGATGCCGTTCCATTCACCCACCGTACGGAAATCTGACGTAACTTCGGGAAGCATACCGTTGTCGAGAGTGAACTTGTTTTCAACAATATCAAAGCAACCAAAGCTTGCGGCATTTGTGATATGCATAAGCGCTTTTTTTGCTCCCGTAAGCTTCATCGCGATGTAGTCGCCGATCGTACACACACCGACAGCATTTTCGGGAACAAGGGAATTTTCGCGGTTATAAAAGTCTGTTACAAGACCGTATCCCGCAAAACTTCCGAGATGCTGTGCATAGGTTTTGCCGTCCTTGTATGGGAGATTTCCTCTCTCATCCTGCCAGATATAAAGCGGACTTACGGCATTACCGTCAGCATCATAGTACATTATACCGTGCATCTGGTTAGATATGCCGAGAGAATCAACCTCACCTTCAGGCTTGTTTATAAAAAGATGGTTAATTACTTCAAAAACCTTTTCCTCGATAATCGCAACGTCCTGAATTTTTTCCCAGACGTTCGGCGTTCCGATAAAAGAATCGTTATTATGAGTTGCCGTGCAAATAATCTTGCCCGTTGTTGAATCCATCAGCGCAGCGCAGATGCTCGTTGTGCCGATGTCTATACCGATTGAATACATAGTTTCACCTCAGCAGCCGAGATTTGATGACTTCGGGTCAAGACGCTTGATGATATCCTGCTGAATTGCAGGAGAAAGATCAAGGAAGTTAACGAATGTGCCGTGAATTCGCATAATGTAAACTCCGCTCGGAGCATACTTCTTCGGATTTTCAAGCACTTTCTTAAGGATTTCTGCCGTTGTAACGTTAACATAGAGATAGAACGGTGCAACGCCCTCGTTGAGCTCGTTGAAGAATAGAGGATTGATAATCTTATCTCTGAATTCAATGCCCTTGCCCTCGTCTGTATTGCTTGTGAAATACTTCGGGTCAATTCCGAGGTGTGAAGCATAACCGCCGTTAAACTTATTGAACGGGAGCTTCATATTTGAAAGCATACGGAAGCCGAGTCCGTTTTCCGCACTGCCGTAAAGCGGGTCAACACCGTAGCCGAGCATATCTCTTGACTTTCTTCCGTCCGGAGTTGCACCAACCCAGTAGCCGTAAAGAAGGTGCGTTGACGGGCTTGAGAAATCGGGACGGAAGCTGTTGCCGAGGTAATTCTTTGCGCCTGCAACGATATCTGCAACCTTTGAAGCAACCTCAGCCGCGTAGTTGTCCACCTTTTCGATGTTGTTGCCGAATTTATCTGCTGAAAGAAGGAATTCACGTAAATCCTCGTATCCTTCAAAGTTTGCCTTGAGTGCAGGAACGAGCTTGTCGGCATCCTCGGGACGTTCGCTGAGGAGCTTATCGATTGCGCTGAATGAGTCCGCGATTACGGATGTACCGTGGATAAGGCAACCGCTACCGTTGTATTTTGTTCCCTGAGCGTTGAAATCACGCATATCAATGCCGTTTTTAAGACCGCCCATAAAGCATGAAAGGAACGGCACGCGCTGAGTTGAAAGGGCTACTGATGCACCGTTTGCTGCCCCTGCCATTTCTTCAACGAAGAATTCAACATTCTTATAGAACTCTTCCTGAATATTTTCAAGAGAAGCCGCCTTTGTGTCTGCAAGACGTTCGCCCGTTACGGTTGAAATACCGCCTGTGAGTGTCATTTCAAGAATCTTCGGGAGGTTAAGCCAGCTGTTTGTTGTGTTGCCGTTGTCCTTTCCCATAATGAGAGGCTCCTGACAGCCTGCGATTGAAATATCAGGGAGATCTTCTGCATCGACACCGTTTGCACCAAGAACCTCAAAGAGTGAATCGTCATTGAACATTGACGGAGTAAGCACGCCCGGAGTGAAGAAAAATCTGCCAAGCTCCTCATAAAGTTTCTGCGGAGTGTTTTTATGAAGCTTGACTGAAAGAATCGGCTGAGGAAGGTTCATATCAAAATATGCGTCAAGCATTGCATATGAAGTATCATTTGTAAGATCGTTTCCGTCATTGTCACGTCCGCTGATGATGATGTTCTGAGAAATCGCCCAGCTTCTGTCCGCAACGTTGAAGAAAACAAGGAAATGCTTGAAAAGGCCTGCAACCGTGTCGCGGTCAAGTCCGTTTCTGTAAGGCTCAAAAATTCTGTCCGCATTACCGACGGAGAAAGCAAACGGGTTCGGGGTCTGCTCAAGGCACATCATCTGCCACATAAGAATGAATGCCTGCATTGCCTCGTACATATTTTCTGCTCCGTTTTCAGGCACCTTGCGGAGAGTTGCGATCATAAGCTCAAGCTCTGCCTTGCGCTCGCCGTCTGCCTCTGCAAGCTTTGCCTCTGCAAGGTCAGCGTACTTGTTTGCAAGAGCAATAACGCTTTCAAGAGCGATTCTGAATGCCTTGTAGCCGTTGCCGTCCTTGTCTTTGATTTCGTCAATCATTGAACGTACACCGTTTTTGATTGCATAACGGAAATCAGGAATCAGGTGTCCCGTAACCTGCTCAACGAAATAGATAACTTCCTTTGTGCTGTTCTCGCACTTTGCATATGTTTCGCCGAGTTTCACGGCATAGTCAGTCTTGCTGAACTCCGTTTTTGCCGTTTCAATACGCTCTGCCGTGAATTCATCATTCGGCTCAATATCGCCGAAAACTGCCGCAGGGTCACAGTAACCGCTGAAACCCTCAACCTTGAATGACGGATTGATAAGAGCGTAGCTTCTTGCAAAAGCATCGTCCTGAGTGCCTGCAAAAATCTGATTGTCATCAATCCAGAGCGGAACTATATCAACGAGCTCACGAAGAATGTATGCTTTCTTCACTTCTTCGCTTTCGTTCTTATATTTTTCCTGAAGCGCAAGTTCGGCCTCTTTAGCGATGAACCAGCCGTCAAGGCGCATCTTTGCTCGTTCATTTACGAAAAGAGCCTTTGCCTTTTTTGTTAATTTTTCCGGAGTGTAAATATTTGTCATAGTGCATTCTCCTTTAAGTTGCAGTAACGTTAAGTCCGTTGGCAACAAATAAATTTTTAAATTCAGTAATTGTTTCGTCAGACACAAAGCCGTCAGTTATCTCGTATTCCTGTGTCCACTTATCCTTTCCGAATTCGTGGTAAGCAAGAAATTCGAAGACTGTGTTTGCCGTATCGAAACGCTTGAAATAATCGACAAATCCATGAGGATTATCGTTTATATTCTTAATAACAGGTATTCTTATATGAAGCTGTCTTCCCGAAGCAAAGATTTTTTCGAGATTTGCCTTCACCGCTTCGTTGCCTACGCCTATCCATTTTTTATGAATATCTGTATCGTAGTGCTTGAAATCAGTTATAAGATAGTCGACATTTTCTGCAATTTTCATAAGATGCGGACTTGAAGCGTTTGTTTCAATCGCTGTGTTTATGCCCTCATCCTGAAGCTTTTTAAGAAGCTCAATAAGCTCGTCGTGCTGAAGCGCACATTCGCCACCCGTGAAAGTGACTCCGCCGCCGTCAAAAAACATCATACGGCTTCGTTTTGCCTCGTCAAGAAGCTCGTCAACCGTATAAATTTTCGCATCGGAACCGTCAGCATTCATGCTTTCAGGATTCGAACACCATTTGCATCGGAAATTGCAACCTTGCAAATGATATACAAGCCTGTTTCCGGGTCCGTCCTGTGAATAATTGAATCCTTTTTGCAGAATTTTCATCGCACTACCCCATATATAATACCTTTATAATATTAGTTTGATTGTATACTTTGACGAACCATTTGTCAAGAAATAAAATAAATTGTATATATGCAATAAAAAATATAATATTTCTGCATTTCGCTTGACTTTTTACAAAATAATTGTATAATTATTCATTATCAATGAATATAGGGTGATTAGGTGAAAAAGATTTTTATTGACGGAAAAGCAGGCACAACAGGACTGCGTATTTATGAAAGATTAAGCGAAAGAAAAGACATTGAGCTTATGCTTATTTCTGACGAATTGCGTAAAGACGTAAACGCAAGAAAAGAGATGCTCAACTCCTGCGATATTGCATTTCTCTGCCTTCCCGATGCGGCGGCTATGGAGTCCGTTTCGCTTATCGAGAATCCCGACGTAAAGGTTCTTGACACATCAACGGCACACCGTACAAACCCTGCATGGGCTTACGGCTTTCCCGAGCTTTCGGACGCTCACAGAGAAAAGATTATTTCTTCTAACCGTATCGCTGTTCCGGGTTGCCACGCAAGCGGTTTCATCTCCCTTGTTTATCCCCTTGTTGAAAAAGGTGTTATTTCTGAGGATGCTCTTCTCACCTGTCATTCACTTACAGGCTACAGCGGGGGCGGAAACAAGATGATCGGTGAATATGAAAGCCCCGAAGTTGAAGAAGCATACGGTTCACCGCGTCAGTACGGTCTCGCACAGACACACAAGCATCTGCCCGAAATGACGGCAATTACGGGAATAAAGAACGCTCCTGCATTCACTCCGATCGTTGCAAACTACTATAGCGGTATGCTTGTAACCGTTCCTTTGTTCAAAGAGCAGTTAAACGGAGCAAATTTAGAAGAAATAAAGAAAATTTATAGTGCAAAATACCACGGACCTGTGGTACAATATAAGTCTGACATCGGCGAGGGCGGATTTATCTGTTCAAACAAGCTTTCATTCAACGATGGTATGGAAATCTTCGTTGAGGGTAACGAGGACAGAATTATGCTTATGGCACGTTACGACAACCTTGGTAAGGGTGCTTCGGGTGCCGCTATCCAAAATATGAATATTATTCTCGGTGTCGACGAAACTACAGGACTTAATTTTGAGGTGTAAGAAATGAAAGAGATTACAGGCGGAATATGCGCTGCTAAAGGATTCAAAGCAAACGGTATACATTGCGGAATCAGAAAGAACAAGACAAAGAGAGACCTTTCTCTTATCACAAGTGACGTCAAGGCTGCAGCTGCAGCTGTTTATACAACAAATCTCGTTAAGGGCGCTCCCCTTACCGTTACGAAAAAACATATTGCTGACGGATACGCTCAGGCAGTTATCTGCAACAGCGGTAATGCAAACACCTGCAACGCAAACGGAATTGAGATTGCAGAGCAGATGAGCGAGCTTGTTGAAAAAGCAACAGGCATTTCAAAAGATGACGTTGTTATCGCTTCAACAGGTGTTATCGGTCAGGTGCTTGACATTACTCCTATTGCAAACGGAATGGACGAGCTTGCATCAGGCCTCGGCAACCACAGCGACTTTGCCGCTGAGGGCATTATGACAACTGACACAGTTAAGAAAGAAATCGCAATCAGCTTTGAAATTGACGGTGTTGAATGCAAAATCGGCGGTATTGCAAAGGGAAGCGGTATGATCCACCCGAATATGGCAACAATGCTTGTTTTCATCACAACTGACGTCGCTATCGCTCCCGAGCTTCTTCAGAAGGCTCTGAGCACAGATATCGCTTCAACATTCAATATGGTAAGCGTTGACGGCGACACTTCAACAAACGATATGGTAACAGTTCTTGCCAACGGTATGGCAGGCAATAAGATCATTGATAAAGAAGACGAGAATTTTGCAGAGTTCTGCAAGGCTCTCAACAGCGTAACAGTTTTTCTCTGCAGAAAGATTGCAGGCGATGGCGAAGGCGCAACCAAGCTTCTCGAATGTAAAGTAACAGGTGCGGCGGACGAAAAAACAGCAAAGACTGTTGCAAAGTCAGTTATCTGTTCTTCACTTCTCAAGGCTGCAATGTTCGGCGCTGACGCTAACTGGGGCCGTGTTCTCTGCGCTATCGGTTACAGCGGTGCTGACGTTGACGTTAACAAAATCGACGTAAGCTTCGAATCTTCAAAGGGCAGACTTGACGTTTGCGTAAATGGTGCAGGAATCGAATTTTCTGAAGAAAAAGCAAAGGAAATCCTTCTTGAAAAAGAAATTGATATCCTCGTTGAGCTCAATTCTGGCGATGCAGATGCAACTGCATGGGGTTGCGACCTCACATACGATTACGTTAAAATCAACGGCGATTACAGAACCTAAGGGGTGCTAAAAATGAGAATTTCAAATCCGGACAGAGCTCACGTTCTTACTCACGCTCTGCCGTACATACAGAAATATGCAAATAAAATCCTCGTTGTCAAATACGGCGGAAACGCTATGATCAACGAAGACCTCAAGCAGTCCGTTATGAGCGACATCATCCTTCTTTCCACTGTCGGAATCAAGGTTGTGCTTGTTCACGGCGGCGGTCCCGAAATTACGGATATGCTCGCAAAAATCGGCAAGGAGACAAAATTCGTAAACGGTCTTCGCGTTACGGACAAGGAAACTGCAGAAATCGTGCAGATGGTTCTTGCAGGTAAGATCAACAAAAGCCTCGTAAGCCTCATTGAGTCCAAGGGCGGTAAGGCAATCGGTCTCAGCGGTGCTGACGGTCATATGATCATCGCAAAGCCACGCTGTGAGGAACTCGGCTTCGTCGGCGATATCGAAAAAGTTGACGTTACTCCGATTCTCGACACTCTTTCAATGGGCTACATCCCCGTCGTTTCAACAGTCGGTTGCGACAAGCAGGGCAACGTTTACAACATCAATGCTGACACGGTTGCGGCAAAAATCGCAGGCGAGCTCAAGGCAGAAAGCCTTATTTCAATGACAGACATTGAGGGTATCCTCCGCGACAAAGATGATCCGTCATCTCTTATTTCAAGAATCTTTATCGAGGACGCTCCGAAGCTTACCGAAGAAGGAATTATTTCAGGCGGTATGATTCCGAAAGTTCAGTGCTGTGTTGACGCTATCAACTGGGGCGTGCGCAAGGTTTTCGTAATCGACGGCAGAGTTAAACATTCAATCATTATTGAAATTCTTACCGACGAAGGTATCGGCACGATGTTCGTCAAGGGCGAGGATTACAAGAAAAGACACCCGGAGGCAAAATAAATGAGCATTACAGCAAATGATAAACAATATATAGCCAACACCTATGCACGTTTCCCCGTTGAGCTTGTCAGCGGTAAGGGCGCAATCCTCAAGGATTCCGAGGGTAAGGAATACATCGACCTCGGCGCAGGAATCGCAGTTAACGTTTTCGGTGTTGCAGACGATGAGTGGTTGGCAGCGGTTACAAACCAGCTTTCAACTCTCACTCATACATCAAACCTCTACTTCACAGAGCCTTGCTCCACTCTTGCAAAGATGCTCTGCGAAAGAACAGGTATGAAAAAGGCTTTCTTCGGCAACAGCGGTGCGGAAGCTAACGAATGCGCAATCAAGGTTGCACGCCGCTACGCTTTTGACAAGTACGGCGACGAAAGCCATTCAACAATTATCACTCTTAAAAACAGCTTCCACGGCAGAACGATCGCAACTCTCACTGCAACAGGCCAAGACGGCTATCACACACATTTCGGTCCGTTCGTTGAAGGCTTTGTTTACGCTGAAGCAAACAACATCGAAAGCGTAAAGAAGCTTGCTGAGGAAAACAACTGCGTTGCAATTATGATGGAGCTCGTTCAGGGCGAAGGCGGCGTATGCAAGCTCGACAAGGAGTTTGTTGACGAAGTCAAGAAGCTTGCTGACGAGAAAGAAATGCTTATCATCATTGACGAGGTTCAGACAGGTAACGGCAGAACAGGTTCACTTTATACTTTCCAGCAGTATGACCTTATGCCCGACATCGTGACAACGGCAAAGGGCATTGGTGGCGGTCTTCCGATCGGTATTGCGATGCTCGGCGAAAAGGTTCAGGATGTTCTTGTTCCCGGTTCACACGGAACAACATTCGGAGGAAATCCTGTTTGCTGTGCAGGTGCATGCAACATTCTTTCAAGAATCGACGATGAGCTTCTCAGCGAAGTAAGAGCAAAGTCAGCTTATATCTTCGAAGAATTTGAAGGAGCAAAGGGAGTTAAGGGTGTCAGCGGTCTCGGCCTTATGATCGGCATCGAAACAGAAAAGGACGCAAAGGAAATCGTTAAATCCTGCCTTGAAAAGGGTGTTCTTGTTCTTACGGCAAAGACGAAGATCAGACTTCTTCCCCCGCTTAACATCAGCTGGGACGAGCTTAAAAAAGCTGTTGCAATTCTTAAGGAAACTATTGCAGAATAATTCAATATTAATACAAATAATAAAAGGGACGGTTTTTCCGTCCCTTAATTTTTTGTGAGGTGAATTTATGTGCACTGCAATCAGCTTTAAAACAAAAAACCATTACTTCGGCAGAACACTCGACCTTGAATATCATTACAATGAAAGCGTAGTAATTACACCGAGGAATTTCCCGTTTGTCTTCACTAACAAATCCGAATCAAAGCATCACCTTGCTTTAATCGGCATTGCAACGGTTATGGACTCCTATCCTCTTTACTACGAAGCGACGAACGAGGCAGGGCTGAGCATGGCAGGGCTTAACTTCCCGGGCAATGCAGTTTTTCATCCGATTGATAAAGATAAAGAAAACGTTGCTCCGTTCGAGTTTATACCGTACATTCTCACACAATGCAAAAGCGTTGATGAAGCAAAAATGTTGCTTACCAATATAAATTTAGCTGACATTGATTTTCGCCCTGATCTGAAAGCAGCGCCGCTTCATTGGATAATCTCGGATAAAAACGAAAGCATAACCGTTGAGTCGGTAAAAGAGGGATTTAAAATATATGACAATCCCATCGGCGTGCTGACAAACAATCCACCGTTTGACTGGCATATGACAAACCTTGCTAATTACATCAACCTGACACCGGAAGAACCCGAGAACGCCTTTGCACCGTCGGAGGAAATCCGAACGTTTTCCAAGGGAATGGGTGCCGTCGGTCTGCCGGGAGACTTTTCTTCCGCTTCGCGGTTTGTGAGAGTTGCTTTTACAAAATTAAATTCAGTCTGCGGTGACGGTGAAGAAGAAAGCGTAAATCAGTTTTTCCGTATTCTCGGCACGGTTTTCAACGTGCGCGGTTCGGTGCGTCTTGCGGATAACAAATATCAGACAACCATTTACACCTCTTGCTGTAACACGGATAAAGGTATTTTTTATTACACAACTTACGAAAACCCACAGATATGTGTGATTGATATGCATAAGGAAAACCTTGACGGTGACCGGCTTTATGAGTATCCGCTTGATCATACTTTAAAATTCCTGACAAATTCGGGGGTGTAGGAATGTTTTGATTATAATTAATCTAAAATTAAGCATAGCTCCCCTTGTCAGGGGAGCTGTCGAACGAAGTGAGACGGAGGGGTAGTTAACTTTTCGTTATCTCTCCCTCCGTCAAAACCTCCGGTTTTGCCACCTCCCTCGTCAGAGGGAGGTTTGGCACCTGCTAAATCTAATAAGCCCGACAAATCCGAATGAAAAGTCGGATAATTCGCTGTTTTCGGTTCGGGAACCCGAACCCTGCGAACCATTGAGATTAAATTGTGTTCGCATGGGAACATATTATGTTTCCACAAAAAGAGTATACTCTTCAGTCTAAATTCTCCCAATACTTTATAAACCATCCGTTATCATGTCCAATGCAGACTGTTTTTGATTCTTCTAATATATAAGAAAGATTCTCGCTGAAATTTTTAAATTTCTTAATTGTTTTTACTAAACTGATAAACACATAATACAACCCCACCGTAATCAGCGTGATCAAGAGCGCAAAACCTGAAAACTCTTCAAATAATGCAACAAGAGAAACAACCGTCATAACAAGACAAACTGCAGCCATTGAAAATAATGAAGCTGATGAAAATAGTAAAAGTTTCTTTTTATCTGCGCTTTGGTGATATTCATATGAAACTCTATTATTACCATTGACCTGCAATAAACTGAACATAAAAATTGTGTAAAAATGATAATATCTTTCATTTATCGTAATACGTTTCGGTGCGTTTTTGATGTCGATATATAAATCAAAATTAATTAACAAGATTAACTTAATCAAGATATTTCTTACACTATCGTTATCAAAATACTTCGCTATACACAAGCATACAGAATTATTTTCAGCTTTGAATATTCGCAACGTGTCATTTGCTTCGGCTTCTATCGTTTGCATACTGTTTGCTAAAACAATTTGCTGTCTATCCTGCCAATCAACAATAATATTATGTTTTGTACAATTGTTTATTGTATAAGCTTTCATTGTCTTTACCTTCTAATACTTTTATCAATATAATTATACATTTTTTCCTAAATCAAGTCAATTAAAGCTACAGACAGGCAGAATACCTGTCCCCATAACCATTATTCGAGACAGGTATATAGGGCGGTAGCTTGCTGCCAGCTTCTGAATTCGGGCACAAAAAAAGACGGCGAAAATTCGCCGTCTTTCCTTAATAATTTTATCTTACGCTTTCGTAAAGCTCTACGAACTTACCTGCAACATTTGATGCTGTATGCTCACCGAAGGAGATAAGGCACCATGTGTCTGTGTCAAATTCGTCGTCTTTTTCGTCGTATTTCATACCTGCCATTACGAACTCCTGGTCAGGCTCGATGTAACCGATAGCGTCGTTTGCAAGGTCGAAGATGATTGTGTTCTCGCCGAACATATCGCGGTAGCAATCATACTCAAAACCTTCAAGACCCTTACCGCCCTTAAGCATTTCGCCGTAGTGTTCACCCGGGCTGATAAGAACTTTGAGTGAGTCGCCAAGCTCCATGTAACCGCACTCTGTTACTTCGTAGTACTTGCCTGTTGAGCTGTCGTAAAGGAAGAAGTAGTCTGTGATACCTGACTTACCGATGATGTCAAGAAGAACGTTTGAAACCTCGATAACATACTGCATATGCTTGATGTTAAGAAGCGGCTTAACGGGCTCTTCCTCAACAGGTGTCCAGCCTTCGTACCATACTGTGTAGTTTTCCTGACCCTCGTACTTTGCAACGTCAAGGAAGTCGCCAAGCTCGAAGTTAAGAGCCTTACACTCAGCTTCTGTCAATTCCATACCAAGAAGGAAGTAACCGATTTCCCAACCATAACGTACAGCTTCTTCATATCTTGTAAGGTCAAGTCCGTCGTTTGAATAGTGACGGTCGTATGTAATTGTACCTACCATACCCTGAATGAATATGAAATTGTAGCCTGCTGCGTTAAGAACTTCTTCCGTGTAAGGAATGAAGTCAGCAGAAATAACTGTGTGGCCAAAACCTGAGTTTTCAGGATGAACGCCGAATGTTGCGATGATTGTGGGAGTTGCACCCTTCTTGTCAGGTGTGAACTCAAGACGGTACATATTTCCATCGTAGTTATCGGGATATGTTCTGTCGCGAAGGTAATGGTCGCCGATATCCATTGTTGCGAGTGTAAGTTCGCCTGTCTTCATGTCTGCAGTTGCATCCTTGATTGACTTAGCTGTCTGGTCAATAATTGTCTGAAGGAACTTACGGTCAACACCGCTCTGAAGGTCAGCAAGACCGAGAGCACCGAGTGTGATGTTGTTAAGAACATTGTTTACTGTGTTGTCCCATACGCCCTGAAGGTCGATACCTGAGTGAGTATGAGTAACAGAAACGTTGATGCTTACGATATCGTTAGCCTCTGCAAAATCTGCAACAGCAGCACGGATAAGTCTTACGTCTGCATTTGCGATACCGATTGCGTCAAGAACACAGAAAGCAACCTTGCCTCTGCCTGAACCGTCATCAAGAACGATTGTACGAACCCAGAGACCGTCAAAAGTTTCTGTTGTTTCAGCCATAAGGCCGTAACCGCCCATTGTGTACGGAACTGTGCCGAAGTCATCGGGAAGGATTGATTCCTGAGCATAGCCGAGGCTCCATCTTGCACCTGCTGCAGGCTCATCAAGGAACTCGTCCATACCTGCATAGAAGTTGCCATACTCATCAATGTTGAAATCCTTGTAAGAATTCAACGCGGGAGTTGACGGAATGAAGAGGTTGAGAACTCGTCCTATTACTGTGATAAGAACGTTTGAAAGAGTGTTTACAACCTTTGCAATGCAGTTCATAAATACAGTCTTTGCGCTTGTTGATGAAAGAGCTTCGAAATCATCGCCGAACTTGTCCGCGAAGTCGGTAACGAAACCTAAAGCAGATTCAAAATCAATACCTGCGCCTGCAAGTGCATCGTTTACTGTTGTGTCGGTTACTGTTTCTTCAACAGTTGTCTCAGCAAAAGCCGGTACCGCAGCGGGAACCATAAGGCTCAAGCAAAGAATAACCGAGATAACAGAAAGAAGTAATTTTTTCATAATGTATCTCCTTTCGATTCGAAGTATGACTAAACATACCATAGTAGGTTAATTATATCATATTTTTGTATTTTTACAATATAAAACAATGAAATAATTTTTTGTTTAAAATAACGAAAAGGAGGTTTAAAACCTCCTTTTAAAATTATTTACCTATCATCATCTGCATCGCATTGAGCAGAATATAAACCAAAAGTGCATTTCTTCTTTTGCAGAAAGCAAAAAACAGCTTCCAATGAATCGGGAAATATCCGAATTCAAGGTTCTTATATGCCTTAACATACTGCTCGGAAGAAAGAATATTTTTAAGATTGCGGATTCTCGTTTTATGAAATTCCTTATTGCAAAGCTCGTTAAGGCCAAGACCGATCATACTCAGGCAGATACGGTTATCAAGAGCCTTGTGAAAATCTTCGCCGAGTTCGTTTTCATTAAGATATTTTCTGATCCTCGAATAAAGCTCCGACCACTGTGAAAACAGCTTCGCTTTATAGCTCCTTGTAAGCGACGTTTCATTGTCCTTACGGTAATGGTTGTACGGTTTATCAATAAAACTGCACTTTTTTGCAAAACCGAAGTAGTACATATTGAAAAGCAGATCTTCAGTACCGATGATTTTCGTATCAACGAACTGAAGGTTGTTTTCTTTTATAAAGCTTGCTGTGTAAAGCTTACCCCACGCCGTTACGAGGGCGTCTGTGTTTTCAGGATTTCTCAGTTCTTCGCCCGTAAGCCCTGCAAGGCGACGGTGCAGGTCGCGTGTTTCTGCCTGGTCAAAAGTACGGTCACCGTCAAAAATTTTCTTTTCAACCGACTTCTCAGCAAACTCACGGACATAACCCCAAAGAACCGTATCCGAGCTGCTGTTTTGCGCAACGGTTACTACCGTTTCAATCGCTTCGGTATCCATCCAGTCGTCAGAATCGAGGAAAACGATGTAATCCCCTGTCGAAGCTTTGATTCCTGCATTTCTTGCGCCCGAAAGTCCTGTGTTTTTCTGAGTGATTATTTTTATCCGGCTGTCTTTCTTTGCATACTCTTCAAGAATTGCATAAGAGTTGTCGGGCGAGCCGTCATTGACACAGATTATTTCCAAATCTGCATACGTTTGATTCACAATACTGTCAAGACACTTCGGCAGGTATTTTTCAACATTATAAACGGGAATAATAACGCTGACCGATTTCATAAGCAACGTCCTTTAATCTTTATTTTTTCTGAAAATCAACAACTTACTGAAAACATAATTAAGAAGAACGACGATAACGGCAAGAATAGCTTTAATGATATATTCACCGCCGACAGGTCCTATCGTAAGAGGCACATCAAGGTGAAGCCATTTGATCATAACAAGAATTCCCACTTCCTCAACCCCGAGAGTAAGCAATCTTGCGCCCGTGAAAGACGGAATCTCTTTTGCAAGAACGCTTGGCGCCCAGCTTTTACTTTCAAAGACAAAAAACTTGTTTGTAACATAAGCAAAAACGACAGCAACCACCCAAGCGATTATGTTGGAAATCATAATATCAACAAACTTATTGAAAATCGCGAGAGAAACTAGATTCACGACAGTCGTCATAACTCCGAAGAAAAGATATAAAAAGACTTCCTTTGAAAGCACTTTCTCAATAAGATTCATCAGCTTTTCATTTTTGATGAACTTTCTGCAAATTGCGTGAATTTTTTCAAATAACTTATCCATAAAAACTCCCATAAAAATCAAAATCAGAAAATATACAAACTTCTAAAATTATAATACCGCATTGAATTTCTGTCAAGCAAATAGGCTCTTGCATTTTTTTCTAAGTGTGTTAGAATACTATATTAGTTAATGAAACATCATAAAAGGAGGCGAAAAGAATGTCAGCAAGAGTTGAAAGAGCAGTGGAGCTTTTCAAGAGTGGATTTAACTGTTCACAGGCTGTTTTTGCCGCCTTTGCAGGCGAATTTGGAATGGACGAAGAAACAGCGCTCAAGGTTTCGGCAGGTCTTGGCGGAGGTGTCGGCCGTTCACGCGAAGTCTGCGGTGCCGTCTGCGGTGCTTCAATGCTCGTCGGTTTCAAGCACGGTGCAACACAGGGCGACGATGCAGAATCAAAAATGAAATGCTACGAGGTCGTGCAGAAAATCATTGCAGAGTTCAAAAAAGAGTATCCGACAATCGTCTGCCGTGAGCTTCTCAGTCTCGGCGAGGGTACATTTACCGACCCGAACCCCGAGGCAAGAACCGAGCAGTATTATAAAAAAAGGCCTTGCGTGCAAATCGTGGAAGATGCCGCAAGAGCTGTTGAAAAAGTATTATTTAAGGAGATGTAAACTATGGGTTGCACAGGAGATTGCTCAAGCTGTTCATCAAGCTGCAGCGAAAAGAAAGATTTACACGTACCTTGTAATGAATACAGCAAGGTAAAAAAAGTTATCGGTGTCGTAAGCGGTAAGGGTGGCGTCGGCAAGTCCCTCGTTACTTCTATGCTTACAACTGCGATGCAGGTCAAGGGCAACGCTTGCGCTATTCTTGACGCTGACATTACAGGACCGTCAATTCCGAAGGCTTTCGGTGCCAAGGGTCCCGCAATGCAGAACGAGATGGGCCTTCTTCCCGCAGAAACAAAGACAGGTATCAAGCTTATGTCAATAAACCTTCTTCTTGAAAAGGAAGACCAGCCCGTTATCTGGAGAGGTCCTGTTATTTCAGGCGTTATCCAGCAGTTCTGGCAGGAAGTTTTCTGGGGCGACGTTGACTATATGTTCGTTGATATGCCTCCGGGAACAGGTGACGTTGCGCTCACTGTTTTCCAGTCAATCCCCGTTGACGGAATCGTTATCGTAACAACTCCGCAGGATCTTGTTACAATGATCGTTAAAAAGGCTGTAAATATGGCGAATATGATGAACGTGCCGATTCTCGGTATCGTTGAAAATATGAGCTACCTTGAATGCCCTGACTGCGGAAAGAAGATTTCCGTTTTCGGCGAGAGTAAGATTGATGAAGTTGCAAAGGAAATGAACATTCCCGTACTTGCAAAGCTTCCTATCAGAAGCGAAATCGCAGGCCTTGTTGATAAAGGCGCTGTTGAGCTTGCAGAGATTGAAGAGCTTTACGAGGCAGCAGACAAAATCAAGGAAATCCTTAACTAAAGGAGTTGCTGAATATGTCAGTTATTTTCAGTAAGATCACGGCATTCTTTATGTCAATTGTTACCGCGATTTCACTTTTACCCATAAACCTCGTTAAGACAGTTACAAGCGACGACGGTTTGATTGCGAAGATCGGTTTTTCCGCTTACAATCAGCGCGCGGAAAAATTCTGTGAAAATCCCGATACAGATTCGGACTTCGTTCCGCAGGGACTTGCTTACAGCGATTACCTTGACAAGGTTCTTATCTGCGGATATATGAACACAGAGGGTAATTCAAGAATTTACGTTGTCGATCCCGAAAGCGGAGAAACAGAGAAGTACATTTCTCTTATTGAAGTTGACGGTGACAATTACACAGGCCATTGCGGCGGTATCGCAACTTTCGAGGGCAATGCCTGGGTTGTTTCTGGCAAGTACGCACGCAGAATTTCACTTGATGCTCTTAAAGAGGCTGAAAACGAAGATTCGCTTCAGTTCATGGATCAGTTCAATACAGGGACAAGAGCTTCTTACGCGAACTGTACAAACGGTATCCTCTGGGTCGGCGAATACCACAAAGACGGAGACGACTACGTAACGGAAGACACTCATCATCTTACTTCACCGAACGGCGAAGCGATGTCGGCATGGACTTGCGGTTACGTCCTTGAAAGCGGAAATCCGCAGGGCTTTGACTATGACGGTAATTCGAAGAGCATCGTAGCTCCCGATTTTATTCTCGAAACAGAATCAATGTGTCAGGGCTTCACTCAGCTTCCCGACGGCAGATTCGTTACAAGCATTTCGGGCGAAATCACAAAATCTGAGCTTAACTTCTACGAAAACGTTCTTGACGGTGAAGCAGATGATACTGTTACTGTTTCGGGAAAAGAAGTTGATCTTTTCTTCCTCGATTCGGCAAAACAGGTTGATTCATTGAACGCTCTCCCCCGCTCCGAGGGTGTTGACGTTTACGGCGGAAAGCTCCTTGTTCTTTACGAGTCAGGATGCAGAAAAATGCTTGCAGCGCAGATCGTAAGAACAGATTACGTCTGGAGCGTTGAAATCTGACAATCACAAAAACGTATTAAAGCAGCACTGAAAATGTGCTGCTTTTTGTTGCAAAAAATTCAGGTTTATGGTATCATAACCGTACACAAAAGAATAAACACAGTTCAACCGTTTTCGGTGGTCGGGCACGTTCAGGCAACGTGTTCGGGGATAAGGAAATCGCAGTGAAAGTCTGCGGCAACAGCCATTACCGTAACTGAAATTTAATTTCTCAAGTCGGAATGCTTATCGTTCTGTGCCTCGTAAAAGTCTCTTGGGCAAAATGGGAGAGATGAAGGTTTGATTTTCGGGATATGGTCAGAGTATCTTCGTTTTTCGTTTTCTTCGCGCTCTCTCAGGAGGGTGCTTTTATTTTATCCTTTTTGTGAAAACAAAAGAAAGGATGTTATTATGAAAAAAACTATCAGTTCAATCTCAGCCGTTCTGCTTGCCGTTTTATTCGTTTTCAGCTTTGCAGCCTGCTCAGAAAAAACGGAAGCAACAGGAGTCTGGGAAAGCGCAGCTTACCTTGAGGACGCCGAGTTTGGCAAAGGAGCAAAAACAGTTCAGGTTGAGGTCAAGGCAGAGGAAAAATCCGTTACATTCACAATCCATACGGACAAAGAAATCCTCGGCGATGCACTTCTTGAGCACGAGCTCATCGCGGGCGAAGAGGGACCGTACGGTCTTTACGTAAAAACCGTAAACGGAATCCTTGCTGATTATGACGTTAACCAGTGCTACTGGGCTGTCAGCAAGAACGGTGAAGCCGTTGCAACAGGCGTTGACGGAATCGAATTCCTTGACGGCGACCATTACGAGCTTGTATACACACAAGGCTGATTAACACACAAAAAAACAGGGAGCAAACTGACTTTGAAAGTTCGGTTTGCTCCCTGAATTGTTTGCTTAAACTGCCTGAACAAGTAATGCCATATCCGTTGCCTTCGGCCTTGCACCGATATAATAAGCACCGAGTACCGTTACCGCAAGCGGAAGTCGATCTCGATTCTCATGATGCATCGAAAGCGGATGGTCATAAGCGTGATGTTTTTTCAAACATAGCACATCTCAATAAAGCTCTCTGTCGGCTCAGAGCTGAGAGTTAATCTGCGCCCACACACGGGCATTTTTCGATATCGCAACTTCTTTAAATCTTAAAAATCCGCCGTTTACAAATTCATTGTCCGTATATGTAACATTTGAGCAGTATTCGCCGAATTCCATTCTGCCCTGAACAGAAACCGAATCAAAGAATTCGCCTGCATCAATCGTGTTATTGCTTACCAGGAGACCGTTGACGTTGTTTACCCTGAGCAAGATTGACGGAATATCCGTAAACGTATTCGAAGTGATTTCAACATTTGTGAAAACAGCGGTTTCGGCAGTGCTTCCTGCGATATTCGTTCCGATTTCAATTACGCATCCCCAGTCGCTGTAATTGCACTTTTCAAAGGTATTGTTGCGGATGATGAGGTTGTCAACGCCGATACCCTCCTGCCAGAGCGTAGGTTCAATATCCATAACGACCTTTATTGCCTGAGCCATTGTTTTGTAAAAACGGTTGTTTTCACAAAGTCCGTTGGAGGACTGAAGAAGCAGGCCTCTTGCCCTGTTTTCGTGGAAATAATTGTTCCTGATAACATAATTACCGCTGTTGCACTCTGTATTATATGCAGTCCAGCCTACCGAAACGCTTTCAGGTAAAACTTCAACAACAACCTCTTTTGTTATCCAGTCAAGATCTTTGACGGAAACAATTTTTGCCGTCAATTCCGTGTTTTCAAACTTATCGTTCTTAAATGCAAGAGTGTCGCCGACTTTCAATCTCATTGCGGATGCAATCAACGTAAGCGTATTGCCGTTCACAGCAGAAATATAACCGAGGCCGTCGTGAACATTTATAGCATCATCACCCATTCCGCTGATGTCGCAATTCGCAATATTGAAACAACCGTCAGTATTCACAATATGAATTGCATCAGCCGTCAGGGAAACACAGCGTTTATCCTTATACTCAGGATTTACTCCGATAAAACTGTTGATAATCTGAAAATGCGAGGCATTGTCCTCACAGATGTATGCCATACCTGAGCTGCCGAAAATGCTGACGTTATCGAAGGTCAGGTTTCTGCTTGATTCTCTCAGGCTGAAAACCGTACCGTCATAAACATAGTGCCTGAGGATATATGTTTCGCCGTCCTCGAAATTGTCCATACAGCCGTTGTGAAGAACACGCAGAGTATCGTCGGCAATTTTTTTGCAAGAAGCAATGTTTGTCGCATCCTGGTCAAAATAGACTTCCTTCGAGGAATATTTTTCACCGAAAGTGAATGTTTCGGGGTCACACTGGGTAATCGCCATAAGGTGGTTGGTTTCGTTACAGTATTCCGCATCTCTGAACACGAGATCAATTGTGTTGGTGTCGGCATTGCTGTTTTTTACGGTAACGACCGCTGCCAACGGACTTTCCGCCCAGTTCCAGTCAAAATTAAGGTTGCGGATCTCAACACAGTCGCTGTTTCGGATGAAGAATTTATATCCCGTTGAAGAAAAGATAAATGTTGCACCCGAGCCTTCGATCAAAAGATCCGTACAGTTGTTTGCATCAAGGCCGTTAAGGCTTCTGAAATAATATGTTCCTTTGTCGATAACAAGCTTTGTCTGAGGGTGCTGCGAACAGTAATTGAGTGCGCTCTGAAACGCCTCAAAATTATCCTCATTCTCCTGCGAAAGACCGAAATCAGAAGCGTTTACTTCGTTAAGCTTTTCCTCTTTCGGTCGTTGGATATAGAACCTCGTTCCCGACGCGCCGTTGATTTCGTCTGCCCTTCTGCTTTCGCTCAGGTTTTCAAGAGTCTCAACTAGCACACCGCCTTTTTCGGGCACGGCAACCGAAGAAGTGAAAAGCAATACTATCGAAGCTAAAAACGAAACTATTTTTAAAAGCATAAGAGCACCCTCTCATTTTGTTCTCTGTCCTTTCAATTATACCACACATACGAAAAAATTCAATCAGACAAAAAAGAAGGAACAAACCGCCTTAAAGGTTCGGTCTGTTCCTTTTGGTTTTTCTATCAGAAAATTACATCTGCACAGAGACCTGCGTGGTCAGAGAGATACATATCACCGATTTTTTCGTCGATAATCTTGTAGTTTTCAACCTTAACTCCGTCGGACACGAAGATAAAGTCAATCGGCTTTGTTTCGAAAACATTCTTGCCGTAGTTGAGGTAAGTTGCACCGTCGTCGGAGTTTACTGCAAGGTATTTCGAGTCGTTCAGGCAGGGTTTCATTTCGTTATAAGCGTCTGCACCCTCTTTTGTGTTGAAGTCGCCCGTGCAGACAACAGGATAACCCTTTTCTTTGAGCTCCTCGATTTTAACTTTAAGTACATTGATCTGGTCAACGCGTACGGACTCAAGCACGTGGTCAAGGTGAGTGTTGATATGAGTATAAGCTTCGCCCGTTGCTTTGTTTTCCAGAACTACCCATGTTGCAATTCTCGGGCAGAAGGACAAGGCAAACTTTGATGCAAATTCATCGGGAGTGTCGGAAAGCCAGATCGTTCCGCTTTCAAGGAGATTATATTTATCCTTAAGATAAAAGACCGCTGAAGCTTCCGAACTGCCTTTGCCGTCACGCATCTGACTTACACAGCCGTAGTCAGTAAGATTGTCACCGAGAATTTCAATCCACTCTGCCGTCGCTTCCTGCACACCGAACGAGTCGGGAGCATACTGTTCAAGCGCAGAGCAGATGAGCTGACTTCTGCCCTCTACAGAACCGAAAGTATCGTCCTTGCAACGTACATTGAAAGAAACAATACGAACGCTGTCCGCAGGTTTTTCGGGAACATTCTCGATTGTTAAACTCTCCGGCACATAAGAGCCGAAAGTAAACATAATTGAAAGGATAAGAGCCGTAAGCTGTTTGATTATGTACATATGTATTCTCCTTTTTACGATTCATATTGCTATTATAACACTAAAATCAAAAATCGCAACTCCGAATATTTAAAAAAAGATTATTTTACACCTTTCTTCAGAACATAGTAACCCCCGATGCACGATGAATGCATCAGGGGTTGTGTTTAAATATGCTTATTAAATTAGAATCAAATTTTGTTTTCGGAGTTTTCTTTGATGCTGTCTACCGTTAACCTTACGGTATTGTTTTCCATAATTCCGAACCCGTCAGACGTTTCAACAGAAAAAATCGGCTCATTATTCCTGTACGCAGTCACCGTACCTGCACTCAGAGAAAATACCGTGTCAGTGTGACCTTTTTTAATTCCGTAAGAGCCTGAAAATCTGCCCCTGCTGTCATCAGCAATGTTAAGCCTGATGCTGTCGCATTCCGAAACCTCGATTTGTCGGTCAACGGTAAAAATAATAAGTGAAAGCTTTTCGTTCATGGTGTCACCTGATATCCGATTTGTACTTGTTGAATACGTCATCTATTGTTCCTGACATAAGAAAATACTGTTCAGGAATATCGTCGCATTCTCCCGAAAGGATTGCTTCGGCACTTTCGACGGTCTTTTCCAACGGGACATATATGCCCTGCTGGCCTGTAAAGCTCTCTGCAACATGGAAAGGCTGGCTCATAAAACGCTGTACACGGCGAGCTCTTTTTACAACAACCTTGTCTTCAGGAGAAAGCTCTTCCATTCCGAGAATAGCAATAATATCCTGAAGCTCGGCATATTTTTGCAAAACGCGCTGTGTTTCCTTGGCGACACGATAATGTCTGTCACCGACAAAATCCGGAGAAAGAACTCTTGAGGAAGACTCCAGAGGATCAACCGCGGGGTAAATACCCAATTCAACAATCTTTCTTGAAAGAACCGTTGTTGCATCAAGGTGCGAGAATGTTGTAGCAGGAGCAGGATCTGTAAGATCATCGGCAGGCACATAAACAGCCTGTACCGAGGTTATTGAACCATTACCCGTTGATACAATTCTTTCCTGTAGCTTGCCCATTTCGGATGCAAGCGTAGGCTGATAACCTACAGCTGAAGGCATTCTGCCTAAAAGAGCGGATACCTCACTGCCTGCCTGAGTAAAACGGTAGATATTATCAATAAACAGAAGCACGTCCTTGTGTGATTGCTCACGGAAATACTCGGCCATTGTAAGACCTACAAGGGGCACACGCAATCTTGCCCCGGCAGTCTCGTTCATCTGACCGAAAACCAGGGAAGTTTTGTTTATAACACCCGATTGGTTCATTTCGTTCCAGAGGTCATTGCCTTCTCTTGAGCGTTCTCCTACCCCGGCAAAGACCGAATAACCGTCATGCTCAAATGCAACATTACGGATAAGCTCCATAATAAGAACTGTTTTGCCGACTCCCGCACCTCCGAAAAGACCGATTTTTCCGCCTCTTACATACGGAGTCATAAGGTCGATAACTTTAATACCTGTCTCAAGTATATCGTTGGCAGAAACAATCTCTGCAAATGAGGGAGCAGGATGATGTATCGGCCAATGCTCTTTGGCGTTTATTGCTTCTCCGCGGTCAATCGGCTTGCCTGTTACATTTACCATTCTGCCCAGGGTTTCTTCACCCACACAAATTTTAATCGGCGCGCCTGTATCAACAGCCTTGATACCTCTCGACATACCGTCAGTAGGATTCATAGAAATACATCTGACTTCACCGTTGCCGAGGTGCTGTGATACTTCAAGAGTATATATTTCGTTATTGACTTCAACATTTATGGCATTGAATATATCGGGAACATCGAATTTATCAAAAAGAATATCGACTACGGGACCCGTAATTCTTTGGACCATTCCTACGGAACCTTCAGCCATATATCATTCATCTTCTTTCGTTGAGTATTCAGCTGAAATTTCAATAACATCAGCTGTAACCTGACCCTGACGTATGCGATTAATCTGGGTTTCAAGCAGAACACAGTATTCGCACGCCGTATCATAAGCGGAGCGCATAGTTGTAAGCGTTGCCGCCTGCGCACCCAAAGCAGCTTCAAGCACTTTTTTATACAGGATTGAAACAAATATTTTTTTGGATGCATTATTTATAACGGTTTCTTTATCCGGAACAAACATCGAATTACCGTTATCACATTCAGCCTCTTCTGCACTGAACAGGTCACATACCACAGGGGATTGCTTCATCATATTAATATATTCGGGATACACGATACGGACTGAAGAAATTTTACCCTCCTGCATAAGACAGCATATTTCTTCAAACAACTGCTGAACCTGAAAGTATGAAGGTATATCGTCGAAATTATATTCTCTTTCGTAGGAAATGCCTTTTGTACGGAAATACTCGCCGACTTTTTCCCCACAGGAAAATATAAATGAAGGTTTCTCTTCCGATTCAATTATACTTTCAAAATAATTAAGAAGCTCTGAATTAAACGCACCGCACATACCCTGGTTTGCACCTATAACTATGTAGCATACAGGTGCATTTGTGTTATTGAAACAAAACGCATCATTGAATTCCTTACGGTATTTTTTATAAAGCTGAGCACACTGTTGCTCATATTTTTCATAATTACCGTAAAGCGTATTCAGACGCGAATATTTAA